>JBKHEM010000015.1:0-29884 GCA_046540815.1 Salinivenus sp.
TTCTCGGTTCAACAGCCGTTTTAAAATTAGCTTCGGACGTCCCCATAGCCTCCTCCTCTCGTGTCTGATACTCCCAATTCTGCCCCCGAGCCACACACGGCCGATGGACTCTCCGTCTGGGGTCGTGTTCGGTCGGGCCTCCATCGGCTTCGCAACAGAGCCCTGCCCGATCGTCTTGACCGCATCGACCGCGAGTACGTTGCCGACGGGGCGCGTCGGGTGACGGAGGCGGACCTTGACACGGTTGTCGAACGAGCCGATGCCATCGAGCAGCGCTTTCGGGGCGACGGGCCGCTCGGCCGCCTGATGGAAGACGGGCGGCTGCTCCTCCACCTCGTGCGGGACGCCCGCCACGGCCGCTACCGGGAGGTGCCGGTGTGGACCCTCAGTGCCGCGGCCTTTGCGCTTCTCTACGTCCTCAATCCGCTGGACCTCATCCCCGACGCATTGCCCGTCCTCGGCCTCGTCGACGACGCGGCGGTGGTGTCGGCCTGCCTCGCGCTGGTGGAGCAGGACCTCTACGCCTACCGTGCGTGGCGCCGGACGGGGAGTCCGGCGGAACAGCCCGATTCGGGGGACAGCCAGACCGGGGGCAAAAAGACAACTTCTGGATAACAACGCTGAGTCCGCTGTTTCTTCTTTTGCCGGCCCCGCGGCTCAAACAGAGACGACTGCAACCGATCGCTCGTCGATCCCCTTGACGGCATGGATCCGACCCGGGACCCGCGCAAGCGGCAGACCTACGAGGAAGAACTCGCCAACGCCATTACGCACGGCGTGGGGCTGATCCTGAGTGTGATCGGCTGGATTGGGCTGCTGGTCCTCGCGGGCCTGGCGGGGGACGGGTGGGACCTGGCCGCGTCCGCGGTCTTTGGGGGCACCCTCGTGCTGTTGTACGGCACCTCCACGGCCTACCACAGCGTCCGTTCACCCCGGACAAAGAAGACGCTCCGGGTGCTGGATCACGTCGCCATCTTCCTTCTCATCGCGGGGACCTACACGCCATTTACGACCCTACTGATGCGCGACGGATGGGGCTGGACGCTTCTGGCCCTCGTGTGGGGTCTGGCGCTGGCCGGGCTGCTGTTTAAGCTCTTCTCGAAGCACCGGTATCACCCGGCCGCGACGTCGCTGTATCTCGTGATGGGCTGGCTGGGCATTCTCTTCGTCGATCCGGTGAGCGCGGCGCTGCCCATCGGGGGTCTGCTGCTGGTGGGCGCGGGTGGTCTCGCCTACACGGTTGGCGTCATCTTTTACGGCTGGCACTCGCTCCGCTACGGCCACGCCATCTGGCACGTGTTCGTCCTCATCGGCAGCATCTGCCATTATTTTGCCGTGGCGCTCTACGTCCTCTGAGCGTCTACAAGGAATAGGTGCCGAGCTCCTCACCGAGGTCCGTGTGCGGGAAGATTTGTCGGGCGCGGCGCAGCTCCTCGCTCTTGTCGCCAGGGGGGAGGTGGACGAGCACCAGGCGGTCCACACCGGCCTGGTCCGCCACTTGGGCGGCCTCCGCGGCCGTTGAGTGATTCTCTGAGGGGCCCCCGTTGGCCTCGTGGATCAGAATGTCGGCGTCGGCGGCCCGTTCCACGACGGAGTCGGCGGGGCCGGAGGTGTCACACGAGTAGGCCAGCACGCGGCCGGTCGGGTCGTGCTCAAAGCGAAGGCCCACGGTTGGGGTGTCGCCGTGTGGCACCGGCGCGGCCGTGACTGTCCAGGGGGCCTCGTCCCACACAGTCGCCCCGGCCGCCTCATCGACGGGCCGCCAGTCGATGGGGGGGATGCCGTCCCATCCCGCGTGGACCGGCTCAAAAGCGTCCCACGAGCGCCGGGCCTGGGCCAATGCCGGCTCAATGCCCATCACGGGCAACGGCCGGTCTCGTCCGTCCAGCCACACCTTTTCCATGAGGAGCGGAAAACCGCTCACGTGGTCCATGTGGGCGTGGGTGATAACGAGTCCAGACACGCTGTCGATGGACGGGCCGCACTGCTGGAGTCGCTGCAGGGCGTCGCCGCCGCAGTCCACCATCAGGGTGCGGGGCGGAGATCGGTCGTCCGTCACCGCCAGCATGGTGGTGGTGCGGTGCGGATCGCTAATCGCGGCGCCGGTGCCGAGAAGATGAACCGAAGGCATGGCAGGAGTCAGACTGTGTAGGACGGGGGCGAAGAAAGGTCCCGTTCAATCTAACGGTGGGACCGACCAAACGCGATGTGTGTCACCGCCTAGCGGGTGCGCTTGATGGCGAACTCGGTGAGGCCCACGAGGGAGGCGCGTGCATCGGACGGGGGGAGGGGAGCGAGGAGGGACATGGCTTTTTCCGCTAGCGCCTCCATGCGCTGCCGCGCGTACGCAATGCCGTCATGATCGGACACGAAGGCGGCCACCTCCTGAAGATCCCCACGGTTCTTCTCTTCGCGGTCCACGATTTTGAGGATCCGCTTGCGTTCTCGGCGGCCCGCCTCCCGCAGGGCTACGATGAGCGGAAGGGTCATCTTTTTCTCCTGCAGGTCGATCCCGATGGGCTTTCCCGAGTCCTGCTCGCTGTAGTCAAACAGATCGTCGCGAATTTGGAAGGCGAGGCCGAGGGCCTCCCCAAAGCGATCCATGCGCTCGATGACCGCCTCTTCGTCAGTGACGCTGACGGCGCCGCTTTTTGTGCAGGCGGAGATGAGGGAGGCGGTTTTGTCGGAGATGATTCGGAAGTAGGTGTCCTCGTCGATGTCCAGCAGGCGGGACTTCTCGATTTGCAGGAGTTCGCCCTCACTCATCCGGCGCACAGCGTCGGAGAGGGTGTGGAGGACGGTGTAGTCGTTGTGGTCGAGCGACAGGAGCAGGCCGCGGCTGAGGAGAAAGTCACCCATCAGCACGGCGATTTTGTTTTTCCAGAGGGCGTTGATCGAAAAGACACCGCGGCGCCGCTCAGCGTCGTCGACCACGTCGTCGTGCACGAGGGTGGCGGTGTGGAGCAGTTCCACCAGCGCGGCGGCGCGGTGCGTCATGTCGGTGGTGGCTCCGCCGCAGGCCTTGGCCGCGAGAAGAACGAGGAGGGGGCGGATGCGCTTGCCCTTTTGCCACAGGACATACTGGGTAATCTTATCCAGCAGCGTGTGATCGGCCCGCATGGCCTCTCGGAAATACGTCTGGAAGGCCTCCAGATCGTCCTCGACCGGCACGCGAATGTCATCCAGCGTGCTCGGGATGGGACGGTCGATCGTCAGAGCGTCGGCCTCCCCGTTTTGGGACACCGTGCCCGCCGAGGTGAGGTCGTCGGACGGAGGCGAGGACACGTCGGCCATCGCGTTTTCAGTTGTGATTGAAAAGAAGGCGTACAGCGGTACGACGGCGTCCCGGAAAAGGTTTGTCCGGGGGGCCGTCGTGCAAGAGGCGCAGTCTCACACAAGCGAGCGTCAACCAAAGCGATAGGCGCGGCGACGGAGGAGGAACAGGAAAAAGGGCACGCCACAGAGGGCCGTCAGAACGCCGACGGGCACCTCCTGCGCCGGCAGGACCGTACGGGCGGCCAGGTCGGTCCAGCAGAGGAAGATGGCGCCCACCATAAAGCTCAGTGGCACGAGCCGCCGGTGAGGCACCCCTACGACCAGGCGCACCGCGTGAGGAACGATGAGGCCCACGAAGCCGATCGTGCCGGAGACGGCCACCAGGGTGCCGGTCACCAGGGCCGCAAGCACGATGAGGCCCCGCTTGATGGCCTCCACCGGCATGCCCAGGCTGTAGGCCGGTTCCTCCCCCACAAGCATGGCGTCGAGGGGGCGGGCCAGCACAAGGAGCGTGCCCAGGCCGAGGGCCGTGGTAAGGAGGGGGATGGGCAGGAGCTCCCAGCGCGCCCCGTTCAGCGAGCCGAGCAACCAAAAGAGGACGGCGCGGAGCTTGTCGGGCTCGGGGGAGGAGTACGTGATGAACGAGGTGATTGAGGCCATGAGGGCCGACATGGCCACGCCGGCCAGCAGGAGGCGGGCCACCGACACGCGAGGGCCATTGCGGGCCACCAGGTACACGACGGTAATGGACGCGAGGCCGCCCAAAAACGCTGCGACGGGCATGCTGAGTGTCTTGGAGAGAAGCGGCGGCAAGAAGCCGAGGTAGAAAAGAGAGGCCCCGGCCGAGGCGCCGCTCGAAATGCCCAGGATGTACGGCTCGGCCAACGGATTGCGCACCAGGGTCTGCATCGTCACGCCAATGATGGACAGCCCTCCACCCACCACGCAGGCTAGCACGGCGCGCGGCAGGCGCAACCGCCACACAATGCGAGAGACGACCGGGTCCGTCTCGTGTCCGAGCCCCAGCGATTGATGCAGAAGGACCCGGTACGTTTCCGTCCAACTCACGGCGGTGCTCCCCACGGAGACGGCCGCGCCCACCGTTCCGATCAGGGCAGCCGTCAGGCCCAGGCCGACGAGCCAGGGGCGGTTCATGGCGTGGGGGGAGCGGTCGCAGAGTCGGATGACGCTGAATCAGGGCGGGCCCCCGAGTCGGCCTCGGGAGAAACCCGATCGGGATGAAGACGAGCAGCCATGCGCCACGCCCCGTCCACGAGCCGCGGACCGGGCCGCAGCAGCAGGTCCTCCGGCAGGCTGTAGACACGATCGTTCTGGAGGGCGGGCACCACGTCCCAGGTCGGATGTAGCTCTTCGAGACGGTCGGGATCGTAGTCGGTCCCCCACGCCCCAACGATCACGTCCGGCTTCTCGGTGAGAACGTACTCTTCCGTCAGGGTGGGCGCGTCCGCGTCGAGCGAGTCCGTCACGCTCCGCCCGCCTGCCATGTCGACCAGCGTGTGGATGTAGCTGTCCTGTCCAAAGCTGTAGAGCGTCTCATCCCCGATGAGTACGAGGACGCGCGGGCGCTCCTCGGAGGAGAGGTCGGCCGTTTGGGACCGTAGGGTTTCGGCCCGGCGCCGGAGGGCCCGCGCGCTGTCCTGGGCCACCTGTTCGGTTCCCAGGAGCGTCCCCATCCGCTCAATTGACTCGAACACGTCGGTCAGGGAGGAGAACGAAAAGAAGTAGACCGGCAGGTCCAGCGAGGCGAACGTGTCCGTGTCGCCGGGCTCATTCACCTGGTCGGTGGCGAGGACGAGGTCGGGCTCCCGGCGGGCAAGGGCTTCAAAGTCGACGGGGAGGGCGCTCACGTGATCGATAGAGTCGACGGCCGGCGGGTAGTCGTCCGAGGACGTGACGGCCACGAGCGTGTGGCCGGCCCCGGCCGCGAAGGCCAGTTCCGTGAGGTTCGGGGCCAGGGAGACCACGCGCTCGACGGGCCGGTTCACCTCAACCGTTCGTCCCAGGTCGTCGGTGAGGCGTGTGGGAGACTCGGGGTCCTCCGTGTCTCCACATCCGCTGAGCACAAGAGCGACGATCAGGACCAGCGGGGGAAAAAGAAAGCGGCGCATTGAGATTGAAGACAGGTCGGAGTCACCGGAAAACCAGCGGCCTGATACGCCGGGGCGCTAGAGTTGTTGGACTGGTGAGGCCTGGAGGCTCATCCGCCGAGCCATTGACACCCTCCCTCTTTCGTGTAAAATTACCCCGTGGAAGAATCCTTGAAGGGTCCAAAATCATTTAACCGTTTCCTTGTATAGTAGAATAGCAAATACACCCGTCGTGGCTTGTGGAGGACAATCAACCCACCAATTGGCCCGAAGCGTCAGACGGTCCGCCCACCGCCCCGTTGACGCGAGTGGTGCATTGGAGGCTCTGGCCGGGTAGGTCCGGGGCCGAATGATTTTCGACACACATCTGCTCCTCGTATGGATAAGTGCATCTACGTCGTAGACGATGAGCCGAAGATCGGCAATCTCTTCTCCAACGTCCTGGAACGAGACGGCTATCAGGTGGAGGCCTATCTGAATCCCCTGTCGATGTTGGAGGCACTGGAGGACGAGGCCCGAACCCCGGACGTCGTGGTTGCGGACATGATGTTGCCGGAAATGGACGGCGTCGAACTCTTGCAAACGCTCCAGGAGCGGGGGCTGCAGGCACCGGTCATCATTATGACGGCACATTCGTCTGTGCAGACAGCCGTGGAGGCCATGCAGCAGGGGGCGTTTCACTACCTGCAAAAGCCCGTCAATCTGGAAGAGTTGCGGGCCCTGTTGGAGAAGGCGATCAGCCTGTACGGGGCGCAGCAGGAGCTGGAAGAAATCAAGACCCAGCAACAGAAGAAGTATCCGATTGAGGGTCTTCTGGGCGAGAGCGACCCAATTGTACGGGTCCGGGATACCATTCGAACGCTCTGTAACGCCTCCAACACGACGGTTCTCTTTACCGGGGAGACGGGGACGGGGAAGAACCTGGCTGCCAAGACGCTCCACTACAACTCGCCCCGGGCCAAAGAGTCGTTTACCGAGATCAACTGCGCCGCGCTTCCCGACAATCTCCTTGAGGCGGAGTTGTTTGGGTACGAGGAGGGCGCCTTTACAGATGCCCGCGACTCAAAGGAGGGCCTGATCGAAGTGGCCGATGGGGGGTCTCTCTTCCTCGACGAAATCGATTCGATGAGTATGGCCCTCCAGGCCAAGCTCCTGTCCTTTCTGGAGAGTCGACAGTTCCGCCGGCTTGGCGGGGTCGACGATCTAACGGCAGACGTCCGCATCCTGTGCGCGACCAACTCAGAGCTGGAGGAAAGTGTCCAGGACGAGACGTTTCGGAAAGATCTGTTCTACCGCATCAACGTGGTGAACGTGAAAATGCCGCCGCTCCGCCACATGGGCGAGGATGTGATGCGGATTGCGCACCACCTGGTCCAGGACTTTAATCGCGAGTTTGGGAGCAACGTCCAGGGCTTCACCGAGGCCGCCACGAAAAAACTTCGTAGTCACATGTGGCCGGGGAATGTTCGGGAGCTCCGCAATGTCCTGGAACGGGCAATGATCTTCACCAATGACGACCAGATTGACGCAGGCGACCTGACCCTCGCCCCGCCGGGCCGGCTCGACAACATGCACGGGACGGGAGAAGCGTTTCAGTTTCCCCTTGGGCGCACGCTTCAAGACGTCGAAAAAGCGTACATCCGCCGCACCCTGGAGGACCGCCCGGACGACAGCTACGCCGATATTGCCGAGGGGCTTGGCATCTCCAAGAAGACCCTTTGGGACAAACGAAAGCGCTACAACCTCGACGAGGTCGTGGAACGGTAGGGCGAGGCCCGGTGAACTTCGCCCGCGCTATCCAATTCCATGACTCCCGGTCCAGTCGACCGTCGCCCGTGCCCGTTTTCATTCGCTGATCCGCCGTCTCGCTTATGCAGGTGTCTCCCGATTCGGACTATCGTCCGCCTCAAATCCCGACCGTCGATGAGGTTGCGGTCAAGGAGCGGGCCACTCGCCTGTCGTCGCGCAGCATCAAGACCGAGTCGAAGGTGCAGGGGCTCCGGATGCTCATTGGGATGCTCGACCTGACGACGCTGGAGGGGGCAGACACGCCCGGCAAGGTGCGGGCCCTCTGCCAAAAGGCCCGTACGCCCAATCCCCACAGCGACGTGGACTACCCGTCCGTGGGGGCGGTGTGCGTGTATCCGACGATGGTGCCGGTGGCCCGGGCGCAGCTGTCCGGCACAGACATCCAGATCGCCTCGGTGGCCAGCTATTTCCCGAGTGGACAGGCCGCCCTCGACGACCGTGTGGCGGAAGTCAAAGAGGCGCGTGAAGCCGGTGCTGACGAAATCGACGTGGTCATGAACCGCACGGCCTTCCTCTCGGGCCGGTACGCGCAGGTGCACGAAGAACTCTGCGCGCTTGCCGAGGCCTCGGGCGATGCACACCTGAAGGTAATTCTGGAAACCGGTGAGCTCGAAACGTACGATGCGGTGCGCCTGGCAAGCCAAATCGCCATCGATGCCGGGGCCGACTTTATCAAAACGTCGACCGGCAAGATCAAGCCGGCCGCTACGCGTCCCGTCACCCTTGTGATGCTGGAGGCCATCCGGGATCACTACCTGGAAACCGGGCAGCGGGTAGGAATGAAGCCGGCCGGCGGCATCCGGGACGCCAAAACGGCCCTGCGCTACCTGGTGATGGTCAAGGAGACGCTGGGCGACGCGTGGCTGACCCCCGATCGGTTCCGCATCGGGGCCTCTTCGCTCCTAAATGACCTCCTGCTTCAGCTGGAGAAGGAGCGGCACGGCCGGTATTACTCAAAGCGGTACCTGTCGCTGGGATGATCCTGTGGACGGGAGGCCTGGGTTTCGTCCGTTGAGCCCCATTCCGGATACCGTATTGATTGGGCAGATGGGCGACACCACGTACGCAATAAAAAATATCAGGGACTGGCTTCGTTGACCCCTTTGCTGCTGATACTAAATCATTCGCTTGAAGCTTATGGCTGACGTAGAAGCTCCCCCCGACACGGCCCGAGAACTCCTATTCGGCGACCGCTGGGAGTACGCGCCTGCCCCCCAGTCCGCCGACCACGTCCGGCTCAAAGACCGGTACGGCCCGTTCGTCGACGGCGCGTTCCGCGAGGTGGAGGAGTATTTCCCCTCGATCAATCCGGCGACAGAGGAGACGATCGCGGAGGTGGGCCTCGCCAACGACCCGGTGGTGGACGACGCCGTTCAGGCTGCGCGGACGGCCTACGAGTCGCACTGGCGGGACCTGCCGGGGGCCGAGCGGGCCAAGTACATCTACCGCATCGGGCGGATGATCAAGGAGAAATCGCGGGAATTTGCCGTCCTGGAGTCCATGGACGGCGGCAAGCCCATCCGCGAGTCGCGCGACATGGACATCCCGCTGGTGGCCGCGCACTTCTTTCACTATGCCGGGTGGGCCGACAAGCTGGAATATGCCCTCCCGGGGCCGGGCCGCCCGGAGCCCCTCGGCGTTTGCGGCCAGATCATTCCGTGGAATTTCCCGTTGCTGATGGCGGCCTGGAAGCTGGCCCCGGCCCTCGCCACGGGCAACACGGTGGTGCTCAAGCCCGCGGAAACCACGCCCCTGACGGCGATGAAGCTGGCGGAGGTCATTCAGGAAGCGGGCCTGCCGCCGGGCGTCGTCAACATCGTGCAGGGGGCCGGCGGGGTGGGCGAGGCCATCGTCCAGCACCCGGACATCGACAAGATTGCGTTCACCGGCTCCACCGAGGTCGGGAAGCACATCCAGAAGCAGTTGGCGGGCACTCGGAAGCGACTCACGCTGGAGCTGGGCGGGAAGGGGGCCAACATCGTCTTTGAGGATGCGCCCATCGACCAGGCGGTCAAGGGGGTTGTCGACGGCATCTACTACAATCAGGGTCACGTGTGTTGTGCGGGCTCCCGGCTCCTGGTGCAGGAGAGCATCGCCGAGGAAGTCATTGAAAAGCTGCGCCACCGCATCGCGACGCTCCGGGTGGGCGATCCTCTGGACAAAAACACCGACATCGGCGCCATCAATTCGAAACAGCAGCTTGAGAAAATCCGCCGCCTCGTGGATGTTGGCGAGCGGGAGGGCGCCGAAAAATTCCAGCCGGCCTGCGACCTGCCCGAGCGCGGCTACTGGTTCCCGCCTACGTTCTTCACCAACGTCACGCAGTCGCACCGGATCGCACAGGAGGAAATCTTTGGGCCGGTGCTTTCGGTTTCCACCTTCCGGACGCCGGAGGAGGCCGTTGAGCGCGCCAACAACACGGAATATGGCCTGGCCTCCGGCATTTGGAGCGACAAAGGATCGAAGCTGTTCTCAATCTCGCAGGCCCTCAAAAGTGGGGTCGTGTGGGGCAATACGTACAACAAGTTCGATCCGGCGAGCCCCTTCGGCGGATACAAAGAGAGTGGGTTTGGTCGCGAAGGCGGTGTTCACGGTTTGCTTCCCTACTTAGACGTACACGCTCAGTCATGGCAACCCAGTCCCCCAGCGCCTACGAACGGCTCCCCGTCTACAAAACCCGCAAGCTCTACATCGGCGGGGAATTCCCCCGAACCGAAAGCGGACGATACCTAACTGCCACTGACCATCAGGGCAATTTCGTGGCCAACATTTGTCGTGCCTCGCGCAAAGACTTCCGAGATGCCGTGGTGGCCGCCCGCGACGCCCAGGGCGGCTGGGCGTCGCGGAATGCCTTTAACCGGGGCCAAATCCTGTACCGGATGGGGGAGATGCTGGAGTCTCGACGGTCGGCGTTTGAAGCCGAACTGGAAGAGACGGCCGGCTACGAGGCCGCCGAGGCGGCGGCGGAGGTCGACGCGGCCATTGACCGGCTGGTGTGGTACGCCGGCTGGTCCGATAAATTTACCCAGGTGTTCGGGGCGGTCAACCCGGTGGCCAGCGCTCACTTCGACTTTACCGTACCGGAGCCCACGGGGGTCGTCGCGGCGTTTGCGCCCCGGACGGCTCCCTTGTTGGGCCTCGTGTCCTGCATGGCCCCGATCATCGTCTCCGGCAATGCGGTGATCTTGATTGTGGAAACCGAGGCGCCGACCCTGGCCCTGGATCTTGCAGAGGTGTTGGACACGAGCGACCTCCCGGGCGGAGTGGTCAACATCCTGACGGGGCAGCGAGAGGAGTTGCGCGGGCACGTAGGGGGGCACCGCGACGTGGACGCCATTCTGAGCGTGGGGGCTTCGAAGGAGGAGCGGACGGTGCTTGAGGAGGAGGGGGCCGCGAGTGTGACCCGACTGGAGTTCCGGCCGTCTCGGTCGGCTGCCGAGTGGCGATCTGACGACAGCGCGTCGCCCTACTGGATTACGCCCTTCGTTGAATACAAGACCACCTGGCACCCGGTGGGGCGGTAGCGCACCGAAGAAGGAATCGTGTATGCACGGCGTTTCTCACAGACCCTTTTCCATGGTGATTTCTCGGACTACGCTCCCCGTCCTCGTTCTCCTGGTGCTCTGTGCCTGCAGTGGGCCGTCCCAGTCGCAGCCCGAATCGGGACCGGAAGAGGAGCAAACGGAGTCGTCTGTTGCGGAGGAAGAGGCAGAGGAGGAGAAGGAAGAAGAAGGGGAGACGGAGGGGGCCCGGGCGGCCGTCGCTGACTTCGAGTCCTTTGATCCGTCCGCATACCAGATCGACGTTTCGAACCAGACAGAGAGCATCTCGCACCAGGTGCCCTCACAGCTTTTAAGTGG
Organism: Salinivenus sp.; assembly: GCA_046540815.1. Taxonomy (GTDB): domain Bacteria; phylum Bacteroidota; class Rhodothermia; order Rhodothermales; family Salinibacteraceae; genus Salinibacter. The sequence goes on from JBKHEM010000015.1 coordinate 11,054, forward strand.
GCGGGCGGACGAGGGGGTGCGGCAGTCCATTGAGGGCTTCCGCGTGCAGGTGTTCTCGACGGAGGATCAGGAATCTGCACAGGACGTCCAGGGGGAGGTCCAGGAGTGGTGGGAAGAAAATGAGGACGATGCGCCGCAGGCGGTTTTTCGGTCGTCTCCCCCCATCGTGATGGAGTATTCGCAGCCGTACTATCGCGTGCGAATTGGGGCGTTTGCGGAGCGAGCGGAGGCGGAGGAGGCCCTGGAGTTCATACAGGAGGAATACGACGGGGCGTTTATTGTCCGTAGTTCGGTCACAGTTGTGCGATGAGTTCCTGATGAGCGCAAGCGGGGCCGTTATTGGGTCCACTCCGCGAGACGGTTTACGAGCGTTTCGGCATACGTCTCGTGTTCCGGCTTCATGAGCACGCTCCGCAGAACGGCGGCCTCGTCTTGGTCGACCGTCAGTGAGGGGTGGAGCGTGGTGAGGGCGTCGGCGGGGAGGCGGTAGAGACTCGTAAAGATGGGCTCGTCGGGGTCGTTCATGGCCTGGTCGAAGAGCGACTGGCTCGCGGCGTCGACGGAAGACAGGGACGGTTCGCTGGGGGTGGGAATGTACGCGACGATGTCGGTCTCAGGGGAAGCCAAGAGCGTAAGGGAGTCGCTTTTGCGGACGGCGTCGGCCCAGGTACGGGCGGCCCGCAGGCAGGCGGCCACGATGGCGCCCACGCCGTCGTCCGGAGCCAGTGGAAGGGCCTGCAAGGTGCACCAGAGCGCCCCGGCCGCGGCCCCGGCCCGCGAGCATTCGAGGCTAATTTCGCCCAGGTGCAGGTCGTCCGACGTGAAGTAGGTGTAGGGCGAGTCGTGCTGATAGAAGCGCCCAACGGTCGGGTCCCGGAAGAGAATGCAACCGCACCCGTAGGGCTGCAGGCCGTGCTTATGGGGATCGATGGCAACGGAATCGGCCTCTTGAATGGCGCGGAAATCCTCTTCGGGAAACCCCTCGAAGGAGGGGGCGTCGTCGTGAATGAGCAACCGAAAAAATCCGCCGTACGCCGCGTCGACGTGCACGCGAGCCCCGTACGCACGGCAGAGGGGGACAGCCTCGGCAATTGGGTCTACGCTCCCCAGCCCGGTCGTCCCGGCCGTAAGGACGACGGTGCCGATGGGCTCCTGTTGGAGGGCCTCTTCGAGGGTGTCGAGCCGCAGGCGGCCCCGGGCGTCGGTGGGCAGCGGTGTCACTTCTGTATCGATCACCCGGCCCATCCGTTCGTGGGTGTAGTGAGCATCGGCGCTTACGGCGATGGTGCTCTCGGGGTGGGACTCACGGGCGACCCACAGGGCCTCCAGGTTGGCGACGGTGCCCCCGCCTGTGAGGTGGCCCAAGGACTCGTTGGGGAGGCCAAGCATGGCGGCAAGGTCCGCCACGACCTCTTTTTCCATCTGACTTGTGGGCGGCCCGCCGTCGAGGGCGTGATTGTTGGGGTTGATTCGCTGGGCTGCGACGTAGGCAGCAACGGCCACCGGATGGGGCGGCTTCAACATCTGGCCGGCGTAGCGGGGATGGTGAAACGGGTAGTTGCGTTCCAGCCGCTCCAGGTAGTCGTCGAACGCAGCATCGAGGCGCGCGGGGGGAACGCCAAGGGACGGATGCTTCTCAAATGCCCCCCAGGAGGCTTCCCAGTCCTCCACGTGCTGGAGGGCCCGGTGCAGCAGGACGTCGAGGGCGGGCGTGGCGGTGTCCATGGAATCAGATAAGCGGATGTGTGGGGGGTTTACGCGTCCGGAGCGAGGAGCTCAGGAATGTGGGAGGGATCATCCAGGTAATGAGGGAGAGATTGAGCGAGGAGAGGGGCCGTGAGGAGGCCCTTCGAGCCCAGGGCCGTGAACACCCAAATGCGGGTGCGGTCCGGAAGGGGACCGAGGACCGGCTGGTTGGATCCCTTTTGTTTAACCCGAACGCCCGCCACTTCATCGACGACCGTGGCATCGGCGAGGGCAGGGACCATTCGGCTGGTCTTTTCTCGGATGTACTCTGTGGCGTCGGGGTCAGGCGTGAGGTCGTCGAAGTCGTTGTCGTAGTTGCTGCCCAGCACGAGGGTGTCGCCGTCGGGCACCACATATCCGCGGCCCGAGAGGGGCGGGAGTGATCCGTTCAGTGACGAGGGACGTTCGACCCGGACCGTTTGTCCTTTCACCCCCGTGAGGCCCAGGCGACGCAGTTCTGGGAATGGGGGGTAGCCCTGCCCGAGGGCCAGGATTGCGCGGTCGGCCTGCAGGTCCTCCGTCTCGTGACCCCGCTCCACCTCCACGACTGCCGCGGACGGGGTTTCGCGCCAGTACAAGACGGGGGCTTGCGTCTCGACGACGGCCCCGTTGGCCTCAGCGGCTTCCAGCAGGGCTCCGACCATTTTCCGAACATTGATGGCCCCTGCTTGAGGAATCCAGAGCGCGCCTTTCCCGGTCTGTACGCCGGGGAACCGGTCACGGGCCTCCCGGGGCGGGACCCACGCTGCGAGACTGGGGTGCTCGCGTGCCGCCTCCCGAAAGGAGGCTTCCTGGTCCTCCTCAACGACGGGGCGCAGAACCCCTCGCTGGGGAAACAACTCGCTCGCGCCCGCGCGCTCCAGGAGGCGGGAGCAAGCGGCGAGGGCCTCGCGCAGGCGACGCACCGGACGGGCCCGGCGGCCCATGAAGGGGTTGACCAGGCCGGCAGCCGCCCCCGAGGCCCCGCTCCCAGGCGCATCGGCCTCCACAACGTGAACGTTGTGCTGGCGGCTCAGGGTGAAGGCCGCCGTGGCTCCGGCCAGTCCCGCGCCGACGATCAGAATGTCTGTGCCGTGAGACATTTTGAAAAATTACCGCTTCAAAACGAATGGACGCCCGATTCCGCAGGGGGTAGGGCTGCGCAGGGGGACCTGTTGCCACGGACTCGTTTACACAATACCCGAACCGACAGTTCATTTGCAGCTCGAGAGCGCATGGCACAAACTGTTTCGATCGTGGGAGGCGGCACTATTGGACTGGCCACGGGCTTCGAACTGGCGCGGCAGGGGGTGTCCGTCACCATTTTCGAGAAAGAACAGGCAGGACGCGGCACCTCGTGGCAGGCAGCTGGCATGCTTGCGCCCGATACGGAGATCGGCTTCGAAGAGCTCGACCTCTATGCGCTTAACCGGGAGAGCCGCCGCCGGTGGGCCGGCTTTGCGGAGCGTGTGGAGACGGCCAGCGGCCGGACGGTAGACTATCGTACGGAGGGCACGCTGATCGTGGCCGACGACCGGGACAGCGCCGAAGCACTGCGCCGCCGGTACGAGTTTCAGCGGGGGCAGGGACTGTCGGTGGAGTGGCTGACGGGAGAGGAGGCCCGAGAGATTGAGCCGTTTTTGGCACCGGGCCTTTCGGCTGCGGTTTATTCACCGGGGGATCATCAGGTCGACAACCGGCGCCTGATGGACGCCCTGCGGACGGCCTTCACGTCGGCGGGCGGCACGCTCTATGAGCACACCCCGATTGACGCCGTGATTCCCGACTCGGATCGGCCGGCGGTCCGGACCGAGGACGGGGAGCGCGTGGACGCCGATCGGGTGATTGTGGCTGCGGGGGTTTGGTCGCGAGACCTTGACGGGCTGACTCCAGACGCGGAGCCCCCGGTTCGTCCGGTGAAGGGCCAAATGATTCAGCTCCGGCGCAAGCGCCCCTTCGACCTTCAGCATGTGGTGCGCGGGCCGGAGGCATACCTGGCCCCAAAATCCAGCGGGCGGCTTGTTGTGGGAGCCACGAGCGAGGAAATGGGCTTTGATACGACGGTGACCGCCGGCGGCCTCTACGAGTTGCTGGAAGGGGCGTGGGAGGTGGTGCCCGGCATCCTGGATTTGCCGGTAGATGAGACGTGGGCAGGACTGCGCCCCGCCAGCCGGGACCACGCGCCGTTGCTGGGGCCGTCGGGGGCCCCCGGCATCATTATGGCGACAGGGCACTACCGCCACGGCATTTTGCTCACGCCCGTGACAGCTGAGGAGATCGCGCAGCTCGTTCGGACAGGGGAAACCTCGGAGTGGCTGGAGCCGTTTTCTCCCCTCCGTTTTTCCAACGCTACACCCCCGAACGCAACCGTATGAGTTCCGCGACCGACACCCGCATCACGGTGACTGTCAATGGGGAAGAGCACTCCCTGCCCGCGGAATATCCACTCGTGGACGTGCTGACCGACCTGGAGATCGATCCGGAAGAGGCCACTGGGGTCGCCGTGGCCATCAACGAGAGCGTGATTCGCCAGCAGGACTGGGACGATGTAACTCTTGCGGATGAGGACACCGTCGAGGTGATCCAGGCGCAACAGGGCGGGTAGCGATTTCGGGTCTGAATTCTGGCTTTTCGATCGGGGCGTTTTACCTCTATGGCTGACGAAGCATACCCGAACGGATCGGTACGGGCGACAGATGACTCGCTCGAAATCGGAGAGTATACCTTCTCGTCTCGTCTCATTGTAGGGACGAGCCGATACCCCAACCCGCAGGTCATGCTTGAAGCCCTGGAGGCCACGGAAACTGAGCTCGTGACGGTGGCGATTCGGCGGGTGAACGTGGAACGCCCCGCGCCGGAGAGTCATCTCGACCTCCTTCGACGAGGGGGATACGAGATTCTGCCGAACACGGCCGGCTGCTATACGGCCCGTGAGGCTGTTCTCGTGGCCCAACTGGCACGAGAGGCCCTCGACACCGATCTCATCAAGCTGGAGGTCATCGGCGACGACGAGACGTTGTTGCCGGACGTGGAGCAGCTTCTTGAGGCGGCAAAGACACTGGTCGAGGACGGCTTCACGGTGTTGGCCTACGCCAACGACGACCCCATTACCTGCCGGAAGCTCGCCAACCTGGGCTGCGCGGCCGTGATGCCGCTCGGCTCGCCGATCGGGAGCGGCATGGGGCTCGTCAATCCGTATAATCTCCGGATCATCCGGGAGGTTGTGGAGAACACGCCCCTCATCGTGGACGCGGGGATTGGGACTGCGAGCGACGCTGCCACGGCGATGGAGCTTGGGTACGACGGCATCCTCCTCAATACGGCGATTGCCGAGGCGCAGCATCCGGTTGAGATGGGACATGCGATGCGTCTGGCGGTGGAGGCGGGACGGCGCGCCCACCGGGCCGGCCGCATTCCCCGACGGTTGTACGCCCAGGCGTCTTCGCCCACCGAGGGAATGGTGGGCGATTAGGGAGACGAGCCGGTGCGTCTACATGCGATTCCACCGTATGCCTGCCCTTCCCCATCCGCGATTTGCTCTTATTGCCGATCGGTTTACGGAGCCGAGCCGGGCCGACCGCGCCGTCGCCGCGGTGCGGGCCGGCGTGCGCTGGGTGCACCTTCGCGACCATACCGTGAGCCCGGATGGCTTTGCGTCGGCAGCCGCGTCCCTCACAGATCGGCTTCGGAAGACGGAGGAAGACGTTACTGTTACGGTAAACACCCACATGGCGGTGGCCCAGGAGCTGAATGCGGGCCTCCACGTTGGGTGGCGGGGGCCGTCGGTGTCGAGGGCGCGGTCTACGCTTGGGAACGGGGCCCTGATCGGATACTCGGCCCACGAGGAGGTTGAGGCGACCGGCGATCGGGCCCGTGGGTGCGACTATTATTTCTACAGTCCCATTTTTGAAACAGACAGCAAGCCGGACCAGCCCCCAACGGGCCTTGCGGCGCTGCGGTCGTTTTGTGAGGCGGCCGCCCCGACGCCGGTGTGCGCCCTGGGGGGCATCACGCCCGATCGGGTAGAGGCCTGTCGAAAGGCCGGGGCCGAGGGGGTCGCCGTTCTTTCCGGCATTATGACCTCCGACGCCCCCTCGGCCGCCACCCGCGCCTACCTGCGCGCCCTGAACGAAGTGAGGAAGTAGTTTTAGACTGCGCCCTGCTGTCCGTTCACGATTGCCTTTCGTACTGTCTCTTTGTCCAACTCTCTGGAGGTCCTCATGGAAAAACCTGTTGCCCTCACCATTGCCGGGAGCGACTCCGGCGGCGGGGCCGGGATTCAAGCCGACCTTAAGTCGATGGAAGCCAACGGCGTGTTTGGTGCGTCAGCCCTCACTGCCATCACCGCCCAGAACACCGAGACCGTTGCCCGCTCGTACGACCTGCCGCCCGATCTGGTGGCCGCACAAATCGATGCGGTGGCCGAGGACATGGACGTTCGAGCGACCAAGTCCGGCATGCTGTCCGCGCCCGAAATCATTGAGGTCGTGGCCGACCGAGTGGAGGCACACGGGCTGGCTCCGTTCGTCGTGGACCCGGTCATGATTTCGAAGACCGGATTCAAGCTGCTGCAGGACGCAGCCATAGAGACGCTGGTGGAGAGGCTTCTGCCCCTAGCCACCGTGGTCACGCCGAACGCGCACGAGGCGGCGCATCTCACAGACATTGACGTCGAGTCCATTGACGACCTGCAACGGGCCGCCGAAGCCCTGTTCCAGGCGGGGCCGGACGCTGTCCTGGTGAAGGGAGGGCATTTGGCGGACGATGAGAAGGCCGTGGACGTGCTGGTGGATGGGGAGGGCGCACGCAGGTTTTCGGCCCCGCGCATCGAGACGAAACACACGCACGGCACGGGCTGCACCTACGGATCGGCCATCGCGGCGAATCTGGCGAAGGGCCACGACCTGGACACGGCGATCCAGCGGGCGAAGCAGTATGTGACGGGGGCCATTCGTCACGCCCTCTCGCTCGGCCACGGCCGCGGGCCGACGAATCACTTTTTTCACCTGGATCCGGAGGCGGCCCTTCTCGAGACGGCCAAGGACGGGCGGCCGTGAACACTTTATGAGCGCCGGATCTTTTCTGAATTGCGAAACGTGTAGGAGAACTAAGTCAGGCGAGGTCGCCTGGATGCCATTTTACCTGCCCGTAGCTCAGTTGGACAGAGCGCAGCCTTGCGGAGGCTGAGGCCGGGGGTTCGAATCCTCCCGGGCAGGCGGCCCCTCAACGCCCCTCCATCCGTTCCCCCGGACAGGAGGGGCGTTTTCTTTTTGGGAGAGACGGGTACGGGGTTACTGCCCGTCGCTGGGCCGCTGGACACGAGTAGGCGCCGGGGGCTCCTCGATCAGGTCCAAACGCTCCGTCTCCAGGCGCTCCAGTCCGGTTTCCACGGCCTGCCGCAACTGGGGGTCTTCTCCCTCCTCCACGAGGCGCGGCGTCATTTCCACCTCAATGTCCGGGGCAACGCCCTCGTTTTCGATGGCCCACTCGCCCTCCGTCGTGAAGAAGCCGCCGCGCGGGGCCGTAATCGAGCCGCCGTCCACGAGGGGCGGCGTGCCCCAGATGCCCACGAGGCCGCCCCAGGTGCGGGTGCCCACGAGGGGGCCAATCTCCATCTTGCGGAAGAGATAGGGCAGGTAGTCGCCACCGGACCCAGCCATTTCGTTGATGATCATGACCTTGGGGCCCCAGACCCCGGCACCGGGGGAGGTGAACGGCGTCTTCTCGCCCACCGGGTTATTGAAGTACCCGTGGAGCTCGCGGCTCATGATGTTGACCATGTAGTCGGCCGCCGAGCCGCCGCCGTTGTACCGCTCATCGATGATCATTCCGTCCTTGTCCTGTTGCGAGAAGTAATTGCGCGTAAAGCGCTCGTATCCGCCGTCGCCCGTGTCCGGGATGTACACGTAGCCGAGACGGCCGTCGGAGAGAGAGTCGACGACCTCTCGGTTGTGCTCGATCCACGCAATGCGGCGCAGCTCGGCCTCGCTATCGATGGGCACGACGGTGACCTCGCGGGCGCCGTCGGCCGTTGGTTCGTCGTTAACAGTGAGGAGGACCTGTTCCTCGGCGGTCTCCTCAAAGGCTGCGTACGGGTTGTCGTCCGTCGTTACCTCGGTGCCGTCCACGGCAATCAGGTAGTCGCCTTCGCTGACGTTGACTCCCGGAGCGGCGAGGGGGCCTTCCGCATCGGTCCACGGCTCGCCGTCGTAGATTTGCGCGAAGCGGTAGTACCCCTGGTCGGCCTGAAGGTCGGCCCCAAGCAGACCCACGGAGACGTCGTCGGTCTCCGGCATGTCCCCACCTCCGGTGTAGGAGTGTCCCACGGAGATTTCGCCGCCCATCACGTCCAGCACGTAGTTCAGGTCCTCGCGGTGCTGGGCGTGTTCGAGCCACGGTTCGTAGCGCTCGTACACGGTGGGCCAATCGGCCCCGTGCAGGTTCTCCACGTAGAAGTAATCCCGCTGGAACCGCCAGGCCTCGCGGAATATCTGGGCCCATTCCTCGGGCGGCGTAATTCGGGCCTCCAGATCGAGCTCCAGAGCGCCGTCGCCGACCGAGGGGCTTGCGCTTGTAGGCACAACGCCCCACGTATCGCCGGCCTGGTAAAGCAGATGATTCCGGTCGTGAGACAGCCGGTATTGTCCAACGCCTTCCAGGAAGTCCGTGCTTTCGCGTTCTTCGAAGGCGTATTTTTTGAGAATGGGCGACCCGTCCCCCTGGGGTTCCTCCACGTAGAAGAGGGTGCCTGAGGGCCCGGCGCGGAGCTGGCTGTAGATGCGCTTCGGTTCGCCGAGGGAGACGACGCGGTTCGAAAGTCCATTCAGGTCCACATCAACCGCGACGGTGTCATCTTCATCCGGGGCGGTGTCCTCGTCGGACTCCTCGTCCTCGCGGGCAGACTCCTCGTCGCTGCGGGGACGGAGGGGAGCGGACCCGTCGTCCGACAGCACGGCGGCGTAGAGGCCGTGGGTGGCCGGGCGGCCGTAGCTGCTCATGTCGAGCCAGCCGGTGTTGAGGCCGAGGTCCGTGCTGCCGAGGAAGTAAAGAAAGTCGCCGTCTGGGTCCCAGGTCGGGCTTCGGGTGTCCACAAGGTCCGTGGCCACCTGTGTGGTGTCGCCCGTCTCTACGGAGTAGAGCATGACGGCGTAGTGCAAGTTGTCCTGTCGCTTGGCGTACGCAATCCACTCGCCGTCGGGCGACCACTCCGGATCGATGGCGCGCTCCGGGGTGGCGTAGGGATCCGTGTCCACCTCCGTGGTCTCGCCCGTCTCCACGTCGAGGGTCCACAGCGTCCGGTTGGCGTCCGTAAAGAGGACGTGCGAGCCGTTGGGGGCCCACGCCAGGTCGTAGTAGAAGGTGGGCCCGGGGAGGTCGAAGCGTTCCGGTTCTTCGAGGCCCTTCTGGTCGCTCAGGTAGAGCTGGTATTCGCCCGAGGCATCCGAGAACCACGCCACCCGCTGTCCGTCGGGCGACCAGGCGGGGCTGCGGTCAGCCGCGCCCGAGCTTTCGGTCAGATTGCGAGGGTCCCCGTGCTCGGTGGGGACCGTGAAGATTTCGCCCCGGGCTTCAAACAGGGCGCGTTCGCCGGTGGGGGAGAGGGCGGCGGTGCGGATTTGGTCGTCCACGTCCTTCCAGTCGGGGCGGGTCCAGGGCAGGTCGCCCCGTACGTTGATGGACAGCTTCTGGGTGGATTCCGTCGCCGGGTCGTACCGATGGAGGTAGCCGGCCTGTTCGTAGACCACCGTACCGTCGCCCGCCGCGATGCCCTTGACATCGTAGGTGTCGTGTGAGGTCACCTGCCACAGTGAGTCGGCCGCGGTGTCGTAGGCCCACACGTTCATCGCGCGGTCGCGCTCGGAGAGGAAATAAATCGTATCGCCCAGCCAGACGGGATTCTTGTGGCGCTCGCCGTCCCAGGGCACCTTCTCGAGGTCCATCGTTTCCAGGTCAAGAATGCGAATGGGCTGGGCCTGCCCGCCGCGGTAATTGCGCCACTCCGGGTCCCACGGGTCCACGAGTTCGTAGGCGAGGCGCTGGCCGTCGGAATCCATCGTCCCGAAGTGCGCCCGTGGCACCGGCACGCGCTCCGGAAGACCCTGAGAGTCCGGATCGACGGTCCAGAACTGCGGCTTGAGGCGGGGGCCGCCTTGTCGTCGCGACTGAAACAGGACCTTTCCGTCCGGCGTCCAGCCGCGAACGTGATCGGCGCTGGGGTGGTGCGTGAGGCGCTCGGGTTGGCCGCCATCCACCGATACGACGTAGACGTCGGTGTCCCCGTCGTACTGTCCGGTGAAGGCGACCTGCTGCCCGTCGGGCGAGAGATGCGGCTGAGACTCGGTGCCGGGGAAGCTGGTGAGGCGTTCGGCATCGCCGCCCTCGGTGCTCACGACCCACACGTCGTTTGCGTAGGAAAAGACGATGGTGTCGTTCTGGACGCTGGGCTCGCGCAGGAGACGGGTGTCGTCCTGGGCGCACACCGGGCGGACGAAGAGGAGCAGGAGGGCGACCCCAAGAACGGCCGCGGAAGGGCGAAGGACGGACGGCATGAGGGCAGTGTGGCTTTGCAACGGGTGGTGTACTCCTTAAGGTCTCATTTTGCAGGCGTCGCGTCAACCGTGCGAGCCATTTTTTGCGATACGACAGCCGTCACTGATCGCGCGGGATAAATGTGAAAATAAAGTTGACTTTTCCGCACTCAGTTCACAGATTACGAACTGCGCCCCGTGCTCTCTGGGGGCTCATTTTCTTTCGGAGCAATCGGCCATGCCCTACGCTGCTCTGCTGCGGCCGATACGCGGGGCGGACCGAGTCCATCTCTTTTCTCCGATCCACAACTGCGAGGTGATTCGCTATGGCTCATCATGGAATGAATGAACTCGAAGGCATCGAGGCGTTCTGTCACTACGGTCACACCCATCAGGATGGCGACCGATTTGGTCGGTTGTTCTCGCTCTCGCCCCTCTACACCCCGCCGGAAACCCTCCGGCACTTGGGCGCACAGGGCGGGCCGATGGACGGCGGGTCGTCCTTTGATCGGACGGATTCAGTGCCGGTGGGACAGCTGTTTTTCGGTCAGTTTATCGATCACGACATCACGCTGGATGTTACGTCCAGCCTGTCGTCGGTCGCCGATGCTTCGGATACGCCAAATGCCCGCACGCCCGTTCTGGATCTCGACAACATTTACGGGGCCGGGCCGGAGGCCTCGCCCTATCTCTACCACGGATCCGGGGACTACGCCGGCGTGAAGCTCCTGACGGGGGCCGATGGCACCGCCGCCGATCAACCGGATGCCTTGGCCAAGCACGACCTCTGCCGGTCGGTCGACGGCACCGCGATTATCGGCGATCCGCGCAACGACGAGAATGGCGTCATCTCGCAGCTTCAGCTCGCGATGATTCGCTTCCACAACGCCGTGGTGGACACGCTCCACACGGAGGACGGGCTGGAAGGCGAGGAGTTGTTTGAGGAGGCGCGGAAGATCACCACCTGGCACTATCAGGCGGTCATCGTCGAGGACTTTCTTCCGACCCTTTGTGGGCAGGCGGTGGTTGATCGGATTCGGAGTCGGGGCCGCCGCTTCTTTTGCCCGTCGACCGAGACGCCGTACATTCCCATCGAGTTTGCGGCGGCGGCTTATCGGTTTGGCCACTCCATGATGCCCCAGCGCGTGCAGGTGCAGAAAAACGGCAACGCCTATGAACTTTTCGGGGCGACGTTGGGACGGGGCTTCTCACCGCTGAGGGACGAGGACGCCGTCGTCGACTGGCACGAGCTCTTGGACACGGACGAAAACCGCAACGTGCAGCACGCGGAGGAACTGGATACGCAGCTGGCCACCGACCTCCTCGATCTGCCGTTCATCCAACACGGAGAGTCTTCGTTGGCCACGCGCAACCTGCTACGGGGCCAGGCCTTCCTGCTCCCGTCGGGCGAACAGGTGGCCCGGGCCATGGGGCGAGAACCGGCGGAAATCGAGCAGGTGACGGAGGCGGCCCGGGATGCGGCCGAGCCGGACGTGGATCTGACGGGCGGTACGCCGCTCTGGTTTTATATCTTGACCGAGGCCGAGCGCATTGGGCGAGAGACGGAGCCGGACCATTTTGAGTCCGGGGAAGGACTGGGGCCGGTGGGCGCCCGGATCGTGGCCGAAACGCTGTACGGGCTCATCGAACTGGACGAAGAGTCGTTTCTTGCACGCAACCGGAACTGGGATCCCGTTACGGATGGCGTGGGCGTACAGACCCTCGGCGAAATGATGACGTATTCGTCGTGAGTCGGGGACGCGGCAAGGGCAGAGGGCGAACGCCGGGTCGGTCGCTGCGTTGACCGGCCCTGCGGCTCTCCGCTTGTCCTGTCGTGACCCTCCTCGCCCCCGTGTGGAAGTCCAACTCCATTCGTGCCCTGCGCAACGAGCTGAGCGCGACCCTCCGCCTGGCCGGGCCGGTGGTGGCCGCCCAGCTGGCGCACGTGTCCATGAGCTTTGTGGACACGGTGATGGTCGGCCGCCTGGGCCCGGAGGCACTGGCCGGGGTCGCGCTGGGCAATACGGCGTTTTTCTTCTTTGCCATCATGGGGATGGGCATGGTGCGCGCCGTGGGGCCGATGGTGTCGCAGGCCGTGGGGGCCGAGGATCCGGCGACGGTCGGGCGCAGCGTGCGGCAGGGGTTGTGGCTGGCCCTGGCCCTGGGAACTGCCATCTTCGTGTTCTTGAGTAGCTTGGAACCGATCCTCCGGTGGACGGGGCAGGGGGCCGTGGCCCGGGAGGGCGCGATGGCCTACCTCCGGGCGATCCGGTGGGGCATTGTGCCGTTTCTGGGCTTTGTGGCCCTGCGGAGCTTCGTCGAGGGGTTGTCGCGCCCGTTGCCCGTCACGATCATCTCATTTATCGGCGTGGGGCTCAACATCGGAGCCAATGAACTGCTCATGTTCGGGCGCTGGGGCCTGCCGGAACTAGGACTTGCGGGCACCGGCTGGGCGAGCACCATCGTGTTTTCGGTTCTCTTTGGCCTGTTGGCTGTCTTTGTACACCGGACTGCGCCCTTCTCGGCTCACGAGGTGTTTGCCCGACTGCGGGAGCCCGACCCCACGTTCCTGCGCGAGTTGGTGTACATCGGGGCGCCGATGGGGGCCTCGCGTGGGATTGAGTCGAGCCTCTTTATGGTGACGACCGTGATGATGGGCACGCTGGGCACGACGGCTCTGGCTGCCCACCAGGTGGCGCTGCAGTGCGCGGCCTTCACGTTCATGGTGCCACTGGGGATCGGCATGGCGGGGACGGTGCGCGTGGGGCAGGCGGCTGGGCGACAGGAGGAGGCGGGCGCCCGCCGGGCCGGCGCCGTGGCCGTGGGGCTCGCCGCCACGTTTATGACCGCGGCCGCGGTCCTCTTCTGGACGGTGCCCCGGCCCATCGTGGGGCTGTACCTCGACCTCTCGGTGTCGGAGAACGCGCCGGTCGTGGCACAGGCGGTTCAGTTGCTGGCCCTGGCGGCGGTCTTTCAACTGTTTGACGGGATCCAGGTGGCAGCGCAGGGCGCCCTGCAAGGCCTCAAGGACACCCGTGTGCCGATGGGCATCGCGCTTGTGACATACTGGGGCATTGGGCTCACGACGGGATACCTGTGGGGCGTACGGGGCGGTGGGGGGCCGGAGGCGTTGTGGTGGGGGCTCGTTCTTGGCCTCGCAGCAGCCGCCTTCCTGATGCTCCTCCGCTTCCATCGACAGGTGGGGCCGGCGGTGCGTGCAACCCGCCCTACACCCACCGAAGCGACCCCGGTACGATCAAGCCACGGGCGGGAGCGACCCGCGGCCGAGCCCGACGCTGGAGAGGGCCCGTTGTAACTGCCGTCCGCAGAACCTACCCTATGTAGAGAAGCTGGGGGTGCCCTCGCCGCGTGCCGCGGGGGCTGAGACCACACCCCTCGAACCTGATCCGGCTCGTACCGGCGCAGGAAAGCCGCCATGCCCCACAGGTGCCCGGTGTGGACCCTGGCTTCATGCGTGTTCTTTTGCCTGAAGCACTCCACACCATGCTGACCTTTGACGAACAAGTTGTTATTATCTCCGGGGCCAGTCGCGGCCTGGGGGCCGCCATTGCACGGGCCTTCGGGCGCGAAGGCGCCCGGGTCGTGATCAATTACTACGAAAGCCAGGAGGCGGCCCAGGGCGTGGCCCATGCCATTGCGGACGGCGGCGGGGAGGCCTTGCCCGTCCAGGCCGACGTGCGCGACCGGCAGGCCGTCGACGACATGGTCGCCCGCGCAACCGAACATTTTGGCGCCCCCGTGACGACCGTGGTGCACAACGCCCTCGTCGACTTTCGATTTGACCCGGGGGCGCGGGCGGAGGCTCGATCCGTCACGTGGGACGACTACCAGGCCCAAATGGACGGGTCGGTGAAGGGAGCGCTCCACCTGTTGCAGGCGGCCTTGCCGGGCATGGAGGCGGCCGGCAGTGGGCGCTTTATCGGCATCGGCTCCAACCTCGTGCAGGACCCTGTGGTCCCGTACCACGACTACACAACGGGGAAGGCGGCCCTGCTCGGGTTCGTCCGCAACATGGCCCAGGAACTGGGAGAGAAGAACATCACCGTGAACATGGTGTCCGGCGGCCTGCTCAAGGCGACGGACGCCAGTGCCGCAACCCCCGACGCGGTCTTCGACTTGATTGCGGACAACACCCCTCGGGGCCGGGTGACGACGCCCGAAGAGATGGCCGACGCGGTGCTTCTGATGGCGTCTCCCTGGGCGCGTGCCGTCACGGGCCAAAACCTGATCGTGGACGGCGGGCTGGTCATGCGCTAAGCTCCTCACTTGAAAACACTGAGACCCTCGCAATATGACAGTTCTCCCGTCGCACGATCGCCGCTGGTGGAAGGAAGCGGTCGTGTATCAGATCTACCCCCGCAGTTTCAACGACACCACCGGCGACGGGAACGGCGATTTGCCCGGCATCACGGCGCGGGTGGATTACCTCGCCGATCTGGGCGTGGACGTGGTATGGCTGAGCCCGGTCTTCGACTCGCCGATGAACGACAACGGGTACGACATTCGCGACTACCGGGCGATTGCGGATGTCTTTGGCACCATGGCCGACTTCGATCGGATGCTGGCGGCCCTGCATGATCGGGGCATTCGCCTCATGATGGACCTGGTGGTCAACCACACCTCCAGCGAACACCGGTGGTTTGAGCAATCCCGCCAGTCGAAGCACAATCCGTACCGCGACTATTATCACTGGCACGCCCCGGCCGCCGACGGTGGGCCGCCCACCAACTGGCGTTCCTTCTTCAGCGGTTCGGCGTGGACCTTCGATGAGACAACGGGAGAGTACTATCTGCATCTGTTCGATGAAACACAGCCGGACCTCAAGTGGGCAACCCCTGAGGTGCGCGCGGAAATCTTCGATATGATGCGGTTTTGGCTCGACAAAGGAGTAGACGGGTTCCGAATGGACGTCATTCCGTTGCTCTCAAAACCGCCGTTTGAGGATACCGACGATCCTACGCGTCTCCACGACCTGTACGGTAACGGACCCCGCATCCACGAGTACTTACAGGAAATGCACGACCGGGTCTTGTCGGAGTACGACGTGATGACGGTGGGGGAGGGACACGCCATCCGGAAGGACCAAGTGGCCGATTATGCCGGCGATGACGGGCGGGCGCTCCAGTCGTTCTTTCAGTTTGATCACGTCGCCCTTGGGCGTGGGGACGAAAACCGCCACAAGCCGCGTGATTGGTCGCTTCCCGAACTAAAACGCGTCCTTACGGAATGGGACGAGGCGTTCGGAGAGAAGGCCTGGCCCAGCATCTTTTTAGGAAATCACGATCTCCCGCGTGCAGTGTCCTACTTTGGGGACGATCGTCCGGCGTATCGCGTCCGGTCGGCGAAGCTTTTGGCTACACTCCTTCTCACCCTTCGTGGCACGCCCTACATCTACCAGGGCGACGAAATCGGCATGACAAATGCGCCGTTCGCGTCGATCGACGACTTTCGGGACGTAGAGACGATCAACGATGTTGCCGACCGGGAGGCGGCGGGAGCGGATCGGGAAACGCTGCTCGACCACCATCGCCAGTTGGGGCGCGATAATGCACGGACGCCCATGCAGTGGACTGATGGGCCGAATGCCGGCTTTACCGAGGGCACGCCCTGGATCCTGGTCAACCCCAACCACGAGACGATCAACGTGGCCCGTGCGCGGCAGGCCCCTGATTCCGTCCTCCAGTACTACCGCCGTCTGATTGCACTTCGGGACGCCCACGACGTGCTCCTATACGGCAAATACACCCTCTTGGCGCCTGATCACCCAACTGTGTTTGCCTATCGACGTACGCTTGGCGAGGAAGAGGTGGTCGTTGTGCTGAACTTTTCCGACACGTCCGAGCGGTTTGAACGCCCTGACGGCCTAACGGACCAGGCCGCTGCACTCATTGGCACCCACGACGACGGGCCGCCGCCTGCAGATCCGATTCGCCTCCGCCCCTACGAGGGCTGCGTCTTCGCGTCCGGGGACAAGACGGGAGCCTCACCGGATCCGGTCCGTTGATACCGACTCTGCTTCTAATGCCTTACCTAGAATAATGTCTGACGCTGCATCGCGCCGGTACCGACAGTATGCAGGCCTCTCGATCGTGCTGGTCGCCTATCTGGGGGGCATCGTGGGATGGTCCTGGGCTGCGTTCTCCGCAATGGATGAGTCAGCGCCGGCGGACTCGTCCCAGGCACAGGAGACAGTGATTCAAACGACCGCGACGGCGGAGGCTTCCCCCGATCCGGAGGGGAAGGGCCACGACGCATTCGACCGCCTCCTCGCCCGCTATGTAGACTCGACGGGAGCCGTGGACTATGCGGCCCTCAAACAGAACCAGGAAGAGGCCCTGCGTCCGTACCTGCGGCAGCTTGCATCGGCGGACCTTTCCGATCGGTCAGATGACGAACGTCTCGCCCTCTGGATCAACGCGTACAACGCCCTGACGCTTAAGCTGATTGTCGATCACTATCCGGTCGAAAACATCTGGGCCATCACCCCGGGGCCGGCCGAACCCAAAGACGACAGCCCGTTTCAGCTGGAGGTAGGGACGGTGGCCGATACCGTTCGCACGCTCGATGAAATCGAGCACGAGATCATTCGGGAGCGTTTTGAGGAGCCGCGAATCCACTTTGCGCTTGTGTGCGCGGCGGACAGCTGTCCCGAGCTTCGTCGCGAAGCGTACACTGGGTCCCGCCTGAACGACCAGCTTGACGCGCAGGGCCACGCGTTCCTTCATGATCCGGCGAAGAATCAAATTCCCGCCGACGAGGACCGCATCGCCCTCTCGCGCATCCTTAAGTGGTACGGCGAGGACTTTGGCCCCACGCCCGAGGCCATTCAGCGAGCGCTGGCCCCGTATTTCGAAGGTACGGTGGGAGAACGACTGGCGAAGGGCGATTATGCAGTCGAGTTTCGCCCTTACGACTGGGCACTCAACGATCAAGGAAACCCGCCGGCCAGCGCATCCTCTGAGCCTGCCTCCGACGGATCCCCGTGAGGCCGTTGGCCCCCGAACATTTGGCCGGTGCCTTAGGTACGTTCGCCCGGTTTCGCCTCCCTACGGTCTTGTCCCGCTGCACATCCACCCCCTCATTTATGGCCTACGAGACGTACGAGCCAGTCATTGGCCTCGAAGTTCACGTTCAACTCCAGACAGACGCGAAGATCTTTAGCCCCGACGCCACCGCCTTCGGGGCCGAGCCCAACTCTCAGGTCGACCCTGTGAGCCTGGGGCATCCTGGCACGCTCCCAGTCCTAAACGAGAAGGTGGTCTCGTACGCTCTGCGTCTTGGCCTGGCCACTCACTGCTCCATTGCCGACCGCTCGGTCTTTGCCCGCAAGCACTATTTCTACCCGGATCTGCCGAAGGGGTACCAAATCTCGCAGTACGATACGCCGATCTGCTACGACGGCTTCCTCGAAATCTTCCCGGAGGAGGATGAAGACGCACCTGCATCGGAGACTCCGTCCAAGCGCGTTGGCCTGACGCGCATCCACATGGAGGAGGACGCCGGCAAGTCGATTCATGACGCCGATCAAACGCGGGTTGATTTCAATCGGTGTGGCGTGCCGCTCCTGGAGATGGTCACGGAGCCGGACCTGCGCACGCCGCACGAAGCCTACCTGTTCTTGAAGCGGCTGCGCCAGCTGGTGCGCTACTTGGACATCAGCGACGGTAACATGGAGGAGGGCTCGCTCCGGTGCGACGCCAACGTGAGTGTGCGGCCCCGGGGGCGAGAGGAGTTCGGGACGCGGACGGAGCTCAAGAACATGAACTCCATGCGGAATGTGGAGCAGGCGCTCGACTACGAGATTGCGCGCCAGTCCGCGGCCCTGGAAAGGGGAGACGCGGTCACCCAGCAAACGCTTCTGTGGGATCCAGACGCGGGCACCACGCGTCCGATGCGGTCGAAGGAGGAGGCGCACGACTACCGGTACATGCCCGATCCCGACCTCGTGGAGGTGGTCGTAGACGACGAGCACATTGCTGCGGTTCGGGATGCGCTGCCGGAGCTTCCGCGCGCCCGGCGCCGCCGGTTTGTCGACGAGGTGGGCCTGCCGCCGTACGATGCCCGCGTCCTCACCGAGGAGCGGCCGGTCGCCGATTACTTTGAGGCTGCGCTGGAGCAGCTCTACAAGCGAACCAAGGGAGGAGACACGGACGCGCAGGCCAAGTTGCTATCGAACCTCGTAATGTCGGAGGTGATGCGGGTGCTCAACGAGCGCTCAATGCAGATCGACGAGTTGCCCGTGGGCCCGGAGCGGATGGCCCAGCTTGCCTTTCTCCGCGTGCAGGACAAGGTCAGCTCCAACGGCGCCCAGGAGATTTTTGAGGCGATGCTGGAGGAAACCGACAAGAGTGCCGGCAAAATTGCCGATGAACGCGATTTGATCCAGGTGTCGGATGTTGACGCCATTGTCCCGGTGGTGGAGGACGTCCTGGACGACAATCCAGAGCAGGTGCAGACCTATCTTGACGGAAAGGAGGGACTCTTGGGATTCTTTATCGGGCAAGTGCGCCGGTCCTTTGATGGGTCGCCCGACCCGGAAGTGATTCGAGACGTTCTC
>JBKHEM010000016.1:0-29858 GCA_046540815.1 Salinivenus sp.
ATCCATTCGCCGCTACAGCACTTCTGTCGATATGATCGGTTTCGCTCGGTTGGATGGATTACTACCGTGAATTCGCTTCACTCATTTCCGGCTCATCGGCTCCTGTCGGAGCCTTGGCCGGGATGACAACTGCGACAGTAATGACCGAGGAAGCACAGTCGTTGGGGGCGATGAATCTTGACATGCAATCGCCCTGGGGGCGGCACATGGGGCACCATCCGTCGAGTGTCGCCGTGCCGTCCTCACCACGGCCCGAACGCACATTTGATGTCGCGGGCAGGAACAGAGGAGACCGCCCACAAACACTCTAGGGAGCATGTTCGAGGGGCGGAGGGGGCGACCTGGGGAACGAACTCGTCGCGTCGATCGCCTTTCACTCCGACCGTTAGTCCTGCAGTCGCTGAAAGAGGCGGGCGTCCCAGGAGAATGGAACCGGCTCCCCTCGCTCCAGCTCGTGAAAGTCGGGATGGAACGGGTTGATCAGGTAGTTCTTGGCGACGGGGAGCACGGCGCTGGGAGCGGACAACCGAGTACTCCCAGGGGTGCACTCGGCACGGCGAGGACGACGGACCGTTCCTCTTTGACCCACTGCGTGCCGAGGGATCGGGTCGTCTCGGGATGTGGAAACGCATCCCAGTCGTCGGGGAGATCCGACGCGTCGAGGGTTTCCAGAAGCTCTTCAGGATCAAGGTGAAGAGGAAGGAGCACGTAGCTGCTTTCACGAGCCCTTTCGTAGCTCCCCAGCCACACCAACTTTTCGAGGACCGCAACGCCCGGATGCTCGCTGGCGTAGGCGACCTGGGTGCCCTTGTGGTGCCAGCGGCCCCCCGTTTTGAGGCTGCCCTTCCCGCGAAAGGCGGTGTCCACGTACGTCTCTTTTTCGAGGCGCCAGAGGGTGCGCACGACGGGCGGAGGCGACGAGAAGTAGTCAATTCGGATTGCGCGGTTCTACGCCGGCATGCCATACTCGATGTGGTAGAGCATCGTCTTGACTTCCTGCATGCCCGTTACGGTGTCCATGTGCTCAAGGGGCGATTTCCCGCCGAGCATCGAGTGCGGGGTACGGAGCCACTCCCGGGCGGACTCAGCACTATCGAGTGCTTGACGAGCCAGGGCGACGATCTCGGCCAGAAGCACGAGACGGTCGGACTCGTTGGTGGTAAGCGTCCCGGTCTCCCGTCGACGTTTCAGCGTCCGGGCCGAGACGCCGAGGGCCTGGGCCAGCAGATCGTCGGACGCGTCGAGGAGGTGCGGGAGCTGTTTGGAGGAGATGAGGAGAACGACAATTCGGCGTGAGGCTATCCGGAGAATTGCTCTTTACGGTGCCGAGTGAGATGCTCGTAGGAAGAACAGAGAGCTTTATGACAGTTCAATCCTCCCGCGGGGAGAGTCGATTGTCACGTCATCGCGATCGTACTCAATGATACGGATGCAGGTCTTTACGTATCGGGTTTCGGGTTCGTCAGCCTCCCGAAGCTGGCGAGCCCAAACTCGGATTTCCTTTTCTTTCTTGGGATCCTGAACTTATGTCCTTCGTTGCTGGGAAGCGCCGAAAAAGACCCCGGAAAACAGGAGTTTGGAAAGAGGCGCGCACCGAATGGACCGTATTTCAGCCACAACAACCGATGCCGATACGCACCTACGCCGATACGTCCGTTTACGGCGGGCCGTACGACGAGGAGTTTGCAGAGGCCAGTCGGCAGTTTTTTGCTCAGGTGCGTGCCGGACGTTTTTCGCTCGTGATCTCGGCGGTGGTTGAAGACGAACTGGAAGAGGCACCATCGGAGGTGTGGTCCTTCTACGAAACCATCCTCCCCGAAGCAACGGTGGTAGAGATTACTGAGGAGGCCCTCGATCTTCAGCAGGCGTACCTGGACGCGAACATCCTGACCCCGACCTGGGAGAACGATGCGCTGCACATTGCCCTGGCAACCGTTCAGGGGTGTGATCTGATCGTCAGCTGGAATTTTCAGCACATCGTGCACTTTCAGAAGGTTCCTCAGTATAATGCGGTAAACGCCCTTCACGGATACGATTCCATTGCCATTCATTCCCCACGTGAGGTGATCAACGATGACGACACACTCGGAGAAAACCGTTGATGCCGTCGAGATGAAGCGACGGGCCGCCCGGCGGATCCACGACCGCCTCAAAGGCGCGTCCCGAAGCGAGCGACTGGCCTACTGGCAGGAACGGACAGAGGCCCTTCGAAAACGGCAGGACCAGGCCAAGCCTCCTGAATCAGACTTAGGATGACGTGCCTTTCGAGGCGTTTCGGTGGGAGGACAGCAGGTGGCAAAAGGCCCTGCAGTCAGATTGAGTATACATACCGATCACAGAGGGCTACCGACAGGATCTGGGACAGAGGCAAAACCACCATGGGGAATCATTCGAAGGAGGCAGGCGGCGGAATTGATGCTGTAGAGATGACGCGGCGGATCCAAGACGAGCGGTACGAACGGGTGAAGAACATGACCCCGGAGGAGCGACTTGAATGAGACGCAAACGTCCCCCCGTTGAGTCCTATCCTCACCGAGGAATGAGATGAATGTGGGCATGACCGGGCCTCGGACGGTCGCCCTCGTTCGGATTGATGGCTACAGTCAGTTCTTCGGGGGTCACCCGTTTTCGGAGCAGGGATTGAACGCGGTTGACCAGTAGCCAGCATGCCGTCTGTTCCCGCTCTGCGAGATCGAAATAATCGGTCACGTGCCGCTTTGGGACCACAAGCACGTGGCTGTCAGCAATCGGATGCTCGGCGGTGACGGCGAAAGACTGAGCCGTCTCCGAGACGAGGGAGAGTTCCGTGGAGGGATTACAGAGCGGACAGGTGGCCTCTTCGTCCGATTGTACCTGCGGGTAGGGGCGATACCGATAGATTTCGCAGAACTCTGTCCGGATAACTGTTTCGAAGGGCAGGCGGACGTTGGTCTGGTATGTGGGCACGCCGTGCTTGTAATGTTGCCGGAAGCCGGGTCTCTGCAGGTCACGCCGAACGGTGTAGAAGGCAGATCCGGAGGGGCGAAGATATTCGGATACATCCATGAGTACGACCGTCTGCTCCCGCTGCATGAGCACGTTCAGGACGTAATGGCACAGAATCGTGTCGAACCTGTCCTCCGGCCGTTCCGGAGCGTAGTGT
Source organism: Salinivenus sp. (assembly GCA_046540815.1). Classification (GTDB taxonomy): domain Bacteria; phylum Bacteroidota; class Rhodothermia; order Rhodothermales; family Salinibacteraceae; genus Salinibacter. The sequence goes on from JBKHEM010000016.1 coordinate 3,143, forward strand.
GGATCGTAGCCTTCGACATCAACCCCCTTTTCTCGGAGGAAATCTACGTCTGCTCCGTGTCCGCATCCATAGTCCAATACACGCCCATGGATGTGACCGAGGCCAAGAAGCTTTCGGGTCGGAAAAGAAGGGCGGTCCCGTTCTTTGGCCGTGAGGTGTGAGTAGGGATTCTGGTTTCGGGACACGAGGAGACAATAGGAAGTGAGAGAGCAGGGGAACTGTCGAGATGAGAGATTACACCGCGCTCCACTCCGCAATTTGCTGGTCGGTGCGGAGCCGCACCCTCTGGCGGCGAAGGCCGGTTAGGAGGTCGTCAAGCGTTGAAGAGTGCTCCGGAGGAAGCGGAAGCGCTGCGGACGCCTCTTCGAAGAATCGTGGCTCGTAATCCGTTTGCTGATAGGCCCGGTGCCACCAATCTTGAATTCGTTCAGTAGCGTTTTCCAACTGCTCGGCGGAGGGGAGCCGATCCGACTTACTTTGGTTCAGAGACGGAGTCGTTGGCAGTAGATTCCAGAGATGATTGTTCGGCCAGTGCTTGAATGGGAAGCAGTGGTCAATGTCGTATCGCTGCTCCAGTTTCTTTCCGGTCCAAACACAGTAGAGCGACTCTCCGGATTCCCGAAGGCGCGTCGCCAGTTTCCGTACTTCCTGGGTCGAGTGCTCCACATTCGGCCAGGAGAGTGCATTTCGGTAAGCTCCAGACGAGTCGGTGTCGTCGTAGCTCTTGAGCAGTTCCACCCAGCGACTCAGAATTGAGGGTTCGATCCAACTGGCGTGGCGCGCGAGTGCGTCCCACACGTGACGGGGAATGCGGAGCTTCCCCGCTTCCATCAGGAAATCAAGATTCAGAGAGACAGTGTCAGAGGAGGGGATTCGGCCGCCTTCGTACTCGAAGACCTGATCGTCGGTCCCTGGATAAGTGATGTAATGGGCCGGTCCCGCACGAATTGTATCCCGGACAGAACGGAGCACTTTGATCAGATGACGGGCTGTGTCTCCCGTGAAGCGTTTTCCGAGTCGGAGGTCTGCGTCGGTCAGACTCAGGGCGTGAAAGTGAGACGTGTCGAATGCAGGGGTGGTGCTGCCAGGCATTTGGCGGTAGTCGTTTTCGACCATCAGCCAGCGGTACATTCGAAGCCAGTACAGCGCCACGAGTCCGAGCGGAATTTCCACGTGGTCGCGCGTCTTCTCCACGGCTCCTTTAGCACTATCAGCCGCTCGTAGCACCGATCGGAGTAGGGCAGGCTTGTAGGTGGCAGACGTATCGTCGTTGATGAGGATATGCCGGATCAGCGGGAGTGCACCGGTCCCGTCGTCCGGAAGTCGGAAGACCACTGAGGTCCAGCGCAGATCCCGTCCGAGCTTATCATCGGTTTGGGCATCCTCCAAGAATTCGAGTGCAAACGAGCGCGACAGGTCGCGGAGCTCAGCGATGGAAGTCGGGTACGTCGTGCGCTCGTCGTCAGGCTGTTCAGACCGGAGCGTTATGACGAAGTGGCCGCCGGGTTTGAGGAGCTCCGCCAGCTTCCGAAACGCTCGTTTCCGGTCTGAGGGTGGAACGTGCATCCAGACCGCACTCAACAGGATGACATCGAACTTGTAATCGAGATCATGGACCGTATCCAGTGCTGGGAGATGATCGTCGATCCACTGGATTCGGGGCGACGAGTGAATCCCCTGTGCTCGCCTGCGAAGTGCGTCCGCAGGTTCAACGGCTACGACTTCGTGATCCTGTTCTGCAAACCAGGCAGCGTCTCGGCCTGACCCTGCACCAACGTCTAGAATCAGAAGCTGGGTGGTGGGGAGAAGGGGAAGCCAGTTGTCGTGAATCTCGGTCGTCCTGACGCGTTCGTATCGCGTCAAGAAGTCGTCCGTACGCTGATCATAGACAGACATTTTGTAGTCCAGAGACGGCTATATCGTAAATGGCACGAAAGAGTCCCCCACGATGTCCTGGGACAATGTGTTGGTCGTCCGGTCTGGGAAGGGGGCCGAAAAGGGACAGAGGGAAATGAGTGTTAGACCCAGAGAGTGTACGCTCAAGAAAGAGGCTGAAGGCTCTACCTTCAAGGAAGGGAGGTAAGAGCGTAGACGCACGGATCGGTTGCGCGGCCCAAAGGTTCAACCGTTCCCTCTCGCACCTCTCTGCCCCGCCCCGTCCCGCCCGTCGCCATGTCCGATGCGTCCGCCCCCGCACCCGATTCCTCGTCCGATGCCGCGGACGCCAACCCAGAGGCGCCCCGCCCGCTGTGGACCCGCCTCGCCATCTGGGGCGGCGGGCTGCTCGGGGGGCTCCTGGTGCTCGTCCTCGTCGCCGCGCTCGTGCTGCCGCGCCTCTTCACGAGCGAGCAGCTGAAGGGCTACGTGGTGCCGCCGCTGGAGGAGGCCACGGGCCGCACCGTCGAGATTGACGACATCGGCCTGCGCGTGCTGTGGACGCCCGCCGTGGAGGTCTCCGGCTTCCGCCTCGCCAACGACGAGCGGTTCGAGGCCCAGCCTGCCGTGACGGCCCGCACTCTCCGCGTCCAGGTCGCGCTCTGGCCGCTGCTCACCGGCCGCATCGAGCCGACCGCCGTGGGGCTCGACGGCCTGCGCGTCCGCTACACGGTGGCCGAGGATGGCACGACCAACTTCGACACGCTGGGCGGCCCGGCCGACACGACGGCCGCGGAAGAGGAGGGGCCGCCCCTCGGCGGCATCCCGCTGTCCGACGTGCGCATCTCCGACGCGCAGCTGCGCTACGACGATCGCAGCACGGGGCAGGCCGCCCGCCTCGGCTTTGATGCACAGCTGGGCGCTGTACCGGATGGCGACGCCCTCACGAGCACGGGGACCGTCGACCTGGGGACGGTGCGGGCCCTGCTCCCCGACGTGCGCGAGGACACCCTCACCGTCCAGGACGCCACGCTGGCCTACGACGTGCGGGCCGCGATGGCGGACGGGCGCGTGGACATTCAGTCGCTCGATCTCGACACGGCGCCGGTGTCGCTGACGGCCGACGGGGCCGTGACGGCGCTCAACACGCGGCCCGCGGTGGACCTGTCGATCGAAACCGGCGACACGGACCTGGCCGCCCTGGCGGACTTTGTCCCGGCCGCGGCGGTGGAGGGCCTCAACCCGCGCGGCACGCTCCAGCTCAACGCCACCGTCGCCGGCCCGCTGCCCGACAGCACGGGATCGATGGACAGCCTGCGGGTCGACGGCACGGGGCGACTCCAGGGCCTCGGGGTGGACTATCAGGACGGCACGCTCCTCCGCGACCTGAACGCGGATCTGTCGCTCTCGCTCGACTCGGCCGCGGTCCGCAACGTGGAGGGCACCCTGCTCGATGCGTCGCTCGCCGGGCACGTGGCGCTCCAGGACCTGCTGGCGGAGACGCCCGCGCTCGACCTGCGCCTCACCACCGGGGCGCTCGACCTTGCCACGCTCGCGGCGTTTGCGCCGGAGGGGGAGGCCGACGCCTACAATCCGCAGGGCACGCTCCGCCTCGATGTGGCCGCGACGGGGCCGGTGGGCGGGGAGGACGGGCTCGATGGACTCACGTACGACGGGTCGGGGAAACTGGCCGGGGCGGCGGTCGACTACGAGGGCGATCCCCTCCTGCGCGACCTTGGGGCCGACCTCTCGTTCTCGGAGGCGTCGGTCACGGTGGCGTCCATCGACGGGCAGCTATTTGAGGAATCGCTCACGGGCGAAGTGACGGTCCGCGACCCGATGGGCTCCGCCCAGGCCGACGGCCGCCTCGCCGGGGGCGCCGACCTGGCTCGGTTGGCCGCGGTGGCGAGCGACACCAGCGGCGTGGCGGGCGCGGCCACGTACGATGTGCAGTTCCAGGGCCCGCTCACCGATCCGGACGCCATTCAGCCGCGGGGCACCATCGAGCTGGCCGACCTGCAGTACCCGTACGAGTCCTTCCGGGCGCCGATCGACGTGCCGGAGGCGACGGTCGAGTTGACGGGCACGGGCCTGTCGATGGCGCCGTTCACGCTCCGGACGGGCGAGCAGACGATGCAGCTTGAGGCGTCGGCCCAGAATCTCTTCCCCGTCTCGGAGGGCCTGGCGGAGACGGACCCGGCCCTGTCGGCCACGTTTTCGCTCACGGCCGACCGCCTCGATCTCGTTGAGCTCTACCCCGAGGCAGAGGAAACCGATGTGTTTTACTCGCAGCTCTTTGCCGCGTCCCTCTCGGGCGGGCAGGTGGAGGGGCAGGACCCGGAGACCGCGGCCCAGGCGCTCTACGGCGGCACCGAGATCCCGCCCTACGCGCTGGACGGGCGCGTGGAGATTGACACCTTTCGCAACGACCCGCAGCGCATCGACGACCTGGCGTTTGACGTGCAGGCGGACGACCGCCGGCTGGACTTGGAAAACCTGACGGGGACGACGTACGAGGGCGCGCTGGCGGGGTCGGTCACGCTCGACCAGCGCGGGGCGGACGCGTCGGCGGAGCAAGCCGGAGAAAGCGTTCTGATGGCAAGTGAGGGGCTAGCGCTCGCGCCACAGGCCCCCGCTACGACGCTCGACTACGACGTCACCCTCAGCGGGGCGCGGGCGGGGGCCTTTCTGGAAGACTGGACCACGATTGGGCGCATCGTGAACGGTACGCTCGACCTGACGATCGACGGAGACACGCCGCTCAGCGAGGGCTTTCTGCCGCAGCTCGATGCATTCTCGGCCACTGGCTCGTCCATCGTGGCCAATGGGGGGCTGATTGCGGAGGCGGGCCTCGCCCGGGCGCTCACGGACGTGCTCGGCCTCAACCTGTCATCCCTCACGAGTTTCCGGCGGTTCGGCGGGCCCTTTTCGATCCAGGACGGTCAGATTGAGATGGAAACGTGGTCGATCAACGGCGATCCGCTCAGCGGCGAGATTGGGGGGCAACTGGGCCTGGGTGGCGGGGTCGACCTCGCCCTTACGCTCAACGTGCCGCTGTCGCGCCTCCAGGACTCGAAGATTCCGGGCCTGGCCGGCGGGGGCGACGGGTCGCTCGCGGGCGTCGTCAAGAAACTGACCGGTGCCGGGGCCGAGAGCGAGACGGTGCGGGTGCGGGTCACCATCGGAGGCACGCTGCGGGACCCGGACGTGTCGGTCGCCAACCGGGACGGCATTCAGGAGCGGCTGCGGGCCCTGGCGAAGGAGGAGGGGCTGGGGCGCCTCCGCAACCTGCTGCCGGGCGGGGGCAACTAACCGCCCGCAGGCGACCCGGTCGAGGTGATGGTTCTACTCCGGCTCTCCGACGTCATCCCTTTGCTCGACGGGACGGGAGGGGCGGGGAAAGCGAATCAAAAAAAGCGGGCCGTCCTCGTGAGAAGACGGCCCGTTGGGGTGATGAATTGGAAGAGAGACGTGCCCCGAGCGGAGCGGGTCCGGGTTAGAACTTGATCCAGGTCGTCAGTTCCACGCCGGCCTGCACGTTGTTCTCCGTGAATCCGGCCACGGCGGCGTAGTCGCTGTCCGTGTGACTCAGGTGAACGACCGGGCCGAGGGCCACCATCGTGCCGCCGATGTTCAGGCGCGGCTTGGCGCTCAGCCGTCCGGCGACCGAGAGGTTGGTGTTTCCGGTGTCCTGCACGTAGCCCCAGGACTGGTTCACCACACCGCCGACGCTCAGGAGCGTGGGAATGCGGGTGTTGACGACGCGGCTAAAGACGCCGTCCACGGTGTAGCCGAGCTGGCGGGCGTCGGGGCGCGCCTCCCAGATGCTGCTCCGGTCCACGAAGTACGTGGGGCCGGCGCTGAGGCGCCAGTGGGTGTTGCCCTTCAGCAGCGAGCCGTGGTCGAGGCCAAACAGCAGGCGGGCCCGCTGGTCGCCGTTTCCGAGCGAGCTGCGCTGGAACGGGTCGTCCTCGTAGCTGCCTTCGAGGCGCAGCTCCACGCCGGTGCGCTGGGGCGGGCCGAACCGGGCGGCCACGCTCGCGCCGTAGGGCACGTCGTGGTGGTCGCCCACGGCCTGGCTGGAGAAGGTCGGCTGGGTGCTGCCGAACAGGCTCAGCTCGTAGCGGTGATCGGGGGAGGCATTCCACCGGACGGTCGTCGTCAGGTCGCCCTTGAGCCGATTGGCTTCGTAGCGGGGGCCGGTGCGGCCGGGCAGGTCGCTCCGGTTGGGGCCGCCGAGGGCGGCCGCCGTCGTGATCCACTCAAACCCGGAGGTCGAGACCCGGTTGACCCGGAATTGGCCGTCGACGGTTGCGAGCGTGGGGCCAAGGATGGTGGTGTCGAGGCGCGTGGCAACGGCCGTGGGCCGCTCGGGGGCCGGCGACGTGGCTACAATCACGAAGCGGACCTGCTCGCCGCCGGGGGCGAGGCTGCGGAGCCAGCCGCGTAGCTCGCGGGCGTTGTGGTTGTCGTTGGAGACGGTGCGGAGGCCCGAGTACACGTTCGTCAGCGATACGTCGAACCACGAGGCCACGTCGATCACGGTTTCGACGCCGCGGACCTGCTTGCAGGGCCGGTCGTCGACGAGGCGACCGCGCGACTGCCGGTCCTCCTCGGAACCGGGCTCCAGGCGGGCGCACTCCAGCCCGTCGGGCACGGCCACGTCGAAGGCGTCGTCGGCGGGCGGGCGGATGATGAGCAGTTCGTGTTCGACCCTGGAGGACGAGGCGGCGCCCCGCACCGCCCGGTCGCTCACCTGCACGTCCACGATCTGGCCGTCGGCCACGATCATGGCGTGCTGCAGGTTCACGGCAAAGCCGCGGCTGCGGTCGACGTACTGGATGGCGTCAAGGTCGGAGGGGCGCGGAATGCGAAGCACGCCGAGCGTGTCGTCGGGCGCGGTGTCGAAGGCGTCGCCCTGCAACACTCGCTTGTAGGAGACGAGGGGAGGCTGCACGATGTCGGCCCCGCGTCGGATTTCAATCTCGGTGCCGGGGATCGTAGGGGCCACGGGCACTTGGGCGACGGCGGTCGGCATCAGGAGAACGGCCCATAGTGTGAGGAGGACGCCGGACGCACCGACGAGTCGCGTCCAGGGCGTGGGGGACGGTCGTAAGGTCATGGAAAGATCGAGGGCAAAGGGGGAGGGCAGCAGGGCAGGTCCCTCACATCGAGAGGGGAGGGGACGATCAAAGATAGCCCGATTCCTTGCGGCGCACGGGGCCGCCCGGCGCGTTGCCCATGAGTCTCTCCGGCGTGCGGCCTCTGTTTTCCGGCCGTCCGCGCTGTCGCCTCTGGCGCAGGCCCGACCGGTCCTCCCGGGCGGGGGCGACTACCCTCCCCCACCCACGGGGGTGGAGGGGCGTCCCGGGGGACCGAGGGCGTGGCCCCGGGCGGCCGGCAGGATGTGGTCGCGGAGGAGCCGCAGGATCTGCAGGTTGTGGCTGGCGCCGGCCGAGCGGGTCCCGATGGAGGACGTAGTGGCCACGACCAGGTCGAGGCGGGGCACCACGAAGACGTACTGCCCGCCGTAGCCCCACGCAAACGCCACCCGCTCGCTGGCGATGGTGTCGACGAACCAGAGGTAGCCGTACTGATGGTTTCGGTAGGTGGAGCGGACGTAGGTGCGCCACGAGCGGTCGATCCAGTCCTCAGGGAGCACACGCTGATCGTCGACCGTGCCGCGGTTCAGGTAGAGCTGGCCGAAGCGGAGCAGGCCGCGGGGCGTGAGGGCCATGTTGTTGCCGCCAAAGTAGTAGCCCTGCGGGTCCTGCTGCCAGCTGCGGATTGTGGTGCCGAGGGGGTCGAAAAGCTGCTCCTGTGCGAAGGCCCGGAGCGACTGCCCGGTCGCCCTGGCGAGGAGGACGCCCAGGAGGTGCGTGTTGCCGGTACTGTAGATCATGTCGCCGCCAGGGCGGCCCACCATCGGACGCCGGAGGGCGTCGGCCACCCAGTTCGGGCTGCTCACCCAGGCGCCGTAGTTGCCGAAGCTGGTCGATTCGAGGCCGGTCTGCTGGGTGAGCAGGTTGCGAACCGTGATCTGCTGCTTGCGCGGAGCGTCGGCCAGGAGGTCGGGGAAGAAGGGGCCGATCGGTTCGTTGACGCTCTCGAGATGTCCCTCCGCAATGGCGATGCCCGTGAGGGCGTTCAGCACGCTCTTGCTGGCGGACTTCAGGTTGGCGCCCCGCCCGGGCGTCATGCCGTCGAAGTACACCTCGGCCACCGTGGTGTCACCCCGTGCCACGAGGAGGCTGGTGAGGGGCGGGGCGAGCTCCTCGGCCCGGGCCACCGCGTCGGCCAGCGCCACCGAATCGAAGCCGTGGGCCGTGGGGGGATGCGCGCGCCACGTCGCGGTCTGCTGGCCGGCGGCGGGGGCGGGTGCCAGCAGCAGGAGCAGCGCCAGGCCCCAGCACAGGCGCTGAGTGAGAGCGATTGCGCGGGCGCAGTCGACCGTGAGGGCCAGACGAGACACGGCGGAGAGCGGATAAGTGAAGGATCGAAGACCAGACCCGTACCCCCGGATGTGGAGGCGTGTTCGGAGGCGGGGTATGGCATTCCAGAATCCTTACGCCTAGATGAGGACGATTGCCATTTGAGCCGAACGCACCTACTTTGTCGAACCATCACCGTTTTTCAAACCGGTTCACCCCAAGAATGCCTACGTCGTACGCCCGCGTCCTTTGCCTTGCGCTTCTTCTTGTCGTTGGAGGGCTCCTCACCGGCGCCGAGATGCCCGCGTCGCCGACGGCGTCTCCTGCTGACGCCCCGACCGCCACGGCCCCCGTCCCCGAGTACGCCGAGAACGGGATGGTTGTCTCCGCGAAGCGCCGGGCCTCGGCGGCGGGCGTGGAGATGTTAGAGCAGGGGGGCAACGCTGTCGATGCGGCCGTGGCCACCGGCTTTGCGCTGGCCGTAGTGCACCCCTACGCCGGCAACATTGGCGGGGGCGGCTTCATGGTGATCCGGCAGCCCGACGGCTCCGTCACGACGATTGACCACCGGGAGGATGCGCCCTCCGGCGCCACGCAGGACGTGTACCTCGACGACGACGGCGATGCCGTCCGCGAGCGCAGTCGAGACGGGTACCTTGCCTCGGGCGTGCCCGGCACCGTGGCGGGCCTCCTGAAGGCCCTCGACGAGCACGGCACGCTCGACCGCGAAACGGTGATGGCCCCGGCCATCCGGCTGGCCGAGGAGGGGTTCCCGCTGCCGCACTCCCTGGCCGAGGAGCTGAATGACGGATACGAGGATTTCGCCGCGTACGATGCCACGAAAAAGTACTTCACCAAGGGCGATTCGAGTCGGACGTACCAGACGGGCGAGCGGTTCGTTCAGGCCGACCTGGCCGAGACGCTCAAGCGCATTCGCGACCGGGGCCGGACCGAGTTTTACGAAGGCGAGACGGCCACCCGCATCGCCGAGCAGTTTCAGGAGAACGACGGCCTAATCGATGAGGAGGACCTGGCCACGTACGAGGCCGTGGAGCGGGAGCCCGTGACGGCCTCCTACCGCGGCTACGAGGTCCACTCGATGGGCCCGCCCTCCTCCGGCGGCATCGCCATCGCGCAGCTCCTAAACGCGGCCGAGATGAAAGACATCGACCGGATGGGCTTCAATTCCAGTGCGACGGTGCACTACCTCGGGGAGGCCATGCGCCGCGTCTATGCCGACCGTGCGAAGTGGCTCGGCGACCCGGACCACGTGGACGTGCCGACTGAGGGCCTCATCCAGAAGGACTACATGCGGGAGCGGATGGCCTCGTTCGATTCCAGCCGCATCACGCCCACCGATTCGGTGCGGGCCGGCGAGCCCATGATGGCGGGTGAGTCGATGGAGACGAGCCACTACTCGGTGGCCGACAGCAGTGGCATGGCGGTGAGCGTGACCACCACCCTCAACAGCGGCTACGGCTCGAAGGTGGTGGTCGACGGGGCCGGCTTCTTCATGAACAACGAGATGAACGACTTTGTGCTCAAGCCGGGTGTGCCGAACCAGTTCGGCCTCTCAGGCACGGAGCGCAATCTGGTGGCGCCGGACCGCCGCATGGTGTCGTCCATGTCGCCCACGATCGTCGAGAACCCCGACGATGAGCTCTACCTCGTGATTGGCGCGCCGGGGGGCTCCACCATCATCACGACCACGTTCCAGGTCATTCTGAACATGATCGACCACGGAATGGACGTGGAGCAGGCCGTGACGGCCGGGCGCATCCACCACCAGTGGAAGCCCCGGCACCTCAGCTATGAAGAGTACGCCCTCTCCGACGACGCGATCTGGAACCTGCGAGCCCGCGGATGGGACGTGGAGGAGGGCGTGTTCGGCGGCATTCCGCGGTGGGGACGCGCCCAGGGCCTGCACGTACAACACCCGACCGACTCGACGCGCGTGTTCTACGGCGGATCGGATCCCCGGGCCGACGGGGCGGCGGTGGGGTTCTGACCTTCAACGCCCAGTTCCGGTGCCGCAAATACTCCTCATTGAGGAGGACCTACCCGCATCACGGCTCACGCCCGAGCGGCCGGGCGGTCGAAGTCGTGCTTCGTCATGTTCTCGTCCACCGGCACCGGGTAGTTGCCCGTAAAGCAGGCGTTGCAGTAGCCGAGACCGCCGTGGTTGGCGCGGTTGACCGCCTTCATCAAGCCCTCGACGGACAGGTACGCCAGCGAGTCGACGCCCAGGTAGTCGCGCATCTCCTCGATGCTGTCGAACTTGTTGGCCAGCAGCTCATCGGCGTCGGGAAAGTCCATCCCGTAGAAGCACGGACTGATGACCGGCGGAGAGGAGACGCGAAAGTGAACGCTCTTGGCGCCGGACTCCCGCAGCATGTCCACGAGGTAGCGCGCTGTCGTGCCGCGCACAATGGAGTCGTCGATGACCACCACGGTGCGGTCTTCGAGGAGGCCCTGCACGGTGTTGAACTTGCAGCGCACCTTCATCTCGCGGCGGTCCTGGCCGGGGGCAATGAAGGTGCGGCCCACGTAGTGATTGCGGATGAGGCCGAGGTCGAACCGGCAGCGGTGCCCCATGTCCTGACACTCCTCCGCAAAGCCGAGGGTCGAGGTGTTCGCGGAGTCGGGCACCGGCACCACGATGGGCGTTTTCTCGTCGTCGGCCGCCTCCTCGGGAATGGGGGCCTCGTGGGCGAGCTGCACGCCCGTCTGGCGGCGCACCTTGTCCACCATCTCCCCAAAGATCTTGGAGTCGGGCCGTGAGAAGTAGACGTACTCAAAGACGCACTGGCTGACCCCGTACTTGGTGGGGATCTCGTGGCTCTCGAAGTCGCCGTCGTTGACACAGCCCTCGCGGTCGATGACCAGGATTTCGCCGGGCTCGATGTCGCGCACGTACTCCGCGTCGATCATGTCGAAGGCGCACGTCTCGCTGGCCACGCAGTAGGCGGGACCCTCGTGGCGGTCGGGGGTGTCCAGGCGCCCCAGGGCGAGCGGCCGGAAGCCGTTCGGGTCGCGAACCGCGATCATGTGATCGTCGGTCAGCAGGAGCAGCGAGTAGGCGCCCTCAATCTGCATGAGGGCGTCGATGATCTGGTCGAGGTGGTTCTGCCGCCGGCTCTGGGCCGCGAGGTGGAGAATGAGCTCGCTGTCGCTGGTGGTCTGGAAGAGCGTGCCGCGCTCGCTGAAGCTTTTGCGGAGCTCGCGGGCGTTGGACAGGTTGCCGTTGTGGGACAGCGCGAGGTTCCCCTTCCGGTGATGGACCACGAACGGCTGGATGTTCGCCCGATTGGTGGAGGCCCCGCTTGTGGAGTAGCGGTTGTGTCCGATGCCGGCGTCGCCCAGCAACTGGGTGTCAAAGATGTTCGGGTCGTCGAACGCGTCGAGGACGAGGCCAAAATCCTTGTACACCGGCATCACGGGGGTCTCCTGCTGCTCGTCGTAGGTCGACGTGGCGATGCCGGCCGATTCCTGCCCGCGGTGCTGCAGGGCGTGCAGGCCGTAGTAGATGTGGCGCGCGGCCTGTGGATGATTGTAGATGCCGAAAATGCCGCAGTGATCGTGGACGTCGGAGCTCATGGGCGATGGAGTGGGCCGGGGAGCGTGGGGAGGGCAGGCATCCCGTGCCGACTGGAACGGAGCCGACTCTGGAGCACAGTGTCGAAACTGCCAGGGAGGGGCCGTGATCCCGTCGAGCGGGCAGGAGGCGGGGGACGTGCCTTGCGTTCATCAAATCGTTGCGTCGAGTTATTGCGGAGCCGACGGCGCGATTGTGCCGCGACGACGACGCGCTTCTACCAGAGGATGAGCCCGGCCGCGAGGCCGATCCCGACGGCGTTGGCCACGAGGTCCCTGCCGCTGGCGGTGCCCCGCGGTCGGGCGGCGTCGTAGACCTCCTTTGCGCCGCCCACCGCCGCGGCCGTCCCCATGGAGACGGGCAGGGCCGACTGGGTGCCCCACCCGGCCTTTTGGGTGAGCACATACTGCGTGGAGAGGGTCCACAGCCCGCTAAAGACGACGTGCTGCGCTTTGTCGCGGGCGAGCCATCGATCCGGGGGACTGGAGGCGGCGGCCGTGTCCCGGGCGGGGAGCCCGTAGCGAAGGGCAAGAGCCACCTCTGCGGTGGTGACCGGGGGCGACGGAGCGGCGGACTGGACCGGAGCAGGACCCGCGAGCGACGGACCGGCAGGTTGGGCCTCGGCGGGCGCCGGGCGTCCCCCGAGACACACTGCCATGAGTACGACGAGCCACAGTCGGAGGGCCACGGGGCGAGGCGGGGACATGCGATTGGTAGGGAGACTACAGGGTGCCGGTCAGGTAGCCCATCACGATGCCGAAGACGACGACAGGGATCACGTACCGCATGCCAAAGATCCACACCGTCACGAGCCCGTCCGTGAGCGTCGAGCTGCCCTGGCGCAGTTCGTCGGCGGCCTCGTCGGCCCCCCACACCCACCCAATGAACACGCTCAGGAAGAACGCCCCCACCGCCAGTCCCGCGCTCCCAATGAGGTAGTCCAGGACGCCGAGCACGTTGGTTTGTCCGAACAGGCCGCCCTCGCCGAAGAGGTAGGTCAGGTCGCTAAATGCGCCGACGGCCCCAAACGAGAGGGCGGACGGAATGGCCATGAGAAACGTGATGGCGCCAATGATCCAGACCGATTTCTGGCGGGACCAGTCCTTCTCGTCGACGAAGTAGGAGACCACGACCTCCAGGAGCGAAATGCTGGAGGTAAGCGCCGCGATGGTGAGGAGGACGAAGAAGAGAAACCCGACGATGCCGCCGAGGGGCATTTGGGAGAACACCTCGGGCAGCACCACGAAGACGAGCGCCGGGCCAGTGGCCGGATCCGCGTCCATCGCAAACAGGGCCGGAAAGATCATAAACCCGGCCATCAGGGCGATCAGCGTGTTAAACAGCACCACGTAGCCCCCGGAGAGGGCAATGTCCTCGCGCTTGGGCAGGTACGAGCCGTATGTGATCATGGCGCCCATGCCGAGGCTGAGCGTAAAGAAGGCCTGGCCGAGGGCCGCAATCACGAGGTCGAAGGTGATCTTTGAGAAATCGGGCACCAGGTAGAAGCGCAGGCCTTCCGCCGCGCCGTCGAGCGTGACGGCTCGGCCAATGACGAGAAGAATCAGAACGAACAGGACGGGAAGGAGGATTTTTGACCATCGTTCGATGCCCTGTTCCACACCCCCCACCACGACGAGAAGGGTGAGCAGCAGGAAGAACGACAGCAGCCCAATGTTCAGCCACGGGGAGGCGGCAAACGCTTCGAAGCCCATGGTGGGCGCGATGACATCTTTGACGGCGTAGCCCACGGCCCACCCGGCCACGACGCTGTAGTAGCTGAGGATGACGAAGCCCGCGAACACGCAGAACCCGCCCACGACGATCCAGGCAGAGCCGCTCCCCGTGATGGATTTAATGGCCCCGACTGGGTTCTTCTGGCTATTGCGCCCCAGCGACAACTCGGCAAACAGGTAGGGCATCCCGATAAAGAGGATGCACACAAGGTAGATGAGCACGAAGGCGCCGCCGCCTCCCTCGCCGGCCAGGTAGGGAAAGCGCCAGATGTTGCCCAGTCCGATGGCCGATCCGGCGGCGGCCAGGATAAAACCGATCCGAGACGACCATTGCTCGCGGTCGGGGGTGGGAGAGCTCATGGGGAGCGTTGGGTTGGGAGGGGAGACGCACGTGAGAACGACGGCCACGGAAGGGCATCCGTGACCCCAAGCAACGCCCGAAGTTAAAAGGTGGCGTACGTGATCGCAATACTGCGGGGCAAGTGACCCCGGAGGCAGGCCAGAGCCGGGGGGACGCCACCGCTACAGCACGTCGTAGAGCACGTCGAAGATCAGGACAATCAGGATGGTGACGGGGCAGACGTACTTGATCGCAATGCGCCAGGCGGAGCCTGCGAGAGGCCCCAGCGTGTACCCTGGGCCGGTCCGCAGTTCCGCGAGGGCGTTGTCGTCGCCCCAGATCCAGCCGACGAAGAGGCTCAGCAGGAGGGCGCCGACGGCAAGGGCCACGCTTCCCCAGAAGAAGTCCATGAGGTCGAGCACGCCGGGGCTGGGGCCCAGAAGCTGCGAACCGACGAGCCACGACAGGTCGCTGAGGGCGGGCACGGCCCCCTGAGACAGGGCGGAGGGCAGGCCGAGGAGAAAAGCAACGGCCCCGGCTCCCCACGCGGCCGTGCGCCGGGACCACGCCCGCTCGTCGACAAGGTACGAGACGACCACTTCTAGGAGCGAAATGCTTGACGTGAGGGCGGCGATCGCGAGGAGGAGGAAGAACAACGTGCCCACGAACGCCCCGAGGGGCATGGCTCCAAATACTTCGGGCAGCACCACGAACACGAGTGCGGGCCCCTCTGCCGGGTTCTGCCCCATCGCAAAGACCGCCGGGAAGATCATAAGGCCTGCCATGAGGGCCACCAGAGTGTCGAAGAGGGCGACGTAGCCGCCAGAGACCACTAGGTTTTCGTCGTCGGGCAGGTACGAGCCGTAGGTGATCATGGCCCCCATCCCGAGGCTGAGAGAGAAGAAGGCCTGGCCGAGGGCTTCCACGACCACCAGACCGGTGACCTTTGAAAAGTCCGGGGACAGATAAAAGTCGAGTCCGGTGCCTGCTCCGGGGAGCGTCACGGCCCGGAAGATGATCAGGCAGATGAGGACGAACAGCACGGGCATAAGGATTTTGGTCCAGCGCTCAATGCCCCGCTGCACCCCGCTGGCCACGACCCCAACCGTGGCGAGAAGAAAGCCGCCAAACAGGACGGCCACCCACACTGGACGGGCGATAAACTGCTCGAAGGCCGTGCTTGGCGTCTTGCCCGCGGCAGTTACGTCTTGAAAGACGTACCCGACGGCCCAGCCGGCCACCACGGCGTAGTAGCTGAGGATGGCGAGGCCGGCAAGCACGCAGAGGCCGCCGACGAGGGACCAGGGCGTGTGGGCCCGAATGGCGCGGATGGCCCCCACGGGGTTCTTCTGGCTGTGGCGCCCGAGGGCCAACTCGGCAAACAGATAGGGGACGCACAGAAACAGGAGGCACGCGAGGTAGATGAGCACAAAGGCGCCCCCGCCATTGTCGCCTGCCTTAAACGGAAACCGCCAGATGTTTCCCAACCCGATGGCCGACCCTGCGGCGGCAAGGACGAACCCAAGACGAGAGCTCCACTGCTCCCGTTCCGTCGAAGGGAAGGCCATGTCGGGCAGAGGCGGTTAGGCGGGGAGAGGCCGGGAGCTCAACTGCAGGGTGAGAGGCCCCGAAGGTTCGACCGCGAAGATAAAAGGCGCCCCCGCTGAACACAACGGCGAGACAAGAGAAACCGGCGGGGCAGCAGCAGAAATCACGGAAAACAGAAACACGGAGCGGAGGGCTACGCGACCCACGTCTCCGCGTCCGGGTATCGCTCCTGCTCGTGATAGGAGCGCAGGCGGGGGAGTCCCTGCGCGAGGTAAAAGGGGGGACGCGCGGGGAGGGACGCTTCGGAGAGATCGACGACCTCCACGTCGCCCGAGTCCTTGTGTAGCTTTACGCGGGCCGCCGTCGCGGCCTCCGTGCCGAGGTCGTACAGGCAGTAGCGCGGGGTCTCGTCCACCTTCTGCAAAGACACAGAGAGGGCCATGGGACACGACGAGGGTGCTCAGATGCCCGATGCGATGAGGAGCTCGATGTCGCGGTGGTTCATCCCGAACATGGAGGCCAGGCTCTTCTTCGTGAGGTGCTGGCGGTAGACATATGTCCCGTTGCGCAGGCCCTCGTCGCGCCAGAGGGCCTCGTTGATGGATCCGGCCTCGCCAATGTGGAGCAGGTAGGGGACGAGGACGTGCGTGAGGGCGTAGCTGGCCGTGCGGGCGGCGTTCGACGGCATGTTCGGGACGCAGTAGTGAATCACGTCGTGTCGCCGGTACACGGGGTCGGAGTGCGTCGTGGGGCGACTCGTTTCCACGCAGCCGCCCTGGTCCATCACGGCGTCCACGATGACGCTGCCCGGCGACATGCTGGCGACCATGTCTTCGGTGACGAGCATGGGGGAGCGCTCGCCCCCGGCCATCATGGCCCCAATGACCACATCGGCCGAGGCGACGGCCTGCCGGATGTACTGCTCGCTGGCCATGGCCGTCGTCACGCTTCGGTCAAGGTAGTGCTCAATGGAGCGGAGCGCGCCGAGCTCGGTATCGAGCACGATCACGTGGGACCCGTATCCCAGCGCGGTGCGGGCGGCCCACTCTCCCACGACGCCCGCCCCCAGGATGACGACCGTGGCGGGGGGGACGCCGGAGATGCCGCCCAGCATGACGCCCTTGCCGCCTTCGTTGCTTTCCAGGTAGCGCCCCGCGATCTGAATGGCCATCGAGCCGGTAATTTCGTGCATCATGCGCACGAGGGGAAAGGTGCCGTCGGGATCCCGAATGAACTCGAACCCAATCCCGGTGATTTTCATCCGCATTAGATGGCGCAGAAACTCGGGCGTGGTGCCTCCCAGGTTGAGGGCCGAGAGCAGGATTTGCCCCTCCTGGAGGAGCGTCATTTCCTCGTTGTTGGGCGGGCCCACCTTCACGATCAGGTCGCACTGCTCGTAGAGATCCTCCGGGCCCTCGACGAGGTCGGCGCCGGCCTCGGCGTATTCGGTGTCCTGGAAGTGGGCCTGGCGGCCCGCCCCTTCCTCCACGTAGACGTCGTGCCCATTGCCAACCAGGGCGCTTGCGCCACTCGGGGCCAGGGCCACCCGCTGTTCCTCGTTGGCCACCTCGCGCGGGACGCCGATGCGAAGCGACTGGTGGCGGTCCGACGCCTTGAGCGGCTTCTCCATCGTCATGAGGCCGCGCTCGCGCTCAAATCCCTGCAGCGAAGGAATTTCCATAAGACGCTCCGTGGCTCCGTCAGCTCGAAAAGTGCAGTGTGGGGCCGAGGGGTTAGCGTTGGCCCGACTGACCAAGATATAAAACGTGCTCCGCTTTTGCATACGGACGGTGCAGGGGCCACCGGGGCGGGATAGACGTTCTGCGCGCCGCCTCCTATCATGCAATCGAACGCATACTGTCTTTGTCCATCCCCCGTCGGCATGTCTGCTCCCGCTGCCCCCTCCGATCCTCCCCCGGCAGCCATCATTGGGGCGGGGGCGGTCGGCACAGCCCTCGCGCAGCGGCTGCGACAGGCCGGGTATGAGGTGCGGGCGATCGTGAGCCGGACGGCCGCGGACGCCCGGGCGCTGGCTGAGCAGGTAGGCGCCCCGACCGCGTCCGATCGGGTGGCCGACCTGCCCCCGGACGTGCGACTGGTTTTTCTGTGTGTGCCCGACGACGCGATTTCTGCGGTGGCGGAGCACTTGGCCGCAACCGAGCATTCCTGGGCCCAAACCGTCGTCGCGCATACGTCGGGCCGGTGCACGGCCGCGGCCCTGGCCCCCCTCGCCGACGCAGCGGCCCCCACCCTTAGCTTCCACCCCCTGCAAACCTTCCCGCCCGGCACGCCCCCGGAGGCGTTCGACGACATCGCGGTGGCCGTAGAAGGGGGCGACGAGGCCGTTGCCGCGGGGCAGACCCTGGCGGAGGCCCTCGGGGCGCGTCCGGTGGTGCTTTCGGCGGCCGACAAGGAGCGCTACCACACGGCGGCGGCGCTGGCCTCGAACGGGCTGGCGGCCCTGATGGGGGTTGTGAATGAGGTGCTCGATTCTACGTCCCTCCGCGGGACGGACGCAGCGGACCTCTTCGGGCCTCTCGTCGAGCAAACCTGGGAAAACGTGAAGGCAGAGGGGGGAGAGGGGGCCCTCACCGGGCCCGTGGTCCGCGGAGATCAAGAGACCGTGGCGGCGCACCTGGAGGCCCTGGAAGAGAACACGCCCCACCTCGTGCCCCTGTACGCGGCCCTGTCGACCGAAATGGCGCGCCTGGCCGTCCGGCGCGGCCGCCTTGCCCCACGGGCGGCCCGCAGACTCTTTAAGCAACTGCGGGAAGCCGTCGAGTCGGCCTCCGGGCCGCCGCACTGACGCCTGCATATGGAACAGGTTTTTTACCCTTGGAGGCGGTCGGGAACTCGACCCGGGGGACACGCGCTACAACGCTCCGTTGTGAAAAACCGAGCCACCCCTGGATTCGCGAGGGACGTTCTGGCTCTCACGAGTGTCTCATAGTGCAACCCGTGTGCATGACTACCGACGCGAACCGCGCGCAGTCGTCTGCCTCGTCCTCGTCTCGCGAGGCGACGTCCCGCCGGCAACAGTTGGAAGACAAGGCCTTGCTGGCCGAAGCAGGCGACGAGGACACGGAAGACGCGGCGGCTGCGCAGCCGGATGTGGAGGCCCTCCGCGGGCTCGTACGCGAGGTCGAAGAACAGGGCACGGCGTTTCAATCCGTTGCCATTGCTGCCGTCCAGATTCTCGAGCAAGCCCTCTGCTACGAGCGCGAGGTGGCCGACGCGGCGCTGTCTCTTGGGCAGCAGGAAAAGATGGACGCGATGGTTGGCACGGCGG
The DNA here is from genome assembly GCA_046540815.1 of Salinivenus sp. GTDB lineage: Bacteria > Bacteroidota > Rhodothermia > Rhodothermales > Salinibacteraceae > Salinibacter. The sequence continues at coordinate 21,954 of JBKHEM010000016.1, forward strand.
AGGAAGCCGTGCAGGTGCTTCGGGAGACCCTCAGCCGACAGGGGGATAAAGTGGTCCATCTCTGTTCCGGAGGCGAGTCGTCGGTCCCGAGCGACGGCCAGCCCTGGTGGTTTGCGCTCACCGACGCCCTGGAGGTGCTGGAGGAGGGGACCGGCCGGATGTCCTCCCTTACCACCGCCCAGCCGAGCGGCAGTCCCGCCCGGCGGCTCAGCCAGCTCATCACGCAGCTCCTTCGCGGTCACCACGACGCGCTCTTGGTGGAAGCCGACGAGTGGATTTCGTAACCGTCGGATGCCGAGGCGACCCTTTTCAGGACGCATCCCGCTCCGGGAGGCGTCTTTTTTGTTGGCCCCGCACCGGTCGGTCTTCAGGGGCCGTTTGTCAGCGACATTCACCCAAGCCCTTCCCGTCTGCATGTCTACGCCCGACGACCGAAACGAGCAGGAACAGCGCCGCCAGGAGGAGCGCGAGGCGCTCGAACAGCGCGGCATCGACCCGTACCCGTACGCCTGGGATCACGACGCGCACGCCGCCGACATCCTCAACACGTACGACGACGAGAAACACAACCCGGACGACCACGACGATCCTCCCTACGCGGTCTCCATCGCCGGGCGCATCACCGGCCTGCGCGTGATGGGCGGCTCCGCGTTCTTCGACGTGCGGGACGGGAGCGGCACCATTCAGGTGTACGTCCGCGCCCAGGACCTCCCCGACGGCTTCTACGAGGAGGTCTTTACCGAGCTGCTCGATATTGGCGACATTGTCGGAATCAGCGGCTACGTCTTCCGAACAAACATGGGCGAGATCACCGTCCGCGCGGCCGACGCGTTTCAGTTGCTGGCCAAGTCGCTGCGGCCGCCTCCGCCCGTCAAAGAGGAGACGGAAGACGGGGAGGTGGTCGAGCGGCACTACGAGGTCACCGACAAGGAATTCCGGTATCGCCAGCGCTACGTCGACCTCTTCGTGAATCCCGAGACGCGGGAGGTCTTCCGCCAGCGGGCGACGCTCATTTCAACGATGCGCGACTTCCTCGACGAGCGGGGGTACCTGGAGGTGGAGACGCCGGTCCTCCAGCCGGTGTACGGCGGGGCCTCGGCCCGCCCGTTCAAAACCCACCACAACGCGCTGGACATGCCGCTCTACCTCCGCATTGCGGATGAGTTGTACCTCAAGCGGCTCCTGGTGGGCGGCCTCGAAGGGGTCTACGAGATCGGAAAGGACTTCCGCAACGAGGGCCTGAGCCGGTTTCACAATCCGGAGTTCACCATGATGGAGTGCTACGTGGCCTACAAGGACTACCGGTGGATGATGGACACCACGGAGGCGCTCCTCCGGACCGTAACCGAGGCCCTCCACGACGACCAGACGATCGAATTCGAGGGACACGAGATCGACCTGGGCGCGGACTGGGCCCGCGTGCCCTTCTTTGAGGCGATTGAGGACGAGACGGGATTCGATCTCTACCAGGCGGGGGCCGACCGGGTGTACGACGTGGCGGCGAATGAGCTCGGCCTCGACGAGGTGGCCCCCCAGATGGAGCTCGGCGCGCTCCTTGACGAGGTGTTTAGCGAGACGGTGGAGCCAACACTGATCCAGCCCACGTTCGTTACCGACTATCCGGTCGAGTTGAGTCCGCTCGCCAAGAAGCACCGCGAGAAAGAGGGGCTCGTGGAGCGATTCGAACTCGTGGTGGCGGGGCGCGAAATTGCCAACGCCTTCAGCGAACTCAATGACCCGGAGGACCAGCGCGAACGGTTCGAGGCACAGGCGCGCCAGCGGGCCGCCGAGGTCGGCGAGGACATCGATCCGGACGACCTGATTGACGAGGACTACCTCCGCGCCCTGGAGTACGGCATGCCCCCCGCCGCCGGCCTGGGCATCGGCATCGACCGCCTCACCATGCTCCTCACCGGCCAAGCGTCGATCCGCGACGTCATCCTCTTCCCCCTGCTGCGCCCCGAGTGAGCGCCAGCGACCGAGGAAGTGGTTTCAGACTGCGCCCCGAGCGGTAGAAAAAGAGGAGGCAGGGTGCAACGTCCTCGTCTGCGTGAATCTCACGTGGCGGGGCCGGGTTGAGTCTGTGCTATGCCAACCCCGACCACCCACGACACAGACGTTGACGAACAGGCCGGATACTGGCGTCTCGTCGCCGCCAACACACACTTCCGCCGGCTCTGGATCGGGACCGTCATCTCGCTGCTGGGCGACTGGTTCAACACCATTGCCCTGTACGTGCTGGTGACGGAGCTTACCGGCTCGCCCTTGGCGCTGGGGGCGGTCTTTCTCACAAAGATGCTGCCCTGGGCCCTGTCGGCCCCGCTGGCGGGCGTAGTGGTGGACCGCTACGATCGGCGCCGGCTCATGATTGGGACGGACCTGTTCCGGGCGGTCCTCGTGCTGGGGTTTCTGTTCATTGACCAGCCGGCGGAGGTGCCCTGGCTCTATGCACTGCTGGCGGCGCAGGTGGTGGCGGGGGCCGTCTTTACGCCGGCCAAGGACGCCGCGCTGCCCAACATTACGACGCCCGCCGAGCTCCTTACGGCCAACGCCCTCATGTCGGCCACGTGGTCGACCATGCTGGCCGTCGGGGCGGCGCTGGGCGGGCTCGCGGTGGAGGCGTTGGGGACGGACGCCGTCTTTTGGATCGACAGCGCCACGTACCTCGTGTCGGCGGCATTTATCTTCGCGACGGTGATTCCGCAGAGCACCGAACCGGCCGAGGCATCCCTCTGGCGGTCCGCGGTCCGCGAGATTGCGGACGGATGGCAACACATCCGCCAGCGGCCCCGCATCGGCCGCATCGCGTTTGCGAAGGCCACCTGGGCGATTGCCGGGGGCGGACTGGTCTACATGCTGGCCCTGCTGGGCGATCGCATCGCGCCCGGGGCCCTCGGGGCCGGCATCGGGGTGCTTTTTATGGCCCGGGGCCTGGGGACCGGCATCGGCCCCATTCTGACGCGCCGCTTCTTTCAGGATCGACACCAGTGGCCCGCGGTCATTGGGGCAGCGATTGCCGTCTGTGGCGGGTGCTACGCCGTGGTGGGCGTTCTGCCCTGGACATCCACGACGGCGGGGATTGCGGCCCTGTGTGTATTTGTGGTGGCGGGGCACGCGGCCAGCGCGGGCAACTGGGTGCTCAGCACCGTCATGCTGCAGAAACGAACCGTCGACCGCTATCGGGGCCGTGTCTTTTCAACGGAGTGGCTGCTCGTCATGAGTGCCGAGTCGATTTCAATCCTGGGGGCCAGCACGGCGCTGGAACTGGGCTGGGTGGAACTGGCCGGGGCCATCCAGCTCTTCGCGGGGCTGCAGGTCGTCTCCGGCCTTGCGTGGCTCCTCGTCGTGGTGCCAAGGGAGCGACGGGACGATGCCCAGCACCCGGGGGACCCCGCCGCCGGGCGGAGGGAGGGGGAGGGCATCCCCGGCCGCGGGCAGGAGCAGCCCGCTCCACAGTCGGCCCGATGAGCTACGCCGCGTCGGTCGGTTGCAGCGCCTGAAGGGCATCGGCGAGCTCGGGGTCGGCCTCTTGCCAGCCCCCGTCCTCGTAGTGCTCGATGAGCCCTTCAATCGCCGCCATCTTGTCGTCGTGCTCGGTGCGAAGGGCCTCGAATCGATCCCGGGCCGTTTCGGGTCGCGGGCCCCAGGTAAACTGCTCGGTCCCGTCGGCGTCGAACGCGACGAGCTTGGGAATGCTGCGGCTCCCGCCGGTGAGGTACTGGTCCATGATGTCCAGGTGGTCGTCCCGGTGCAGGATGCGCAACGTGACCTGATCGTTCAGTGCCGCCGCCTCCGCCACCACAGGAAGCAGAAAGGCGGAGTCGCCGCACCAGGGCTCGGTGAGCACCATCCAGAGCTGCGGCGCGTCGATGGATTCGACCGCGGCTCGAAGATCGGCCGATGGCGTGTAGGCCGCGTGGACGTGGGCCTGGCGCTCCCAGTTGTAGTTCAGGTAGTGGTGCATCTTGCGTTCCTCCGGGCTCAGGTCGTCCAGGGACGCCTCTTTTTGTTCCTGCCAATCGGCCCGGTATTCGTCGTAGGAGAGAGCGTTGTGGGGGCGACGTTCGTCAAAAAAGTCAGGCATGGGCGGAGGTATTCGAAGAAAAAGAGGACATCTTCTTTATTGTGGAGAGGGGCCGGAGATCCACAGAGGACGACACGGCAATTGAATGGGAATGCCCCCGCTGATTTCTGGAGCCCGTATCATTGCTGCGCGAAAGAGACTCCAACGGGAGGCCTTAGAATCTGCCCCGACAGGCCCCGGGCCGGAGGCGACTCCGGAACGTTGTGGGCGGGAAGGGCGTGGGCGTCGCGGCCCGGATTGGAGATCTCCTCCACCCTCCACCTGGGCTCGCCCGGCACACTGTACGGCCGGCGTCCCGCTGCACGCATCGCTTCGCTGCATTCGCTTCTGTGCCTATGGAACGCGCCGACATTGTCTACGAAACCTATGCAGACCAAGAGGTGATCGCCATTACCACTGAGGATGGCGTTCACGTCGAAATTGCAGCCGAGGACCAGGAGACCTTCTACGAATTGGCCCACGAGGTTTTTGGCGACCCGACGACCGTGGCGGGGGCGGCCTACCGATCGGTCCTGCAGCGCGAGACCCGGTCCGGAATGACGGTTCGGGAACTAATTCGGGCGGGGCGGAAGGCAGCCCTCAACGAAAATTAGGTCCATCGGCCATCGGAACGGGGCGAAATCCGGCGAGGCACGGAACCCTCGTGGTCGGACGCGTGGTTGGACCGATCCTCCTCTATCCTCTTGTTCTCCATCCCCCATCCGCTTCGCTTCTATGCTACAGACCCTTCTCCTCGCCCACGACTTTTCGCGCTCCTCCGAGCGGGCGCTCGCCTACGCGGTGGACCTCGCCGAGCGCACCGACGCCACGCTCCACCTCGCCTACATTGAGGAAACACCGGAGAGCGTGCTGGACGAGGGCCGGCGCTCGCCCCTGCCAAGCTACAAACTCAAGGAGCGATTCGAGGAGCGCACCCGCGAGTCGTTGCCGTCCTCCGCCGTGGATCTAGACGACGACCGGTTCGTCTTTCATGCCGAACGCAGCGACGCCGTGGCCCCGGCCCTTCTGCGCATTGCTGAGAACGAGGAGGCTGACCTCATGGTGATGGGCACGCACGGCCGGCGCGGGGTGCAGCGGGCCATCTACGGAAGCGTGGCCGAGGAAGTCCTGCGGACCGGGCCGTGCCCGGTTCTTACGACGCGCGTACGGGAGGAGGGCCCCGGTGCGACCACCACGGCCCCCATCGAGCGCATTGCCGTGCCCATCGACTTTTCCGACCTGTCGAAGAGTGCGCTCCGCTACGCCGCCCGGCTTGCGCCCATCTACGGCGCGCCCCTCCGGCTCATGCACGCCGTCGAGTCGCCCACGCTGCCCCCCGTCTACGAAACGCAATCTCCGAAGGTGAAAAGCCAGGAGGTTAAAGAGCGTGCCAGGCGGGAACTCGAAAAATGGGGGGAAGCCGCTGCGGGCGGCGACGTGTCCGTCTCCTACGTGGTGCACCGCGGGGAGCCGGAAGAGACTGTCGTGCAGGCGGCCGCCGAGGTGGGCACCCTTACCGTGATGGGGACGCGCGGGCTGTCGGGCGTACGACGGACGATGCTGGGCAGCGTCACGGAGGCGGTGATGCGAGGGGCCAACGGGCCGGTGCTTGCGGCCCGCTCATTCCCGAATTCGGAGGCCTCCGACACCGAATAGCGCCCCGGTTGGGGGGAGTGCCCGCCTTCGGTCTTGGCGCGACGCCGGTGGACGTGTGCGGTTCGGGACGCACCGAGAAGGGACGCGTCGGGGTCGTTTCTTAAGAAGAGTATCAGGCAAATCCTCCCGGGAAATGAGGCGCGTGTAACACTGGCAGAGCGGGATCCGTCCTGCAATCCGCACGACGGATGGGTCTGACTGTTCAAAAACTCCGCTCTCTGCCATGACGATGCGCAACGCACTGCGACGCGTCGGTTGTCTTCTCCTGATGGGGCTGCTGGTTGTATCCTGGAGGGGCGCCGTCGCTCAAGACGAACCCACTCGAGAGACGAGAGAGGTCGCGGCGTTTACCGAAATTGGATTCAGTGTGCCGGGCACGGTACACCTGCGGCAGGGGGAGCCGCAATCGGTGGAGGTGGAAGGGCCGCAGGAGGTGCTTGATCAATTGGAGGTGGTTGTAGAGGAGCAGACCCTCCACATCCGCTCCGAGGGGAGCGGTTCGTGGCTCCGGTGGATTTTTGGGACGTCGGACCGTCTTGAGACCCCGGTCGATGTGTACGTCACCGTTCCCACGATCGAGGGACTAAGTGTGGCGGGGTCGGGGGACATCGTCGGGGAGACGCCCCTCCAGTCCTCGTCCCTCACCCTTCGAAATGCCGGGGCGGGAGGGTTTGACCTGGATCTCGACACGGACGAGGTGGAGCTCCAAGGGGCCGGGGCGGGCACGACGCGGCTCCGGGGGCGTACCGAACGCTTTTCCGCGGAGGTGGCGGGGGCGGGTGATGTGGAGGCCGCGGAACTGAGGACGACCACCGCCGATGTCAGCGTGGCGGGCGCGGGAAGTTTGCGTCTCCACGTAACCGATCGCCTCTCGGCCCAGGTCATGGGGGCGGGAAACGTTCGGTACCACGGAGACCCGGACGTGGAGCGCAATGTAATGGGGGGCGGCACGGTGGAGGCCATCGAGTAGCCCTGTCGCGCAGCGGCGAGGCGCTCAGGTTCATGGGGCCCGTCTGGTTCAGGACTTCGCTCCCGCGAGCACGTCACGGAGCGCCTGCGTGAAGCGCTCGATTTCGGCCTCGGTGTTGTAGTAGTGCACAGAAGCACGAACCAAGTCAGGCAGATCGCGGCCGTCAGCGTCGAGCCGGGTGGAGGCGGGCGGCGACACCGACACGTTGATGTTCCGGTCCCGCAGGGCCGACTGGAGGGCCTCCGCGTCCATCTGCTCGGCCGTGAAGGTGGTAATGCCGCATTGCACGCGGCCCTGGTCCCGCACTGTGACGCCCGCTACCTCCGACAGTGCGGTCCGCAGTCTGGTGGCGAGGTCCCGGTTGCGCTCGAAGATGGCCTCCAGCCCCCGGTCGAGGGCGTAGTCGACGGCCACCCCGAGGGCCACCTGCCCGGCCACGTGGCTTTCCCACGTCTCAAACCGGCGGGCGTCCGGGTGAACCTTATAGGTGTCGGGACCGGTCCAGGTAGCGGCGTGCAGGTCGAGGAGGGGCGGCTCAATGCGCTCGATCCAGTCGCGCCGCACGTAGAGGAATCCGGTGCCGCGCGGCCCGCGCAGGTACTTCCGTCCCGTGGCCGACAGCATGGTGCACCCGATCTCCTCGACCGGCAGCGGCATCTGCCCGGCCGACTGGCAGGCGTCGAGCAAAAAAGGCACCTCGGCGTCCTCGGCGATCGCGCCAACCTTGGCAGCCGGGTTCACGAGCCCCCCGTTCGTTGGAACGTGCGTCAGCGCGATGAGCGCCACGTCGTCGTCCATCATCGACCGGAGCGCGTCCACGTCGATCTCGCCGGTGGGCGTGCTGGGCACCACCTCCACCGTGGCTCCGGTGCGCTCGGCCACCTGCAGGCAGGCGATGTAATTGCTTGCGTACGCGGCCTGCGAGGTGAGGATGCGGTCGCCGTCCTCGAGCGGCAGGCCGTAAAACGCCATGTCCCAGGCCCGCGTCGCGTTTTCAACGAGCGCCACCTCGTCGGACGCGCAGCCCAGCAGGCGGGCAATCGCATCGTACGTGTGCTGAAGAGCCGCCTCGGCCTCCGCCGCGGCCTCGTACCCGCCAATCTCGGCCTCCCGGTGCAGGTGGTGCACCTGAGCGTTGAGGACCGGCTGGGGTGGCAGCGCGGCCCCGGCGTTGTTGAAGTGAAGGACGTTGGCGGTGCCCGGCGTGTCGGCGCGG
>JBKHEM010000017.1:0-29646 GCA_046540815.1 Salinivenus sp.
AACACAAAGTCGCCGGTCACGATGCCCATCGCGGAATCCGCACCGCCGCCTTTGTCCTGTACGAGAAAGGACAGGTGCTCGGGGGTGTGGCCCGGGGTGTGAAGAGCCGTTAGCTCAATGTTGCCAATGTGGAAGGTGTCGCCGTCGTGGAGCCACGTCACGTCGTATTCGCCGCCGTCCGTTTTCGGCTTCTGGGCCCACTCGTACTTCCAGTTCTCGTCCCCCTCATCCGAGAGGTACAGCGTCGTGTCGAAGCGCTCGGCAAACTCGCGGGCGCCCGAGAGAAAGTCGGCGTGAATGTGGGTTTCGGCGACCGCAGTAATCTCAATGTCTTCCTCTTCGGCGAGGTCGAGATACTGGTCGATGTCGCGCTCCGGATCGATCAGGAGCGCCTCTCCCGTCTGTTGACAGCCTACGAGGTAGGCATACTGGGCGAGCTTCTCGTCAAAAACTTGTCGGAATAGCATGGGAGTAAAGGGCTTGTGTTAAAGGAATCGTGGTCAGTGATGATCAACAGGACATGGCCCGCGCCCCTGGGCCGTCCTCCGTGACTCACGATCCGTGGCGCGTGACTTCCTGCACGAGACCCACGCGCATCGGTCCTCACGGATCGCTTTTCACGTGTCAGATTAGTGTGGCAAATACGGCTTCAGGTGACCATACGTCCAGGCCCCCAGCATTGCACTGAGGAGGGCAACCGCGACCGGTGTCACCCCTGCGCCGATGAGGGCATAGATCGGCCCCGGGCACGCCCCGAGCAGGCCCCAGCCCAGACCAAAGGCAATGCCCCCAGCGATTTGGTTGACGCCACGCTCAAAGGGCTTGTCCGAAATCGAGATCGGCTTGCCTCGAATTGTGGTGGCCTTCGCGCGGCGCAGGAGCGCGATGGACGCTCCCGCCACGACGATGGCGCTGCCGATGATGCCGTACATGTGAAACGCCTGGAACCGAAACATCTCCTGGATCCGAAACCACGACACCACCTCGCTCTTGATCAGGATGATGCCGAAGATCGTGCCCATGCCCAGGTAGATCAGGGCATCGGCCAGGCGGAGGCCCGACTGCGTCTCGGACGGACGTGTCGATGTGCTCGGAGAAGCCATGGGAATAAAACGGAAGGTTCAGTCAGCAAAATACGGAAGGGACGGAGCCCAGCTACAGCAGCACCGGAAACAGCACGTAGGTCGTAAACAGGCCCCCGATGAAGAAGCCAACGACTGCCAGCAGGGACGGCCACTGGAGCGTCGCCAGACCCGTGATGGCGTGCCCCGAGGTGCACCCCCCGGCGTAACGCGCCCCAAACCCGACCAGAAACCCCCCAAGCACAATCGCCACAAAACCGGGCACGCTTGTGAGGCTCGACCAGCTGAAGAGCTCCGGCGGCACCAGTCCCGAAAAGTCCGTCAGTCCCAGCGTCTGTAGATCAGCCTTTGTCGCGGCCGAAATGCCCGTGGGGCCGCCCCCGCCCAAAAACTGCACCGCCACCACGCCGCCGATCAGGATGCCCACCACAAACAGCAGGTTCCACAGCCCAGACGCCTTCCAGTCGTACTGAAAGTACTCGGCCCGCCCCGGAACCGTCGCTGCACAGGCGTGCTTGAGGCTCGACGACACGCCGAACGCCTTGCCCGTTAGCAGGAGCAGCATCGGCACAAACAGCCCGATGAGCGGCCCGGCCACATACCACGGCCAGGACGCAAAAAGAAGATCACTCATGTTCGAGCCTTATGTTGTTTCATGTAATAACAAGTATAGCCGCATCTGTCCTATTCCCGGTCCGTAGGACAGGTTCCCCAATGCGTGCTCGCCCACTCTGCGTTCCGCAAACCGGTGGATTGTCTGCCTGCTTGCTGACCCTATACGCCCGATGTCGTCTCCGCTCCGTCTCGTTCTGCTCGGCGGGGGCCACGCCATGCTGCCCACCCTTGTCCACGCCGACACGTGGACGCAGGACGGAATCGACGTGACCCTCATTGATCCCCATCGGCACCTCTACTATTCCGGCATGGTGCCCGAATACCTGGGCGGGGTGTACGACGAGAAAGACGTGCGCATCGACTTGAGGGCGCGGGCCCGCGAGACCGGCGTGTCCTTTGTGCAGGACGCTGCCGCGGCCATTGATCCGGCGGCCCGCAGAGTCGAAACGCAGGGCGGGGACGCGTTTCCGTTCGACGTACTGGCGATCAACGTGGGCAGCGCCAACCCGGCGGTTCCCAACGGCGCCATCGCCACAAAGCCCATTGCCGACATCCGCCCCCTGGCGTCGCAGATCGAACAAACGCTCGCCGAGCCCGACGCCCGGCTCCGGCTCGTGGTGGTGGGCGGCGGCGCCGCGGGCACCGAGGTCGCGCTGAACGTGACGGGGCGCTTTGCCGGGGCGGATCGGCGGGGCGACCTGGATCTGACGATCATCGAACAGGCCGATCGGCTCCTGCCGGGCTTCCCTTCCGGCCTGCGCACCGAGGTGACCGACCGGCTCCGGCGGCGCGGCGCGACCGTCTGCCCCCGTACCACCGTCACCCGCGTTGAGCCCAACGACGACGCCTCCGCGGTCGTCCAGACCGACACAACCTCTCCCCTCACGGCGGATGCTGTACTCTGGGCCACAGGCACCACTGGCCCTCCCCTCTTTTGCGACGGCCCCCTCCCGACCGACGACCATGGATTCGTCCGAACGACGCGATCGCTTCAGGTACAGGGACACCCCCGCCTCTTTGCCGCGGGGGACTGCGCCACGATCGCGGACCTTGACCTTGCCCGGGTGGGCGTGCACGCCGTAAAACAAGGCCCGACGCTCCGGGCCAACCTACACCACACGCTCAGGTCCTTGGAGGCTGGAGCCGGTGTGCCCTCCCCCAACGACCTACAGACGTTCCGTCCGTACCCCCTCACGCCGCTCATCCTTTCAACCGGAACGGCGGATGGTCTTTGGACCGCCGGATCGATGTGGGCACGCCACGCATGGCTTCTCCGTCTCAAGCACGGAATCGACCGCCGGTGGATTCGACAGTATGCTCCAGAGCGGTGGAGCAGCGCATCGTGGCGCGAGCAGTTCGGCGCAGAATCAGCGGTGAGCGAGCATACGTGACGGATTCTGCCTACGCCGCAATGCCATCTGCATCCACCGGTGTCCACCACCCCTGAGCCACGAGACGTGCCACATCCCGCTTCGCCCACGCCTTGTAGCGAAGTTCCGGCCGGTAATCGACAATCTGGCCGTTCTCGGTGAGCCACTCGAAGCACACCGCCGTTGAGGTTTCAAACAGCACGCCCAGCGTACATCCCTTCCCGCAGAGGCAGTATTTGTACTCGTCCTGCCCCGGACGCTCCTGCACTTCAAAGTCAACAGGCGCCTCTTTCTTGAATTCGGCCAGGCACATACGCAACGAGGAGAACTGGGCTCACTGGTTTATACGGAGTCTAAATAAACTAGACCAGCGGATTCACGCAACTCATGCCGGTGAACTCCCGGGGGAGATCGACGAAAATCAGGGCGTGGAATGGATCTTCTCACAGATTTAGACTGCCTCTAAATGTTGGGCGAGGCGGATCTCAGCCGTGCCCCTCCTGTTCGGGTTTATCACACGCGTCGCTTCCCTCACACAATCCGGACCTCAACCATGGCCTACGACATCGAACCAATGTGCAAGTCCTGTCAGCATCTCGACCGGGAGCGGGACAACGAGGCCGTGTGCGAGGCCTTTCCCGAGGGCATTCCGGAGGAGATCTGGCGCAACCAGCACGACCACCACGAGCCGTATCCGGGCGACCGGGGCGTCCGCTTCGAAGCGATGCCGGTGCCCGAAGAACAGGCCGAGGCGTTCGCGTAGTCTCGCCTCCACATTCGGACGACCGTACAGCCGATCCGCCGCCTGGCGGGTCGGCTTTTTCTTTTGCCATCAACACTGCGAGCCGCAACGCTGCCTAATTGCATGGCGGCTTCGCCCCCGGCTACGACGCCGGGCCAAACTGTGAACCCTCTTCCCCAAACGGAGCCAGCCGCACGTCCGGCACCTCCGCGAGCGTTGTCTCCCGAAACTTCGCCTCCATTCGCTCCCGCTCTTCGGTCCAGTGGTCGTGCAGTGGGCAGGGCTCCGCCTCGCCGCAGCCGGGGAGGCCCAACACGCACTCGTTGAACAATTCGTCTCCTTCGAGGGCCACCACAATATCGTAGATTGAGATGTCGGAGGGCCGTCGCGTAAGGGCGACACCGCCCCCGCGCCCCCGCTTCGACGTAAGCAGGCCCGCGTCGTTGAGCTCTTGCAGCACCTTCGTGAGAAACGAGAAACCGATGTCCAGATCGTCGCTCACGGTCCGAATGGACACGTACTCCCGGGTCGGGTCGGGGCCGGAGGCCTCCCCCAGCATGGCGAAATAAAGCATCGCCCGGAGTCCGTACTCACAGCGTTTGGACAGCAACATGGGTCAACGATGCCAACCGGAAAGACAACACGCGGCTTCTCCACCGACCACCCGAACACACGTTCCGTTCCGCCCCCTTGGCAGCACCTCAACAATGGTTACAAAGAAGAAAAACGCACCTTTTTGTCTTAAAAATAAGGATAGCAGTGGCTTTTTTGTAGTGAGAAAAAAGGGACATCGGGTGCGTTGCCGAAATTTGACGCCCTGCTCCCTGCCCCATTGCCGGCCGCCTTCCGAGAATAACCCCCTGGGATGTTGCGACACATCGACGAAGACATCACCATTGTAGGGGGAGGCATCGGCGGACTTTCCGCGGCGTGCTACCTCGCCGACGCCGGGGCCGACGTGACGGTGCTCGAACAGCACGACGATCTCGGCGGCGTCGCCGGGAGTTTCGAGATCGACGGGTTTCGGTTCGACTCCGGTCCGTCGTGGTACCTGATGCCGGATGTGTTCGAGCGCTTTTTCAGCCACTTCGGGCGATCCGTGGACGCGGCCTACGACCTGGAGCGCCTCGATCCGAGCTACCGCATCTTCTGGAAAGACGGCGACCGGCTGGACGTCCCCGCCGACCCGTCGGCCCTGGCCCCGAAGCTGGACGAGTACGAGGCGGGGGCCGCCGATGCCTTCCGGGAGTACCTCTCGCACGCCGAGGCGGTGCATGAGCTGGCGATGGACCGCTTCGTGTATCCGTTCCGGTCGGGCTGGACCGACTGGCTGGACACGGACCTTCTCCGGTCTGCGTGGGCCCTGCCCCTGCTCCGCTCGATGGACACCCACGTGCAGACGTACTTCGAGCATCCGAAGCTGCGGCAGCTCATGGAGTACAGCTGGTGTTCCTGGGGGGATCGCCCTACAACACGCCCGCCCTCTACACCCTCATGAGTCACGTCGACTTCAATCAGGGCGTGTGGCACCCGCGGGGCGGCATGCAATCGCTGGTCGACGCGCTGGCATCGCTGGCGTCGGAGCTGGGCGTGACGCTCGAAACCGGGGCGCCCGTCCAGGGGCTCCGTTCTCTGAATCCCGGCGTGCACGTCTCAGCAAACGGCCACTCCCACACGGCCGATCGGGTAGTGGCCAACGCTCCGCCCGCCCACGTGGAGCGCACCCTGCTTCCCCCCGACCAGCGCGATCACGACGACGCGTACTGGGAGGGCCGCACCTACGGCCCCTCTGCCTACCTGCTGTACCTGGGCGTCGAGGGCTCCGTGGATCCGCTCCGGCACCATACCCTTGTGCTCCCGCCCGACTGGGACCATCATTTCGAGCAAATTTTCGACGCCCCGGCGTGGCCCACCAATCCGGCCTACTACCTCCACGTCCCGTCGAAAACAGATTCGACGTTCGCTCCGGAGGGGCATCATTCCGTGTTCATTCTGGTGCCGATCGCCCCCGGCCTCCGGGACACCGAGGCCCGGCGCGCCAAGATGCGCGAGATTGTGCTCGACGACCTCGCCGAACACGCCGTTGATCTTCGGGACCCTATCGTCGTGGAGGCCGACGCCTGCGTGTCGGATTTTGCGGAGGACTTTGGACAGCCGAAGGGCAACGCCCTCGGCCTCGCCCACACCCTCACCCAGACCGGTCCCCTCCGCCCTGCCCACCGTGCCACGGAGGCCCCTGGGCTCTACTACGTGGGCGCCGACACGCAGCCGGGGGTGGGCGTGCCCATCTGCCTGATCAGTGGCGAACACGCTGCTCACGCTATCGCCGCCGACGCCTGATCGCAGTTGTCAAATCACCCAGCCGATCCACCATGTCGACCCTCTCCATCACGTCCGTTTCGCCTCAGCAGCGAACAGCCCGCGTATCGACCACCGACGACCCGGCTCGCCTGGCGCTCTGGGGGTCCCGGCTCGCCCTCGGCCTCCTGACGCTGGGCGGCCTTGGGGCCGCTGCGCTGAACGTGTCGCTGTCGATGACAGCTCAGATGGTCGGGTATCTCATCGGAATGGTGGCCCTCAACCTGCCCCACGGCGGCTACGAGCACTTCGAAAACCTGCGCAACCGGCGGGTCTCGTTCAGCCTGCGCTACCTTGTTCTGTACGTCTCCTTTCTGATCGGATTCGTCGGGTTCTTTTTCGTTGCGCCCGTCGGGGCCCTCGCCCTGGCGTTCTCGACCGCCGTCATCAAGGGCGGGCACGGCGGCCTTAAAGTCATGGACGCGCTCTGCGGCACGGAACACCTCCGGTACGGCTGGCAGCGCGGCCTGGCCGCGTTTGTGCGGGGCGGGGCCATTATGCTGGTGCCGCTGCTGGCGTGGCCGGGCGTGTACACCATGTTCTCCACGTACATGGTGCACATGTTCGACGCGAGCGCCACCCTGCCGCTCACAACGCACCTGGCCGAGGCCCAGACGGCGGTGGGTCTCGTGTACGGAACGGCCCTCGTTGTGCACCTTGGGAGTGGGCTGTACGTCGGCGGGCTCTCGGCCGACTGGCTCACCGACCTGGCAGAGACAACCCTCCTGGTGCTTTACTTTACGTTCGTACCCATGATGCTGGCGGTTGGGCTGTACTTTCCGCTCTGGTACACCCTGCGCCAGACGGCTCGCACGACGGCAATCGCGGATGCGGATCCGGCCCCCGATCGTCTGTCGCTTCCGCTCACGTGGGCGGCGATGGTGCTGGGCGCGCTCGTGACGTTTGGCTTCATGGCGGGATTCTACGCGCTCGTGCCCAATCCGCTGGGCGGGGCGGGGCTGCTCGCCGGAGCCGTCGCGTTCTACACCGTGTTCGTCTGTATTCTGGCCCTGCCCCACATTGTGGTGGGCGAGTGGCTGGATCAGGCACGGGGCATCTGGTACGTGCCGTAGCTCTCCCCTTCACGCGAAGCGACTCAGCGTCCGATCGACCGAGTTGGCGTACCCGCCGCCGAACAGGTTGAGGTGGTTGAGGAGGTGGTACAGGTTGTAGACTGCCTTTCGGGTGTCGTAGCCGGGCGCCAGGCGCCACGCCGAGCGATACGCCTCGTAGAACCGATCGTCGTAGCCGCCAAAGAGCTCCGTCATCGCCAGGTCGACCTCCCGGTGGCCATAGTACGTGGCCGGATCGATGATCGCCGGTTCGCCCGTGGCGGTCACCATGAAGTTGCCCTTCCACAGGTCGCCGTGCAGGACGGAGGCCTCGGGCGTGGGCGGCAGCAGCTCGGGCAGGCGTCGGTACAGGCGATCGAGTGGGGCATCCCAATCGGCACGCCAGCGGCCGCGCTCCCGGGCCATTTCCACCTGCGGGGCCAGGCGCTGCTTCTGAAAAAAGGACGGCCACCGGTCCATCCACTCGTTCGACTGCGGCGACTGGCCGATAAAGTTGTCCTGCTCAAACCCGTACGCGTCGGCGGTGTGGCGGTGCAGGGCCGCCAGTCCCGTGCCGAAGGTCTCCCAGAATCGGCGCCCCTCCCGCCCCGAATTGATCCACTCCATCACCAGAAATCCGGGCCGGCCGTCCTCCGGAGGCGCCGTCTCGAGGACCGACGGCACCATGAGGGGACTGTCCGCGGCCGCAAGCGCCTCCAATCCGGCGGCCTCCCCCGGAAAGGTCCGCGCAACCGCGTCGTCGCCGTACTTCAGAAAGAGCGGCGCGCCGGTGGTCTCAAGTCGAGACGCGTTGGCGATGCAGCCTCCACTGACAGGCGCAGCTGAGTCGACGACGATGCCGAGGCGGTCCTCCAGTGCATTGCGCAGGGCGTCCGGAAGCATGGGGTCCAGGCGTGAGTGTTCGCACGTAAAGAAACGCAATCAGGACAGCGGGGCTACACTTTCTCCGCGTCGGCCTCCTGCGGGTCCGTCTCGATCAGGTCGTACTCCGCGGCCAGCTGGTGCAGCAGCATGTCGGAGGTGCGCTCCACAATGTCGTAGACGTTCTCGAATCCCTGTCGCCCCCCGTGGTAGGGATCCGGGACCTGGTAGTCGCCCGGCTCCGGGTCGAACTCGCGAAAGAGGCGCACCTTGCCGCCGTGCGCGTCGTTCTCGTCAAGGTGGAGCACGTCGTTCAGGTTGCTCTTGTCCATCACGAAGACGTGGTCGAACCGCTCCAGATCTTCCTTCGAAAACTGGGACGCCCGGTGCTCTTCGAGGGAATGCCCGTGGCGCTCCGCCGTCTGACGCATGCGCCGATCGGCCTGATCTCCCACGTGATAATTGCTTGTGCCTGAGGAGACGATCTCGAAATGATCCTCCAGCCCAGCCTCCTGCACCTTGTCGCGAAAGACGGCTTTGGCAAGGGGGCTCCGGCAGATGTTGCCGAGGCACACGAACTGAACGCGGATGGGATCGGACATGGGAACCGTGCGGACTGCTCAGGAGGACGAGTGGGAGTGTGTCGCACGCCTGTACGCGGCCCGTCGCATCGTGTGCCGGTGGCCCGCGGTTCTAACAGCCTCTATACGCCCCGGCGTGCAACTGCCCTCCTGGGTAATCGTTGAGGCGGTTCCATCCATCACGAACCGCTCCGCCCATGCCCCCCACCGCGCCCGACGATCCCGTTCTCAGCGTCACCGAGCTGACCCGTGGCCTCAGCGACCTAGTCGAAGACCATTACGATGACGTGTGGGTGGAGGGCGAACTGTCCGACTTTACGCGGGCCGCGTCCGGCCACTGCTACTTTACGCTGAAGGATGAGGACGCCCAAATCCGGTGTGTGATGTGGAAGCACCTCACGAAGTACGTCTTCTTCGAGCCGGAGGAGGGCATGCAGGTGCGCGTGAACGGACACGCCTCGGTCTACGAGCGGCGGGGCGACCTGCAGATTCAGGCCCAGGCCATGCGGAAGGCCGGGAAGGGCGCCCAGCAGGAGGCCTATGAGCGGCTCAAAAAGAAACTGAAAGCGGAGGGGCTCTTCGATGTGGACCGGAAGAAGGCGCTTCCTTCGTTTCCGGAACGCATCGGGGTCGTGACCTCAGGCCAGGGCGCGGCCCTCCAGGACATCCTGTCCGTGCTAAAGCGGCGGTTCCCGCCCGCCGCGGTGGTGCTGTGCCCCGTCGCCGTGCAGGGCCTCAACGCCCCGCAGGAGATTGCGGATGCCATCGCTGCCTTCAACGATGTGCCCGCGGACTCGTCCCAGCGCCCCGACCTCCTGATTGTGGGGCGGGGCGGGGGGTCGACCGAGGACCTGTGGGCCTTCAACGAAGAAGGGGTGGCCCGTGCCATCGCCGCGTCCGAGCTTCCCGTGGTGAGCGCGGTGGGGCACGAATCGGACACGTCCATCGCCGACTTTGTGGCCGACGAGCGGGCCGCCACCCCGTCGATGGCCGCCGAGGTCGTGGTGCCCGATCGTCGCGACGTGGCCGAGCGCATCCAGGGCCTGCACGACCGGCTCCACCAAATCGTCACGCGGCGCCTGTCCGACGCCCGTCAGCGCGTCGACGCACTCGTGTCGTCCCGCGCCTTCCACAGCCCCGTTCGCCGTCTGGAAGAGGCCCAGCAGCATCTCGACCGCCTGGTCGACCGGTTGGACCGCGCCGGCACGCGGATCCTCGAACGAGCCCACACCCGCCTGGATCACCTCCGGGGCCGCCTCGCCGCCGTGGACCCCGAGCAGCCCCTCCGGCGCGGCTACGCCTACCCAACCCGAAACGGGACCCCTGTCCCCTCGGCTCACGCCCTTCAAACGGGAGAGACCGTCCACCTTCGCTTTGTGGACGGACAGCGGATCATGGAGGTGCTTCCGCAGAACGATGACAAGTAGGGACTTCGCTTTCCAACAGGTTCGTCATATTCTGGCTTCCATTTCTGACTCCAATTGAGCATTTTAGAGACCCGTCCTTCTGGAACTGCCCCCCGAATCGCCTGTACATCGGACGGATTCCGGTTGTCTCTGCACACGGACGCCTGTGCAATGGAGTGCCGTTAACTTAGTGGGACCGGTTGCCTTCTCTCCTTGTGTTTCGGTGGGATTGCGCCGGCTCCACGCCACCGTTCTCCGTCGTCATGCCCACCCCGCCGAGCGAACTTACGGTCCAATTCCAGCCCACACGTCGGCTCGACGTGATTGACGTGAACCGTCACGTCGACACGGACTTCTTGGAGGAGTATCGCCGGGCGTTCTACTGCTCCTACCACACGACGGCCGGATTTTTGGAAGAAACGATCTGCAACCGCCTGGACCGGTGCGAAGATCAGGTGCAGGAGTTCATTTCTCCCTTCCAGGAGCTGTTTCCCTTTGGCGCCGACTACCAGCACGACCAACTGCACCTGCGCAAGGAACTGAGCCCCGAACAGCGCCGCACCGAGCCCCGCAACGCCGACTCCCACCTCACCTTCATCGGCTCGGGGCTTGAAAATTGCGTGACGTACCCGAGCGACCCGTCGCGGCCGGTCTTCTTTGTGGACCTCGACGGGGTGAACAAGGACAACCAGGACCGCCGCGAGCGACAGACCACCATCATCGGCTACGATGAGGAGCGGGTGGTGGACGAGACGCAGATCGAGGTGCCGGTCTCGAATCATCGCATTGACTCGGTCAGCCTGCGCGATCCCCGACTCGGCATCTTCGACCGCCTGCACGAGCTGTTGGCCTCCCGCGGCATCACCCGGGGGCGTGTCGTCATCGATTTGGTCTCGGACGAGAAACACGCCGGCCTCACGGTGAACGAGTACGAGACCCTCCTCATGAAGCACGACCTGGCCGAGGTGCTCCGCGACCCTCTCCAGTTTATGGCCGAGAAGGGACGCAATATGCTCCGCGATCCCGGCGCCATTCCGGGCAAGGCCAAAAATTACGCGAAGTACGACCTCGTGCGCCTCGTCAACAAGGTGGTCGACACGCTGGGACTCAGCGAGTCGATTGTCGAGCGGGTGATCGACAAGTGCCTGGCCGTTCCCGCCGAGCGGTTCCTCCGCATGAAGCGCTCGGTGAACCTGCTCGTGACCCCGGACGAGTCAAACGGGACGGGGACCATCGTGCAGGGACGCTATCAGAGCCCCATTCTGGTTCAGTGGCACAAGGCCGAGACCCAAAAGCGCCGCCTCCGCGTGCGTCTTACACGCTTCGAGTAGCGGCGCGCTTCCGCCGCGGCCATCGGCTTAGATCAACGAATGGCTCTGGCCGCCGTCCACGTTGATGCAGGCGCCCGTGATCAGGCTGGCCCGCTCAGAGCACAGGAACGTGACCGCGTCGGCCACCTCCTCCGCCCGCCCGAAGCGCTCGATGGCGATGTTCTCCTCGACGAACTGCTGCATCTCCTCGGGCTTCTCCTTGACGCGCTGATCCCAGCTGCCGCCCGGAAACCGAATGGAGCCGGGGGCCACACTGTTAACGCGGATCTCGGGCGCCAACTCCTGCGCCATCACCTTGCTTACGCTGATGAGGGCCGATTTGGTGGTGTTGTAGAGCGACAGCCCGGCCCCGCCCAGCTCGCGTCCGAAGATGGACGAAATGTAGCAAATCGACGCCCCCTCCACGTCCCGCATGTGTGGAATGGCCGCCCGGCTCACGCGGACGTGAGACATAAAGTTGAGGTTGATGAGATCCTCCCAGTCCTCGTCGGACAATTCCTCAAAGTCGCCGCGCCGGTTGCCGCCCACGTTCCCCACGTACGCATCGATGCGGCCAAACCGGTCGACGGTGTCCTGCACGAGGCGCTCCGGCTCCCCGTCCTCCGTCACGTCCATCGGCACCGCCAGCACATCCGCCCCCTCTGCCTCCACGTCCTGAGCAGCCTCCTGCAGGTCCTCTGCCGTCCGGGCGCAGATGGCCACGTTACACCCCTCGCGGGCCAGGGCCTCCGCGATGTATTTGCCGATGCCGCGGCTGGCTCCGGTGACGATGGCGACGCGGTCCTGCAGTCCGAGATCCATAGAAAAACAAGTAGCAAGAATGAAAAGAGATGCGGAAAGTGTAGAATAGCACCCGGCCCGGAGTCCATCCAGCCTGATGCGGGGAAGACCCCAATCTTCAGACCATCTGGATACCCCCTGGGGGCTTGACATCCTCCGTGTCGCCGGGCTACTTCACAGCGTCCCGTACACAAAACCCTTCGTATCATGTCCGATTCCGCCCCCCGCTCCTTCGAAGAGACGCTGGACCGTCTCGAACAGATCGTCGAAGACCTTGAGGACGACCCGCCCGCCCTGGAAGAGGCGCTCGACGCGTACGAGGAGGGCGTCGCCCTCGCCAACGAGTGCCTCGACCGCCTGGAGGACGCCGAACAGCGCGTCAGTGAGTTGACGATCGAGTAGGACGGTTGCGGATGGCCCTGCGGAAGGGCCGACGGTCTGCCTCCAGTGATGTCACGTTCCCATGCGCACCGGCACGTCGTCCCTCGTCGTAGCGGCCTTCGTGGGCCCCGGCACGGTGCTCACGTGCGCCTCCGCCGGGGTTGACTTTGGATATGCCCTCGGATGGGTGCTCATCTTTTCGACCGGGGCGGCGTTTGTGCTGCAGTCGTACACCGCCGGGACGGGAATCCTGGCCCGCCGCGGGCTCGGTGAGGCCATTCGGGCCGAGCTGTCGGACCGGTGGCTGCGAGGCGCCGCAACGGCCCTGGTGGTGCTGGGGCTCTGGGTCGGGTGCGCGGCCTTTGAACTCGGCAACCTGATGGGGGCCGCGGCCGGCGTAACGGCCCTGCTGGCGCCCGAGGCCAGCCCGCGCCCCATCGTGGCCCTGCTGGCGGGAGGTGCCGCCCTCATCCTGCTCCTGGACCTGCGGGTGCTCATCCGCATCTTCGGCGCTCTCGTGGTGGGCATGAGCGGGCTCTTCCTCACGGGCCTCCTCGTGGCTCCGGTGGACTGGAGCGCGGCCCTTTCGGGCCTGTTCGTGCCTGAGGTTCCGGAGGGCGGGTGGCTCCGGGTCCTTGCCCTCGTCGGCACCACGGTGGTCACCTACAACCTCTTCCTCCATCCGTCGGCCGCCAAACGCTACTGGGCCGACACCGACGATCGGGCGGCGGCCTGGCAGGGAGAGCTCCGGGGCATGGCCTTCTTCCTGCCCGTGGGCGGCCTCGTGTCGTTTTCGATTCTGGCCGCCGGCGCCGCCCTCCCCGACACCACTACCGGAGTGTCCGACGTCGCCGCCTTTGCCCGCCTGCTGGATCCGATTGCCGGTCCGTTTGCCACGGCCTGCTTTGGCCTCGGCCTGTTTGCAGCCGGTCTTACGTCGGCCCTCACGGCCCCTCTCGCCGCGGCCGCCGGCATCTGCGAAGTGTTTGGCTGGGAGACCGATCCGTCCGCACCGGCGTATCGGGCGGTGTGGGGGTCGGTGCTGGGGGCCGGGCTCCTCTTCGGGCTCGTGGGATGGGAGCCGCTCCCGGCCATCGTCGCCGCCCAGGCGGCCAACGGCCTTCTTCTTCCCCTCGTGGCCGCCTTCCTGTTTGTCCTCACCCTCCGGCAGTCCGTCGTGCCACTTCCGACCTGGTTTCACGCGCTGGGCGGGGGTATTGTGCTGCTGTGCGGGGCGCTGGGCCTCCGGACGCTCTGGTGGGTCGTTCAGCAACTGTAGCGCCCCCGCCCTCTACGCGACACCCGTCTCATCGCCCCGTCGGCGAGAGGCCCCGATCGAGGCGCCCCCTCCGGCGCTCGTCCGTGTGCGGGCTACGCCGCCTCGGGGACGCGGGCCCCCTGGGACGACACCGCGGTGGTCCAGGTCTCTGTGGGCACGCCGTGATCGGCAAAGGCCGAGGCCATGGCGGCGGACACCCGATCGGCCGTCGCGCCTCCGTCGCACCAGGCAAACATGGTGGGGCCGGCCCCGGAGAAGGAGCTGCCAAGGGCCCCGGCCTCACGGGCCGCGGCCTGCACGTCGGCAAAGCCGGGGACAAGCGCCGCACGGTAGGGCTCGGCAATCCGGTCCTGCAGGGCCCGCCCCGCCAGCGCCAGGTCGTCCTGGAAACACCCGGCCACAAACGCCCCGACGTGCGCCATTTGCGCGGTGGCGTCGCGGATGGGGACCGATGCGGGCAGCCGGGCTCGGGCCGCACGCGTCGCGATCGCCCCCTCCGGCTGCACGAGAACAATCTGCAGGTCGGACGGCACGGGCAACGACACCACGTCCGGCGGCTCCATGGACTGTGTGAGTGCAAGGCCGCCGTAGAGGCACGGGACGACGTTGTCCGGATGGCGGTCCCCGCTCGCCACGGCCTCTCCGGCCAGCGCGTGCGGGAGAAGGGCGTCGGGCCCCAGCGGCTCGGGCAGAAGCGCCGCTGCCGCCACCACTGCCCCGACCGCCGACGCGGCCGACCCGCCCAGCCCCGCCGTCAGCGGAATGCCCTTCTCGATCGACACCGAAAAGCCGCACTCGAGGTCTAGCTCCGCACGCAGGGACTGGAGCGCGGCCCCGGCGGTGTTGTCGGCGGGAGACGACGGGAGCGCCTCTGCCTGCAGGCCGGAAATGCGACCCATCCGTACGGCGGGCGCGTCCAGCCGGCGGACCGTTACGCGATCCTCCAGGGCCTGAACCGCGCACCCCAGCACGTCGAAGCCAACGGCAACATTGCCGATGGAGGCAGGCGCGTGGGCGGTGGCGACGTCCGGTTCCATTTGTGGATGATCTTGTTTCGCTGCTTCCGGCCCGTGGGTCCTGCGTCCCTCGTCGTTTCGGAATGCGCCGGGCCCTTCGGTTACGTTGCAAGACGCAGGAGGTCGGCAAACACTCCGGCGGCCGTCACCTGCGGTCCAGCGCCGGGCCCCTGCACAATGAGCGGGTTCTGCTGGTAGCGGTCCGTCTGGAAGCGAACAATGTTGTCGGTGTGGCTGATGCGGGCAAACGCATGGTCGGCGTCGTAGCGGCGGAGGCGGACCGACGCCTCCCCGTCCCGCGTCACCCGCCCCACGAAACGAAGCACCTTGCCCTCATCCTGCGCCGTCCGCAGAATATCAGTCATTGTATCGTCGTACTCGGGCAGGCGCTCCAAAAACTCGTCTACGGGGCCGTCCGCCAGCGCGTCCGGGACGAGCCCCTCGATCGTGACGTCCGCGAGTCCGATCGGCAGTCCCATCTCGCGGGCCAGAATCACAACCTTGCGCGCCACATCCATCCCCGAGAGGTCGTCGCGGGGATCCGGCTCGGTGAACCCTTCGTCCTTGGCCTGTTGCAAGATGGTGGAAAAGGGGCGCTCGCCGTCAAACGCATTGAACAGGTAGGACAGCGTGCCCGACAGGATGCCTTCCACCTCGTGGACGCGGTCGCCAGTCGCAATGAGGTTGGTGAGCGTCTGCAAGATGGGCAGGCCCGCACCCACCGTCGTTTCGTAGAGGTACTGGGGACGAGCCCCGCGGCTGGCGGCTTGTAAGGCCTGATACTGCTCCCACGACGCCGTGTTGGCGCGCTTGTTGGGGGTCACCACGTGGATGCCGCGCGTCAGCCAGTCCGCGTAGTGCTGGGACACGTGGTCACTGGCAGTACAGTCTACCAGGACGGTGTGCGGGTGATAGTCGGTCTGAACGTGGTCGACGAACGCGTCGAGGTCGGCGGGGGGCCCCTCCGCCAGTGCGTTGCGCCACTGCTCGAGGTCAACGCTCTGCTCGGCCTGCACCATCGTGGAAGTCGTCGTGATGCCCCGCACGCGGAGATCAATGTCCTGCTCGTTCCGCAGGCGCTCGGCTTCGTCCCGAATCTGGTCGAGCAGGGCCGCACCCACGTTCCCGGCGCCGATGACACCGATCGAGAGGGTCTGATTTGAGAGGTAGAAGCCAGCGTGCGCGGCGCGGAGGGCCCGTGGGGCGTCCGCTCCGTCTACCACGGCCGAGATGTTTCGCTCCGAGGAGCCCTGTGCAATGGCGCGGATGTTGACGCCCGCCTCCCCGAGGGCCCCAAAGAAGGTCGCGGCCACGCCGGGGGTTCCGGCCATGCGGTCGCCCACCACAGCCAGGATGCTACAGTCCTGTGTTACCTCCACCCGCTGGATTTGCCCGCGGTCGATTTCGGCGTAAAAGGCCTGTTCGGCTGCTTCCTGAGCCGGGCGCGCGTGGGCCTGCGGCACAGCAAAGCAGATGGAATGTTCGGAGCTGCCCTGCGAGATGAGAATGACGGACACGCCCGCGTCCTCCAGCGCGTCAAAGAGGCGGTGGGCAATCCCCGGCACTCCAATCATGCCGCTGCCCTCCAGGTTGAGGAGCGCCACGTCGTCGACCGTCGAGAAGCCCTTGACGACGGAGGTGCCGTCGCCCTCCAGATGAATCCGCGTGCCGGGCCGGTCGGGGGCAAAGGTGTTGCGGATGGTGATGGGGATCTCGTGCTCGACGGCCGGGGCCAGGGTACGGGGATGAATGACGCCGGCGCCGAAGTACGCAAGTTCCATGGCCTCCTCGTAGGAGAGGACATCGAGCGTTTGCGCATCCGGAACGTAGCGCGGGTCGGCACTCATCACGCCGTCGGTGTCCGTCCAGATGGTAATTGCCCGGGCCTCCAGGAGCGCGGCAAAGATGGAGGCGGAATGGTCGGAGCCGTTGCGGCCCAGAGTGGTGGGCACCCCGTCGGGCGTCGAGGCCACGAAGCCGGTAATGACAAGCACGTCGGCGTCGTGGTCGGTGTGCCAGTCGGCAAACCGCTCCCGGGTGGCGGCCCAGTCCACCACCGGCCCCATCCGTTCGTGATGCACAACCAGCACCTCGCGAGCGTCGCACGCAACGGCGTCGACGTCCTGCTCGCGCAACACGGCGGCCAGAAGACGGGCCGTCCAGGCCTCGCCCGTCCCGGCCACGAGGTCGCGAGCCGCGTCCGGGGCCGTCCGCAGCAGACGCGTGGCCCGGAGCACGTCCACCAGGTCTTCAGCGTCCCCATCGAGGGCCTCAAGCAACGCCCCGGCGGCCGCGTCCGGGAGCAGGTCCTGAATCACGGCCCGCTGTTCGCTTAGAAGGGACTGGAGCCGGTCGGTCAGGTCGCCGGGGCGGTGTGGGGCGCCCTCGGCCAGGGCCAAAAGACGATCGGTTACGCCGCTCATGGCAGAGACCACGACCGCCGTTGGGCGGGGCTGCTCCACAACCAGCGACGCCGCGTGCTGAATGCGGTCTGCACTGGCGAGGCTCGTGCCGCCAAACTTGTGAACGGACCAGGGGGCGTTGAGGGGGGAGGAAGACTCCATGCGCTTAGAGATCGACGAAAGGAAAACGTTGCACCGCACGGGCCTTGGAGGGGGCTGGGGTACGGTGCACGGGGAATTCTCCGGAAGAGTCCCACGGCAGTCGATTTACGCCCGTTCTTTCGCGCCCGCCGCGGCAGACACCACCGGCGCCAGCAGCGTCCGGAGGGTTGGCTGGGCCACCGCGACCGCCGCCTGCATGTCGTGTACGGACACCGGCTCTTGCGCGTCGGTCGAGCACCGATCGGCAATCAGAGCGAGGGCCAGCACCCGCAGGCCCATGTGGCGGGCGGCAATCACCTCGGGCACAAGGCCTGTGCCCACGGCATCGGCCCCCAGCGTGCGCATCATGCGGTACTCAGCCGCGGTGCCCAGCGTAGGCCCCAGAACGCCGAGGTACACGCCTTTCCGCAAGGCCCCCTCTCCGTTTACCGCCGCCGCTTCGGCGGCCCGGTTCAGCCGCCCATCGTACGGCTCCGTCATATCCGGGAAGCGGGGCCCCCAATCGTCTACGTTCGGCCCCACGAGCGGATTGACGCCCTGGAAGTTGATGTGGTTGGTCAGAAGCATCAGGTCGCCGGGCGCCAGTTCCGACCGTATGCCCCCTGCCACGGCAGTCAAGCACAGCGTCTCCACCCCCGCGGCTGCCAGCATGCGCACCGGAAAAACCGTTTCTCGCGGGGTGTAGCCCTCGTGCAGCGGCAGCAACGCATCCAGTACCACAACGGAAACGTCGTTCCACGTCCCGACGATCACCGTGCCCTCGTCGGTTGCACGGGGTAGGTGTGGAATATCGGCGTACGGGATCGTGGTCGTGACGTCCACCGAATCGGAGATGGCCGGGCCGCCTGCGCCCAGCAGCAGGGCCACGGACGGGACGGAGTCGACCCGATCACGGAGAAATTCGGCCGCTGCGTCAACGTGGCGACGGTGGCGTGCGGTGGCCTCAGGGGTAAGGGCACTCGGATTGTCTGACGAGGACATGCAGGAGGGGAGTTGGGAAAAAGGGCGAGCAACAGGGTTCACAGAAACGGCTCGCGCGGACAGATGCTACTCCATGTCTTCGAGGATGCGCCAAATTTTCTCGATTTCCTCTGTGGAGGCCTGGTCCTCTTCTCCCTTCTGCTTGTCTTTTTTCTTTTTCTCGGGACTGGCGTCTGTCGACTCACGCACGTCGCCCGGTCCCTCCCCGGACGTGGACGCGTCCTCTTGCTCCTCATCCCGGTCGGTGCTCGCAGTCTCCTCCTCGCCCGGCGCCCCCTCCGCGGCGTCGGACACAGGCTCGGGCCCGTCGGTCTCATCCGCCGTCGCGTCCGTCTCGGACGCGGATCCGCCGTCCCACGGCGCGTCGCGGGACGGGTCCCTTTGCTCTTGAATCGACTCGTCTTCCGCTTCGTCGCCCGCAGCCCCCGTAGTCGGCTCCGTGGGGGCCGCCTGCCGCTCGTCCGCCTCCGCGGTCGGCTCCCATTCACTCGTGGGGGAGTCGTCCGTCTCTTCAGAGGAAGAGGCCGGCTCTCCCGAGGCGGTCTCGCTCTCCTCGTCGGCCGGCTCGGGGGCCCGCGGCTCCACGTCCCCCTCCCGATCCTCAGAGCGTCGCCCCTCCAGGGCGTCCGACAGCGAATCCTGAAACTCGTCCGACGGCTCCCCCTCCCGCTCGGTGTCGAGGGTCGGTTCCTCGGCCCCCGCCGATGCGGACGGCACGGCGGGCTCCGGATCGCTCCCTCCCGGCCCCGTCCCCTCCGCAGGCGTCTCTTCGGAGGACGCATCCAGCGGGCTCAGTTCAGACGCACGCTCCTTCTGCGTGTGTCCGGACGACGAGGCCGTCCCGGGCGCCGGGATTTCTTCCCGGTAGCCCTCCAAAATTTCAAGCTCCGACTGCAGGAAGGCCCGCAGGCGGGCGGCGATCTCATTGCGGCGGTCCGCCAGGCGGTCGGCTTCGCTCTCCAGTCGGTCGCGCCGCGAACGGGCCTCCTGCCTGATGTCCTTCGCGTCCGCCTTGGCTTCCTGCACGATGTTTTTCGCCTCCTGCCGGGCGTTTTCCAGCTGCTGCTCGGCGTTGCGTCGTGTCTGGTCGAGAGCCTCCTGGAGTGCCTCCTCCACTTTCTGGTAGTGCTCCATCTGCTGCTCCAGCTCCTGAACCCGGTTTTCCAGGCGGCGGCGCGCGTCGGCCATCTCCTCCCACTGCGTCGCCACCATGTTGAGAAAGGCCTCCACGTCCTCCGGGTCGTACCCCCACAGCTTGCTGTCGAAGTCTTGTTTGCGAATGTCGAGGGGCGTCAGATTCATGGCGTGCGTCGGTTCAGATGAGCACAGACGACGAGCACAAGAAGTCCTCCGGGCAGGCGAATGCCGGGTTCAAGGCGAACTACAGGGTAGAGAACGCAGGTCCTGCGGACAACTGCTGGGCGACTGCAGACCGATCCCCTCCCCGAGTTCGCGGCATTTTCACTAAGCCGGCGGGCGACTGTTTCGGCCTCCATCCCCCGTCCACCGTGCTCCCTGGCGCCTGTAGACCCGTCCCGGACGCCCGGCCGAAACGAGCCTTCCGGCGGCAATCCGGGGGACGGTCCGACGACTGGACGCAGCAGGCGCCTCGGGGCCGCTGCGTGCACACGTCTACTCGTAATCGCGCGGGCCGAAGAGAGCGCTGCCGAGGCGAATCATCGTACTTCCCTCCTCAATCGCAATCTCGAAGTCGTTGCTCATGCCGAGGGAGAGCTCCTCCATCTTGACCTGCGGATTGTTGCGGGCGTCGTAGGTCTCAAACAGCTCCCGCGCCCGTCGAAACTCTTCCCGCACCCGCTCCCGATCCTCCGGCCCTTCGATAAAAGAGGCCATGGCCATGAGGCCGCGTACGTCGAGCCGCTCGTACTCGGCGCACCGGTCGAGGAAGGCGTGCGTGTCCTCGGGCGAAAGGCCGTATTTCTGCTCCTGCCCGGTGATGTTGACCTGCACGAGGCACGGGATCGTGCGCTCGTTGTAGCCGGCCCGCTTGTTCAGCTCCTCGGCGAGGGCGGGTCGGTCAAGCGCGTCGAACCAGTCGGCGTGACGAGCAATGAACTTGGCCTTGTTGGTCTGCAGGTGCCCGACCATCCGCCACGTAAGGTCCCCGCCCTTGAACGCTCCCGGGCGCTCCCGGGCCTTGTCGCGCAGCTGCCGGGCCCGGTTCTCGCCAAAGTGTCGAAGTCCCAGCTGATACGCGTTGGCAATAGCTTGCAACGAAAACGTCTTGGAGACGGAAACGAGGGTGATTTCGTCGGCCTCGCGCCCGGCCCGTTCACAGGCCTGGGCGATGCGCTCCTGCACGTGCGTGAGGCGCTCGCGAATGGCCTCGACGCTCGTCTGGTCGGTCGTCTGTTTCATGGAAACCAAAGCGATGAATCCAGTGGCGTGTGTGGTGAATCGTATCGGTCTTGCGCGCCGGCGATCCCGGCCGGCCCGACCTACTGGGCCGGCTGGGCGTCAAAGGACACGACCCGGGTCCCCTCCGTGACAACGTGGACCTGAATGGGCCGACAGCAGACCTGGCAGTCCTCGATGTAGGTCTGCTCCCGGACGGACGGGTCGACGCTCAGTGAGATGGTCTCCCAGCAATACGGGCAGGTCACGCTCTGATCGATGAGATGCATGGCAAAGGGCAAGGATGAAAGGCAGATCAGCTACACCTCCGCGCGGAGGACGTCGAGGGGCGGGCGGTCATAAAGACCGCGGCTGTTGAAAAGCCCGATGCCGACGGTCAGGGAGGTGACGATGACGAACGCCCCGAGCAGGGTCCACGGCGCCAGGACGAACGGCCCGTCAAAGACGAAGAAGGAGAGACTCCAGGCCGCCACCAGGGACAGCACAATGCCGGTGGCCGCCGCAAAGGCACCGAGGAACAGGTACTCCACCGTCATGATCTTGAGGACGGTGCCCCGCGCCGCTCCTAGCGTTTTTAGGAGCACGCTCTCCTCGGCCCGCTGGTATCGGCTCACCACCACGGCGCCCGCCAGCACGATGAGGCCCGTAAGGATGCTGAAGAGCGCCATGAAGCGCACGACGTACGACAGGCGCCCGAAGAGGTCGCGAAACGTCGACAGGACGAGCGACAGATCGATGGCCGATACGTTGGGGTACTTTTCCACGACATTTCGTTGCACGGCCGCGGCGGCACCCTCATCGCTCGTGCGACTCAGGACGACGTTCATCTGCGGGGCATCTTCGAGCACACCCTCCGGGAAGACCACGAAGTAGTTGGTGCCAATGCGCTGCCAGTTCACCTCGCGCAGGCTGGAGACGTAGGCTGTCACCGGTCGGCCCTGCACATCGAACGTGAGCGTGTCGCCGATGCCGACGTTCAGGTCCTCGCGGGCAATCTCCTGCTCCATCGAGATCGGGACCGCCTCGCCCGACTGCAGCGGGTTGCCCTCCACCCGCCCGGTGAACTCGCCCTCTACAATGGTTTCGCTCTGCGTGAGGTGATCGCGGTAGGTGACGCGGTACTCGCGCCCGTGGGCCCAGCTCGCGTCAGCAGTCGAGTCCCGGCGGATCTCATCGATGGTCCGCCCCTTCACGCTCCGCAGTCGCATGGTCACGAGAGGCTCCTGTGCGAGCACGGACACCCCCTCCGCCTCCACGAGGTCCATCACGCCGTCGACCTGGTCGCTTTGCACATCAAACAGCACCAGGTTGGGTCGGTCTTCGCCTCCGGCCACCCGGATTTGCTCCAGCAGGGTCTGCTCCACCAGCACGAGCGTCATGATGAGGAATGTGCCCAGGCCGAGCGCCAGCATGAGCACGGTAGTCTGGTTGTTGGGGCGGTACAGGTTGGCGAGGCCCTGCCGCCAGGGATACGACCAGGAGGACGGAAAGTAGCGCCGCACCCCGGCCATGATGCCACGGGCCACCAGGGCGAGGATGAGAAAGACGCCCGCTACGGCCCCGGCGTAACCGAGCCCAATCTCCCACTCCGGGGCCTGCAGGAGGGCCACGCCCGTCACGCCCGCGGCGGTGGCGGCGGCCACGGCCCAGCGGGCCGGATCGCGCCAGCCCCCGGTGGTGGGCTCCACGTCGCTCCGCAGGGCCCGCATCGGCGAGACGCCCCGCACCTCCAGCAAGGGCCACAGCGCAAACAGCAGCGTGACGCCCACGCCCACCCCGAGGCCCAGCCCCACGGCCGTCCACGATACGGCAAAGACCACGTCGAACGGGAGGAAGTCGGAGAGCAGGCGCGGGACATACGCCTGAAGGGCCACCCCGAGGAGGCTGCCCGTGCCGGCCCCCAACAGGCCCAGCACGGCGGCCTGGGCGAGGTACACCTGGAACGTGCGCCCGGCGGAGGCGCCCAGGCAGCGCAGCACGGCGATGGAGCCGAGTCGACGCCGGACGTACACGTGCACGGCGCTGGCAACCCCCAGGCTGCCAAGCAGGAGCGCTACGAAGCCCACAAGCCCCAGGAACCGATACAGGTTGCCCAGCCCCTCACGCCAGTTCTCCGCTTCTTCGGCCACCGTGTCGTCGTCGATGTCGTGGCGATCCAGGTACGGCTCAATGTCGGCCACGAGCTGCTCCACGTCGCGGTCGTCGTCGAACCGGAAGTAGACCTCGTACTCCGCCCGGCTGCCACGCCCCAGCAGGGTGGTGTCGAGGGAAGCCCGGGGAATGTAGATGGGCGGGCTGGCCGCGGCGGTGAACGACGACTCGCCCGGGGCCTGCTTGAGCTCCCCGATGATCTCGTACGAGGTGCGTCCCACCCGCACGGAGTCCCCCACCGCGGCGTCAAACTGGCGCATCAGCGTGCCGCCCACGAGTGCAGACTGTCCCTCCTGGTAGCGGGCCGCTGCGTCTGCCGGCTCCGTCTCCAGAACGCCGTAGAAGGGGAAGTCGCCCTCCACCGCCCGGATCGCCGCCAGTCGGGTGTCGCCCGTTTTTGGGAAGGACGCCATTGATCCCAGCGAGATGCGCTGAGACTGCGTACCGCCAAGAGAATCGATGAGCGCCTCCGTGGAGTCGCTGAACGGCTCCTCGGCCTCCAGCCGCAGGTCGGCCCCGAGGAGCGTCTTGGCCTCCCGGTCGACGGTGCGCGTGAGGTTGTCCCCAAAGCCGCGGATCGCGACGAGGGCCGCCACGCCCAGGACCATCGCCGAAAGGTAGAGCGCGAGGCGCTTGCGGCTGCCGCGGCTGTCGCGCCACGCCATTTTGAGAGGCCAGGGAACGTCCATGCAAAACAAAATCATCAACAGAGTACGAGGGGGTCCGGCCGGGGCACCCCCGACGCCGGGACGCGCGGTGTGCCCCACCTGCTTCCGGCCAGCCGCGTCATGCTACAGCACGGCTGTATCCCGGAACTGTCGGCCGAGGGTTCCAGAGAGGGCCTCCAGGTGCTCCCGGTCCGTCTCATCGAAAGCACCGAGGGTGTCCGAGTCGACATCGAGAACGGCAAGCAGGCGACCCTCGGGCGTGTGGACGGGCACCACGATCTCGGACTGGGTCGACGACTGACAGGCGATATGATCCGGCGCCTCGGAAACGTCGGGCCAGAGCTGCGTCTCGCCCGTGCGGGCGGCCGCGCCGCATACCCCTCGGTCGAAGTCGATGTGGAGGCACCCGTGCGGGCCCTGGTACGGCCCTACGATCAAGTGGTCGTCCGACACCGCCCGGTAGAAGCCGGTCCAGTCGTAGTGCTCGAACGAGTGGTGCAGCTCGCAGGCCACGGTGGCCATGGCCGCAATCCAGTCGGTCTCGCCGTCCAGCAGGGCCTCGATGCGGCGTCGCGTGTCGACGTACGCCGCGGCTTTGTCGGTTGTAGCAGGGGCTGTGGGCATGCGCTATGGCGGAGCGAAGAGACAACAGTGAACGATTTCGAAAACCGAGGGCGCTCGGTCGGCGTTCCTTTCGGCGGGGCGCGTGCTGTGGCAAGCCGTCCTGTCGCTATGCCCGTCCGGCCCAGGCTTCTTCAGAAGCCAACGGTCCCGGCACGTCGTCCGGGACGGCAGAAGGCGCACCCCCTGCCCGACGCATCCCCGGCGACGCAGCACTAGTCCGCGACCTCGACCTGCGTCGTGTAGAAGGCCACGTGGTCCTTGATCTCAGACGCGGCGTCGGACGGGTCGGGGTAATACCAGGCGGCGTTTTCTTTTCGCGTTCCGCTCACCACCACGTCGTAGTACGACGCCTCACCCTTCCACGGGCAGGTGGTGCGATGGTCGCTCGGCTCCAGGTACTCGTCGTTCAGGGATTCCGGCGGAAAGTAGTGGTTGCCCTCCACGACGACAGTCTCGTCGCTTTCAGCAAGAACGGTGTCGTCTACAACAGCTTTCATGGCAGGGTGCGGATCTGGGAGAAGAAGAGTTGGAAGATGTGCTACGCTGCTCTGTAGAATCCGTGCCGCATTTGCCTCAAGTGTTTCGTGCCCGGCACATTCCCCCGGGCCGGATCACGTTCGGCTCACCATGCCCAGCACGAGGACGGCACGCAGGGCCCAGGCAACGGTCCGGGCCCAGTTGGTCCGCACGAGGCGGCGGTGGGCTTCCGCATCGAACCCGTCGGTGAGGCGGGCGTGCAGCGGCACATGGATTCCTCCTGTGGTGCCCCAGATGAGAACGACGAGCCCGAGCCCCGTCCATGCCATCCATGAGGACACTCCACCCGGCGGCGCCACGACGAGCCACACGGCCGTGACGAGCTCCACAGTCATCACCGGCGCCACGATCCAAGTGATGCGGCGCATGTGCTCGGCCTGAAACGTCTCGTACCGATCCGCCCCCACGTATTGAAAAAGCGGGTAGTGCACGAGCTGCACCATCAGAATGACGCCGAGCATCGTAAGCGTCGCCGCCGCGTGGATGAGGAGGAGCATGTACTTAACGGGGATCGACGATGTCGTGATGTCGGGTGCGCCCGCTCTCCGCTACGGAAAATAGTCCTCCCACACGGCACGGGCCGCGGCGTGGCCCGAGGCGACGGCGCCGTTGAGGGACGCGGTGCGCGTGTGATCGCCACAGACGTAGAGCCCCTCCCGTCGACGCACCTCGCGCTCCGGCGGCGACAGAAACGGCGGGGCCTGTTCGGGCAGGGCGTAGGACACCTCCACCGTCTTCAGGTGCGTCCACCCGCCGGCCCGGAGCCCAAACCAGTCGATGAGCTGCTCGCGAACGGCCCGTTCTAGCGTCTCGTCGGCCTCCGGCGGGTCCTCCACCACCGTCACCGACACGAGCGCCCGGTCGTCCGGCGCGTAACCGGGCGCCACGTCCGACGGCACGGCGAGGTTGTTGATGGGCCCCACGCCGTCGCCGTTGAGGACGAGAATGGGATCGTCGAGCGGAGAGTGCGGCGCGGCGTAGTAGAGGCAAGTCGTGGATCGTCCCGCGGTTGGCGATACGTCTCCCACCAGCCGATTCGCCGCCGGGGCGTCGGTCGCCACAACGACATGTGGTGCCGTGACGGTGTCGCCGTCCGCCAGCGTGACGGTTTGGTCGTCGATGGAGTCCACGGGCGCACTCAGCCGGACGGCGTCGTCGGGCAGCCGGGCGCGCATCTGCTTCGGGATCTGGTCCATTCCGCCGGCGGGGAGCACCGTCTGTCCCTCCGCAAACATCTTGAACACGAACTCGAACATGCGGCTCGACGCCGACAGCGTGCGGTCCAGGAAGATGCCGCCGAGAAACGGGCGGAAGAAGCGGTTGATGATGGCGTCCGAAAACCCCCAGCGGGTCCGGAGCACATCGATGGTCGTGCGCTCCTCGCGCGCCATGAGGTCGGGAAGGGCAGACGTCGTGAGATCCCGCCAGGCCCGCGCCACTCGGGCCTTGTCCGTCAGCGTGCCGATGGGCCCAATGAGCGTGCCGGGGACGTCGAGGGGATGGCGGAACGGATCGGCCACGCGGTGGAAGGCGCCGTTGTAGCGGACGAGGGCGCCGTTCGTAAAGGCGTGCAGGTCGAGCGCCTCGTAGTCGAGTTCGCGCCGGAGGGCCGGGTAGGCCGTGAGCAACACCTGAAAGCCGTCGTCCAGCCGAAAGCCGTCCACCGTATCGGTGCGCACGCGGCCCCCCACGCGGTCCGACGCCTCCAGCACCTGAACCGACAGTCCGCGCTGGTGCAGTCGGCGCGCACAGGCGAGGCCGGCCAGGCCCGCCCCCACGACAAGAACGTCCGGAGCATCCATCGGAGAAGGAGATATCGAAAGGAGACAGCGAGTGCTCTGCCCCAAGATAGCGGCGCGTGGTGGGCCCGTCCAATTGCGTCCCCTCGCACCCGTTTACGGCACGAGGAGGGGCGCGTCCGACGCCTCGACTCGGCCCAGCAGGTGGCGAAGGGCCTTCTCCAGCCCGGGGTACCCGAAGTCGTAGCCGCTGTCCTGGAGCTTCTGCGGCACCACCCGCACGCTCTTCAGCGCCATCTCGTCGGCCACCTCGCCGGCCACGGCCCGGAGGAGCGACTCGGGAATGGTGAGCGCGGCCGGGCGGTTGAGAACCCCGCCGAGAGTGGCGGTGTAGTCGTCCATGCGGGCCGGATTTGGTGCCGTGAGGTTTACCGGGCCTTTCAGTTCGTCCGTCCAGAGGACATGGTACAGCCCGCCAATCACGTCGTCGAGCGCCACCCAGGGGAAGTACTGGTCCGCGGAGCCGACGCGCCCACCCAGTCCCAGCCAGAACGCAGGGAGCATGAAGCGCAGGGCGCCCCCGGCCGGGGACAGCACCACTCCGATGCGGGCCTGCACCGTGCGGATGCCGGCCGCGGCGGCGGGTTCCGTTGCCGCCTCCCACGCCTTGCAGACCTCCGTCAGAAATCCCTCCTTCCGCGGTTCCGTCTCCTCCGTGACGATGTCGGTGCCGTGGTGGCCGTAGTAGCCGATGGCGGATGCGGAAATGAAGGTGTCGGGCGGATCGTCGAGCCCCGCCAGGGCCTCCGCCAGCAGGCGCGTGCCGTCTGCCCGACTGCCATAGATGCGCTGCTTCTTGGCGGTCGTCCAGAGGCCGAAGACGCTCTCGGCCCCGAGGTGGATCACCGCGTCGATTCCGTTCAGCTTTTCCGCCTCGACAGTCGCCGACGCCGGATCCCAAAGAATCTCATTCTCGCCCACAGGCCGGGAGCGGACGAGTCGCTTCACGGTGTGGCCGCCCGTCGTGAGAAAGGGGACCAGCTGCGATCCCACGAGCCCGGACGCCCCACTCACGGCCACCGTGAGCGATCGTTCGTCGGCGTTATAGTGCCGGTGCAGGGCCACATCGCGTCGCGTGACCCGGTGGCGGTACGCAAACTGACGGCGCAGCTCCGGCTCCAGCAGGTACGGTGCCGCGGCGGCCCCCAGTCCGCCGGCTGGGGGCTCGTATTCGATGTGGTCCACCAGCTGGCATCCCCCATCGTCGGTCGGCTCAAAGCGGTGCACGTGCTCCCAGTGCGCAAACGGCCCCTGCACCTGCCGGTCGCAGAACTGCCGTCCTTCGATCACGTCGTAGTGCTCCGCCACCCACCGCAGCGCCAGCGGCCCCGGTCCGACGCGAAGCACGGCCCGATCGCCCTCCTGAATGCCCTCGAACGAGTCGAGCCGCACCGGGGCCCATGGGGGCGTGAGGCGCTCGAAGGCCCCCGGCCGGGCGTGCCACTCGAAGACCGTTTCCGGCGAAGCGTCGAGGGTGGTGCTAAATTCAAGTGTTTTCACCGTTGGACGAGGACTGTGAGACAAACGTTTGGGCGCGGATGCTTCGGACGCATGGAGGCTCCAGAAGCCTGGAGGCAGTATGGTCGTGCGTCCATCCCTTCACGCATCCACGCTTCCGTGCTCGCAGGCTATTTCACCCTTTCGTAGGCGGCCAGGGCCTCTTCTCGTGCTTCAGCGTGATCGACGATCGGGCGCGGGTAGGTCTCACCGAGCGATACGCCCAACGCACGAAGCCGGGCATCGGATTCTTCCCAGGGAGCGTGAATTGCATCATCGGGCAGGTCGGACAGCTCCGGAACATAGCGGCGGATGTACGCGCCGTCGGGATCGTAGCGCTCGGACTGCGAGACGGGGTTGAAGATGCGGAAGAAGGGCTGGGCGTCGGCCCCGCAGCCGGCGGTCCACTGCCAGTTGAACGTGTTGCTCGCCAGGTCGGCATCCACGAGCGTGTCCCAGAACCAGCGCGCGCCATGCCGCCAGTGCACCATCAGGTCTTTCGTGAGGAACGACGCGACGATCATGCGGACGCGGTTGTGCATCCAGCCGGTCTCGTAAAGCTGCCGCATGCCCGCGTCAACGATCGGGTAGCCAGTTTGCCCCCGCTTCCATCGAGAGACCGCCTCCGCATCGTCGCGCCACGGGAAGGCGCGGAATTTGTCGCGGTATGTCTCCGTGGGCGTCTCCGGGTAGTGGTAGAGCCAATGGAAGGCAAACTCGCGGAAGACGATCTGGCGGAGGAACGGGCGTGCGTCGTCGTGGCGTCCGGTGTCGTCGGCCCAGCGCGCGACGGTGTGCCACACCTGCCGCGGGCTGAGCTGGCCGTGGTGGAGGTACGGGGAGAGGCGCGCGGTGCCGTCCCGGTCGGGTCGGTCGCGGGCGGTGTCGTAGTCGCCCAGGACGTGCTCCAGTGTGTAGTCAAGGCGGTCGTGTGCCCCGTCGATCGTGGGGGTCCAGGCGTCGCGGAGGCCGCCGGTCCAGTCCGGCTCGCCTCGCATCTCGGGCAGGAGCTCCAGGGCCTCTAGCGGCTCGGAGGCCGGCCACGTCTCGGGTACGGGGAGGTCGGGGATGTTCAGCGGTGGGCCCGTGTCGAGCAGGTTCTCCTTGCGGACCTTTTTCCAGAACGGGGTGAAGACGTGGTACGGCCCGCCGCTCGTGGTCTCGACGGCCGTAGGGTCGTGAAGAATCTGACTCTCGAAGACCTGGGTCTCAATGCCCTGCGCTTCCAGTGCGTCCCGCACCTCGGCGTCCCGGGCCGCCAGGGTGGGCTCGTAGCGTCGGTTCCACACGACGCGGTCGGCGCCCGTCGCCTCGAGGCAGTCGCGGAGGGCATCCAGGGTAGGCCCGGTGCGCAGGATCAGACGGGAGCCCCGGGCGCGCAGCCGCTCGTCGAGGTCCTGCAGGGCGTGGTGCAACCACCACTGCGCCGCGTCCCCGGGCGGCCACTCGCCCTCCTCCTCAGGCGCCCACACGAAGACGGGAACGACGGCGCCGTGCTCGGCCGCATCGACGAGGGCCGGGTGGTCGCGGAGGCGGAGGCTGTGACGGAGCCAAACGAGCGTGGCATTTTTCAT
>JBKHEM010000018.1:0-28793 GCA_046540815.1 Salinivenus sp.
AACTGGATGGCGGCAGGCTTACCCTCGACGCGGCCCGCCGCTTCCTCCGGAAGCACACCGACGACGAGCCCCGAGCCCTCGATGCGGCCGACATCATCGAAGAAGTCGCGGACTACTTCCGGCTCTCCTCCGACGATCTCTTGTCTCGCTCCCGGAAGCAGGCCGTCGCCGAGGCCCGCCAGATCGCCATGTACCTGTGCCGGGAGCTCACGGACGAATCCTACGCCCACATCGGCTCTCGCTTTGGGGGACGGGATCACTCGACCGTGATTCACGCCCACCGCAAGATCGACGAAAAAATGGAATCGGAGGCGGGGCTGCGGGAGGACGTGTCCGCCCTCACGTCTCGCCTCCGCAATCAGTCGCTTTCGTCCACGGTGTGATGCCGCGTTCGGGACCAGAGCCGGACACGAGGACCTGGTAGAGCCGAGGTGCCGCCCATCCCCGCTGCTACCGATTGCGTACTCATGTCCACACTCGACACTCAGGCGCTTCACGACGGCGAGCCCACTCCTCGAATCGAGGGAGCCGTCTCACTCCCCATCTTCCAAACCGCCACGTATGCGCACGAGTCCGACTCTCCGGTCCGGTACATTCGGCTGAACAACTCCCCGAACCACAAGGCCCTCCACCGAAAGCTGGCCTCACTGACCGAGACCGAACAGGCCCTCGTTACCGCTAGCGGAATGGCCGCCCTTTCTTCTGCCCTCCTGACCCTGCTCGACGCGGGGGACCACCTGGTGGCCCCTCGGACCCTCTACGGGGGCACGCTGGAGCTCTTCGACACGCTCCTGCCCCGCCTCAACATCGACTACTCGGTGCTCCCCGACACACGCGCGGCGTGGGCCGACGCCCTCACTGACAAGACGACGGTCCTCTACACCGAATCGATCACGAATCCGCTGCTGGAGGTCCCCGACCTGGAAGCGATGGCCTCCTTTGCTGACGCGCACGACCTTGAGGCGGTTATCGACAACACATTTGCCTCTCCCGTGAACCTGCAGCCGTCAACCCTCG
Organism: Salinivenus sp.; assembly: GCA_046540815.1. Taxonomy (GTDB): domain Bacteria; phylum Bacteroidota; class Rhodothermia; order Rhodothermales; family Salinibacteraceae; genus Salinibacter. Next base: position 1,018 of record JBKHEM010000018.1, read on the forward strand.
GCTTTGACGTGGTCCTCCACTCGGCCACGAAATACCTCGGGGGGCACTCGGACGTTGCGGCGGGCGTTGTGGCCGGCCCCTCCTCTCTGCTGGATGCAGTGGGGCACACACTGACCCTGACCGGCGGCGTCCTGGACCCGCACGCCTGCTTTCTACTCCATCGCAGCCTGAAGACGCTGGGGGTCCGAATGCGGCGTCACAATGCGACGGCCCAAACACTCGCCGAGCATCTTGCAGACCACGAGGCCGTGCGTCGGATCTTGTACCCCGGTCATCCGAGCCACCCCGACCACGAGCGAGCACGAGCCCTCTTTGAGAAGGGATTTGGGGGCATGATCAGCCTCGAACTCGTGTCTCAGGCCGATCCGGATGTCTTTCTGGACCGTCTCACGCTTCCCATCCGGGCCCCCAGCCTCGGCGGCGCCGAGTCGCTCGTCACGCAGCCGGTCTGCACGTCCCACAGAGACATGGATCCGTCTGCCAGAGACGCCCTTGGCATCACCGAGCGGCTGATTCGGCTGTCCGTAGGCCTAGAGGCCCCCGACGACCTCCGGCCTGACCTCACCGCGGCCCTCGACGCCAGTCTTTCGGCCGGCGGATAGCCACCGCACTCACGCTTCCGGTACGCCGCCCTCGGACCAACGGCACTGCCCCTCCGAGTCCGCGGCCCCTATCCGGCCTCCGGAATCACCTGAATGTCGAGGGAGGCCGAGACCTCTTCCATCAGGCTGATGGTGGCCGTGTACACGCCCACGTGCCGGATTTCCTCGTCGAGGCTGATGTCGCGGCGGTCGATGTTAAACCCGCGATTGGAGAGCTCCACGGCAATCTGCTGGGTCGTCACGGTGCCGAAGATGCGGTTGTCCTCTCCCGTCTTGGCGGAGAACACCACCTGCATATCTTCCAGCTCTTTCTTGAGCTCCTCCGCCTGTTCCTTCTTGACGGCCTCTTTTCGCGCCTGTTGGCGCTGAATCTCCCGCTGGTGGCGGACGGCCCCGTCCGTCGCCACGCGGGCCATGCCCTGCGGGATCAGGTAATTTCGTCCGTAACCATCGGCGACCTCGTGGATTTCTCCCGCTTCGCCGAGGTGCTCCACGTCTTTGAGCAAAATGACATCCATGGGTTCGTCGTAAAATTTGGGTTCTGGAGACAATACGGCCGGATCCGAGGGCGGCTACCGGATCGATTCCTGTACGTACGGAAGCAGCGCAAGATGACGCGCTCGCTTAATGGCTTTCGTGAGTTGACGCTGCACACGAGCCGGCACGTCGGTCACCCGCCGGGGCAGAATTTTGCCCTGGTTGTTGATGTACTGCTCCAGGTCGTCCGCGTCCTTGTAATCGACGTACTCAATGTGCTCGTAATTGACTCGGTCGTCCCGGGAGGAGCTGTTCTCATCCGTGTCCTCGTCGGATCCCTCCTCGCCTTCCTCTCCCTGTTGCGAGGCCTCCTCGTCCTGCGATTGCAGACGCTTCTGCTTGTCGTAGTGCCGCTTCATTTTCGCATCCATCCGAAGCGTGAGGTACCGCAGCACATCGTCGTTGATCTCAAGCTCCCGCTCCAGTCGCTGAATGAGTGCGCCCGGCGCCTTGAAGTACATGTTTACGTAGTACCCGCTTCGCTTGCGGTCAATTTCGTAGGCCAGGCGCTGATTGCCCCACTCATCGACTTCAATGACGTCTCCGTCATTGTCCTCAATCAGATGGTTCACCTTGCGTACGATGTCGTCCACTTGGTTCTGCTGGACGACGCCGCTGATGACGTACGTCAGTTCGTACTGATACGTGTTTGCCATGGTGTGTGTGGATCCCTATGGAATGAAAACGCTCATGCCCCTCGTAGAACGCCGGGTGGGCGTGCGGAGGAGCAGGGAAAAACTCCGATTCGTGTGTACGACCGCGCCCTCTCAAGGTCGCAGACAGGCCTTGAAAACAGGGTGAGGATTCGGGCGGCAGGGGTGGGTCGCCTCAGCCCTGGAACATGTGCCCGGCTGTCTTTGCCCTTCGATGCCGCCGGATCGTACTGCGTATTGCGTACTGCGTAGTTCGTTGACCGACGGAATGCACGAAACACGCGGCCCCCTACAGGTTCGCCAGCTTCTCAGCGTGTTCTTCTGCCTGCAGGGCCTCGATGATGGGGTTGAGATTCCCATCCATGATCGTCTGCAGCGAGTGATTCTTCTGCCCCCCTTCCAGGCGATGATCCGTCACCCGATCCTGCGGAAAGTTGTATGTCCGGATCTTCGCCGACCGGTCGCCACTGCCCACCATCGACCGCCGCGCCTCCTCTCGTTCCTCGCGCTGTTCTCGGCGCTTCTGTTCGTAAATGCGCGAGCGAAGGACGCGCATTGCCTTCGCCCGGTTCTTGTGCTGGCTCTTCTCGTCCTGGCACGAGACCTCCACGCCCGTGGGGATGTGCTTAATGCGCACGGCCGAGTCCGTCGTGTTGACCGACTGTCCGCCCGGGCCAGTGGCCTTGAACGTCTCAATCTTGAGGTCGCTCTCGCGGATGTCGACATCCACCTCCTCGGCCTCCGGCAGCACGGCCACGGTGGCGGCCGACGTGTGGATGCGGCCGCTCGACTCGGTTTCGGGCACGCGCTGGACACGGTGCACCCCAGCCTCGTACTTGAACGTCCCAAATACATCTTCGCCCTTTACTGCAAAAATTACCTCCCGGAAGCCCCCCTGTGTGCCCGGCGATACGTCCATCAGTTCGTAGCTCCACCCGTGCCGCTTGGCAAATTTGGTGTAGAGCTCAAAGAGATCGCCCGCAAAGAGGGCCGCCTCGTCCCCCCCGGCTCCCGCCCGGATTTCGACAATCGCGTTCTTTTCGTCTTCCGGATCCTTCGGCACGAGCTTCTTTCGAAGGTCCTCCTCCACGGCCGGCAGTCGCTTTTCCAGGGCGTCGAGCTCTTCCTTGGCCAGAGCCTCCATCTCCCCATTTTCGGACCGCACCATGTCTCGCAGGTCTTTCCGTTCGTTCAGCATGTCTTCGTAGCGGTCAATTGCCTCCACCACGTCTTCGAGACGGCTGTGCTCCTGGCCCAGGTCCTGCATTTGGTTCGGGTCGGTCGCCACCTCGGGATCGGCCATCAGGCTCTCGATCTCTTCGAAGCGACGCTTGATTTTTTCTAGCTTCTCCAGCTCGATCATAAACAGCGGGGCGGTTCAGGCTCGGATGCGCAGTCGATGTAAAACGGGCCGCGGGGGTGCTGGTTCGTCCTCACGGCGCTCCCCCGACCTGCCCGCGGACCGCCGAACGCAGCCAATCCTCCTGTTCTCCTCTCTCCACATCCAGGCGCCCCCTCCTGCGACCTCCACGAGGACCGGCGGACAGAGGGTGTCCTCGACAGCAGTGTCGCCTATGCGCGGCCGCCCCGATCAACTGCCCCCAGCCCGCTACTCCACCGTCACGCTCTTGGCCAGGTTGCGTGGCTGGTCTACGTGACATCCGCGCATCACGGCGATGTGGTACGAGAGGAGCTGCAGGGGGATCACGGTGAGGAGGGGCGAGAGAAACTCCTTCGTCTGGGGAATCTGGAGGACATACTCGCAGAGCGCGTCGAGTTCGCCATTTCCCTCGTCCGTGATTGCGATGACCGATCCCTCGCGTGCGGCCACCTCCTCAATGTTGGACAGCACCTTGTCGTACGTGCTGTCTTTCATGGCGAGAAAGACGACGGGCATGAACCGGTCGATGAGCGCAATGGGGCCGTGCTTCATCTCGGCCGCAGGATACCCCTCGGCGTGGATGTAGGAGATTTCCTTGAGCTTGAGCGCTCCCTCCAGGGCCACCGGAAAGTTGTAGCCCCGCCCCAGATAAAGGAAGTTGGAGGCGTAGCGGTAGACGTGCGCCATCGACTCCAACGCATCGTTGCACTCGGACAAGACCGTGCGCACCTTGTCCGGGACCTCCGCCAGGGCCTGAATGTGCTCCTTGTGCTCTGCGTCCGACAGGGTGCGGCCCTTGGACAGCTTGAGCGCGATCATGGACAGCACCGCCACCTGCGCGGTGAACGCCTTGGTGGACGCGACGCCGATTTCGGGCCCGGCGTGCAGGTAGACGCCGGCATCGGTCTCTCGGGCAATCGTGGAGCCGACCACGTTGCAGATGCCAAGGCACAGTGCGCCCCGGCTCTGCGCCTGCCGGACAGCCGCAAGGGTATCGGCCGTCTCGCCGCTTTGCGAAATGACGAGCACGACGTCGTCTTCCCGGATAATGGGATCCCGATACCGAAACTCGCTGGCGTACTCCACCTCCACCGGAATCCGAGAAAAGGTTTCGATGAGGTACTCCCCCACCAGTCCGGAGTGCCAGGAGGTGCCACAGGCCGCAATGATGATGCGATCGGCATCGCGGAGTTGATCCCACACGTCGTGCAGCCCCCCAAGCACAATGGTCCCTTCCTCGGGCTGGATGCGTCCCCGCATGGCGTCCTCGAGGGCATTGGGTTGCTCCATAATCTCCTTGAGCATAAAGTGGTCGTACCCCCCCTTTTCGATCTCACCCAGACTCCACTCCAGCTCGTGGACTTCCTTCTCCAGAGGCTCGTCCTCAATGGTTCGCACCTGGTATCCGGAGCGCCGTATCGTGGCCATCTCCCCGTCGCTCAGGTACACCACCTGTCGCGTGTGCTCCACGAGCGGAGCGGCGTCCGATCCAATAAAATACTCGCCGTCCCCGACGCCCAGAATCAACGGACTCCCCTTCCGGGCGGCAATCAGCAGATCCGGATCCTCCCGCGACACGACGGCGATGCCGTACGCCCCCACCACCTGCGTGAGGGCCTGCCGGACGGCCTCCGGGAGCGCAAGACCGGCCTCCCGCTTTACCTCCTCGATCAGGTGGACGAGCACCTCCGTATCCGTCTCGCTCTCAAAGGAATACCCCTTCTCTTGCAGTTTCTCTTTGATGACGCCGTGGTTCTCGATGATGCCGTTGTGCACCACCGCGAAGGCCCCGTCGCTGCTTACGTGCGGATGGGCATTTGCGTCGCTCGGAGGGCCGTGGGTGGCCCACCGGGTGTGCCCAATTCCCAGCGTGCCCTCCATCGATCCGTTCGAAAGAGCCTTCCGGAGGTCGTCAACCTTTCCTTCTTTTTTTTCGACCCGTAGCGTACTATTTTCGACAATGGCAAGTCCCGCCGAGTCGTACCCTCGGTACTCCAGTCGCTTTAGTCCTGTGAGGAGAAGAGCCTCTGCTTGTTTGTCGCCGATGTAGCCAACGATTCCGCACATAAAAAAGGAGAAACGAGAAGAACAAAGAATGATCGTAGAACGGGCCGTCGCAGAACAGGCCGTCAGAATGGAGGAACGGCCGGAGGTGAGAACCCGCTCGGCGTGCTCAGTACCGGTCCAGAGAGAATTTTTCCCCGAGGTATCGTTTTCGAACTTCCGGATCGGTGGCGAGCTCCTCTGCGGTCCCGTGTTTCAGAATGCGCCCTTCGTACAATAAGTACGCGCGATCGGTAATTGCAAGCGTCTCATGGACGTTATGGTCGGTAATCAGGACCCCGATGCCTCGCTCTTTGAGACCGGCTACGATGTCTTGGATGTCTTCAACTGCAATGGGATCCACCCCTGCAAACGGTTCATCAAGAAGAAAGAACCGCGGCCGCGTCGACAGGGCGCGGGCAATTTCGGTGCGCCGCCGCTCCCCCCCAGACAGCGAGTATCCTTTTGAGTGGCGGACCCGGTCCAGCCCAAACTCGTCGATTAGAGACTCGACGCGCTCGGTCCGCTCCTCGGCGCTGATGGACTGAAATTCGAGCACGGCGTGGAGGTTTTCCTCGACCGTAAGCTCCCGAAAGACGGACGTTTCCTGGGCGAGGTATCCAATGCCGCGGCGGGCCCGCTTGTACATCGGCAGGCGCGTGATGTCGTCGTCGCCCAGTACGATGCGCCCACTGTTGGGGCGCGTCATGCCGACGATCATGTGAAACGTGGTGGTCTTGCCCGCCCCGTTGGGCCCAAGAAGGCCCACGATGGTGCCCTGCTGTACGTCGAGGCTCACGTCGTCTACCACGGCACGTTTGTCGTAGCGCTTCGTGAGGCTACGAGCGGCGAGCGTCATCGGCGTGTCGCGATCGGCAGTGGCGTCCATGAGTGGGAAAGAAGAATCAAGGATCCGGGGGCGAAGTGGGTGGCGGGTCGGGCCGGGGCAGCACAGGGGCTCGCAGGGCCTCGGGCAGCACGGAGGGCGGCACGAACGGGACGTACGCGGTGCTGTCCGGGGCCGACCGGGAGGCCCCTGTATGGGCCGGGGCGGCTGTTTGTCCTGCGTCCCGCCGGTTCGAGGGCGATGCGGGGCTCACGTCCGCTCGCCGCGCCACCGGCGGCCGGCGGGGGGCGAGATCCAGGCGACGACGCACGCGGTCCTCATCAAGCAATTCACGTCGGGTCGGCTTTCGATCCGGGGTCCATTGAAATCCCTCTAGCCGCAACGGATCCGGAATGAGGTCGGGCCGCTGGTAGAGCGTGCTTTCCACCCCGCCCAGGACGCTGACCCGGTGCACTTGCTGGTCTCGGAACCGAAGCACAATCTGATCCGCGGAGGTCTCAAGCGCTCCGCTCAGTGCGTCCGTCTCGTCGGCCAAGAAGCGGATGGCCCGCGCATTGGGCTGAGCCTGGATGCGGCGGAGCGTATCGGCCCGGAAGAAGGCCGTGAGCGTACGCCCCGAGAGCTGGTGGATGCGATCCAGGGTGGTGTCGCGCTGGGCGGCAAAGGCCGATCCTCGGACGAAGACGGTGTCGAGGCTTCGGCTGCGCGCCCGAACCCGGATGGAATCGCCCCAGACCTGTGCCTCCTCGAACCAGGTGACGGGCTCTCGAAACAGGCGAGTCTCTTCGAGCGGAAGGGCCCCGGCGCTGTCGGCGGTCGGGCGCGACCAGGCGGACTGAGAAGACGGAAGGGATTCTCTCGTACCACGGGCCGTATCCGACGGGGGACCCGCAGGGTCTGCGCGAGCCGCCTCAGTCGTGTCGGCAGGGTCCGACGCGGGCGACGGGGCACTGGGGTCCGCTCCGGTCGTCGAGTCAGCAAGAAACAGACTAGAGTCCGCCGCCAGCGTGTCGGTTCCCGGCAGGACGGGATCTTCTGATGGGCGCTCCCTCGGCTCGCCTCGGTCCTGCGGCCGCGCCCGAACCGAGTCCGGAACGGATTGCGGTGCCGCCGTGGTGTCGGCCGGGCCCGTCGCCAGGACCCGATCGTACACCACGGAGTCCGCCACCGCGGCCAGATCGGACTGCCAGATGCGAACAGAATCGACGGCGATCAGTCGCCGATGGGTGTCGGATCGGGAGGCATCCATCCGATGGGCCCGCAGGGCCAGCGTGTCGTCCGGTGCCCCCGTGCTGTCGTAGCGCACCTGCACCAGCAGGGCCCGCCCCTCCACGCGACTGTAGCGCGCCTTCTCCTGATTGTCGGCCCAGGCCCCGAAGAGATACGTACGCGCTGTCGTGTCAGGGACAGACGCCCCACCCTCCGACTCGTCTTCCTCGACTCGTCGGATGAACACGTCGCCCCGTGCAATCGAGCGCTCCGCATCGCGGAAGTACGTGAGCGAATCCGATTCCAGGTACGTCTCCGGATCCGTGAGTCGCACCCGTCCTTCAAACTCCGCGCGCTTGTCCTCGGACCAGTAGGTGCCCTGCTGGGCGCGGAGCGTACGGGCACTGTCTACCAGCGTGATGCTGTCCGGAAAGACCGACCGTTTCGACTCGGTATAGTACGTGGCCCGGGGCGCCCGCACCACAACCTCGCCGTCCGTAATTTCTACGTTTCCCCGGGCACGGCCGACCTTCGTGTTCTTGTTGTAGCGCACGGTGTCCGCCCGAAGGGTGTCCCCTCGCTCGTAGATGACGACATCCTCGGCGAAGAGAAACCGGTCCCGGTCCAGAAAGCGGCGGGCGTAGTTTGAGCGGAGACGGGTGGTGTCTTGCTGGACAAAGACACTCTCAAACAAGTCCTGGACGCGCTCTCCGTCTAGAGTTTGAGCGCTTAGCGAGTCGGCGTTGACGAGGGCGCGCTCCTCTTCTGACGTGTCCGTCGGGGGCGCAGCCACGTCGTCGGGCCGAACAGAATCGGGACCGGCGGGCGGGGCCCGCAACACGGGGCGGTCGGCCGAGTCGGGGCGGACTTGTGCCTCTGCCCCCGACGCCCCTCCCGCCAGTCCCATCACGACAAGGGCGACGCCCCAGAGGGCACGCCACCACCACAACATGGGAAGGGGCCAGGATTGCATAGAAGCACATAGGGTCCGCGAACACTGCCCCGGTGCCAAACCGGAGCGCGAACGATGGACACTGACCGCCCATCCGGCTCGTTCCTCTCCCTCCACACCTCAGGACTCATCGTCGACCTCCACTTCGGCCCGGAACCGACCAATCCGGTACGTCTCCAAGTCTTCGTCGGCAATGAGGCCGTTTCCCTGCACCGACTCGTTCGGGGTCGTGATTTGAACGAAGCGGCGCGTTCGAATCGTCCGGTCCCGTTGGTTCCAGGTCAGGTATTCGCTTTCGAGCCGGCGGCCCTCCTCCGTCGTCACCACGACGTTGCCGTACGCCTCGTAGCGTCCCTCCTGGTTGAAGAAAACGACGCTGTCGGCCACAATGGTGGCAGACGAGTCGCCCTGCGCGTCGAACACGAACGATTGCACGCGGTTGGGATCTTCCAGGGCGCGCCATACCGAGTAGGTGCTGTCTTCTGTATCGTACTGCTCCATTCGGCGTGCCGCAATGATGGCCCGGCGCCGCCCCGCCTCCTCCATGGTAAACTGGGCGTCCCAGGTGACCTGGTTGGGGCCGTCCGGTCCGGTAGAATCGGCTTCCGGGTCCTCCGACCCCGAGCCCCGACGCTCGCACCCCATGCCCCAACACACCACAAGAAGGAGTCCCAGGACGAGCCAGTGTTTGCTCATGCGGAATCTCCCAGCCGATAGGCACAACTGGTTTAGTCCGAGTAAATGAGGTAGGGCTGTACCCAGCATTTTGCTCTTTGCTCCATGGCCGCTCTTCAGCCAATGCCTCTCCATTTCCCCGCCCTTACGTTTGGGGAATCAATTTCTTACTTTCGGAACCTGGAATGAGACCCACTCCAGCGGGTGATCGTACCCCCCTCCGGTTCGCTCCGGTTTCCTCCACGCAACGAGGTTAATGCTTTCCCCCTTCAGCAGTCGTGTTCCTACTATGAGCTTTGACGTGGAGTCCCTGACGTCCGACACCGTCATCGTGCACGTGGGCGAAGCCCTCGACTTTCGAAACGCCGATGCCTTTAAAGATACGTTTCAAGAGTACGTCGAGGACGATGTCCGGAACTTCATCCTGGACTTCTCAGAGACCGAGGTGCTCGACTCTACCGGTCTCGGGTCTATTTTCTCGTTGTACCGCGAAATTTCTCCGGACGACGGCAAAGTCGCCTTCGCCGATGTGTCCCGTCCGGTCCAGGTCGTCGTTCAACTCACCCGCACGTACAAGGTCTTCCGCCAATATCCCTCTGTGGAGGCGGCGAAGGAGGCCATGGCGGGATGATGGCCTCTTCCGCGCGTTTCTCCGGCTGCCTGCTGTGACGCATGTGCACCATCGATCGCGAATACGGCAATCTCGAGCACGCGCTTGATGACATTCGCGCGACCCTGACGGAATGGGCCGACGCACAGGCAGAGGCCGACCCGAGGGCAGAAGCGATGCGCCATGCCCGCGTGGTGCTCCAAGAATGGCTCGCCAACCTTTTTGAGCACGCGCACTTTGCCGATCGATCTCCATCTGTCACGATTCGGGTGCGGGCTGTGAATCAAGGCGTCCACGGCGTGGTGCTTGACAACTCCGACGGCTTCGACCTCGACACGGAGCTTTCGCCGTCGAAAAAACCTGTGGACCCTCTTCCCGATCGCGGCATGGGCCTCCGCATCATGGACGCCTGCACAACCTCCCTTTCCTATGTGCAGCAGGAGGATGGGCTGTACCGCTTAGAATTCTCGATTCCCGCCGACCACGACCCATGGCTGAACACTCCATTTTAATCGTCGAGGACGACCGGACCGTCCGTGAGCTCCTCAAGCACCGCCTGGGCAAACATTACGACGTGGCAACCGCCCCCAACGGACAGGATGCCCTCGACCAGGTCGAGACCCACGCCCCCGACCTGATCATCTCGGACATCATGATGCCGAAAATGGACGGCTTTGCCCTCCAGTCGGCCCTCCAGTCCGACAAAAATACGCGCGTGATTCCGTTTATCTTCCTCACCGCTCGTGCCGACGAGCCGGCCCGCAAGCAGGGCCAGCGGTCCGGGGTTGACGATTACATCACCAAACCGTTCGACATGGACCAGCTCCTGTCTCGAGTGGAACGCCTCCTGGAACGAGTGGAGGTCTTTCAGTCGAACCTCGACGCAGAAATCGGACGGGACTTCTCCAACCGCCTTCTCCCCGACCGGCTGCCCGAGGTGGAGGGCTACCGATTCGACTTCCACGCCGAAGCGCGGGCGCAGGGCGGCGGGGACTTGTTCGACTGGGTGGAAACCGATCACGGCACGTACTTCCTTACCATCGGGGATGTAATGGGCAAAGGCCTTCGGGCGAAGTTTTACGCCTACAGCTTTCTGAGCTACGTTCGCGGCACGCTGCACACCCTGCTTCAGGACTCCGCGTCCCCCGCGGCCGTCATGACTCGAATCAACGAGATGCTGCTGAACGATGAGGTCCTGGAGGACACCTTCGCCTCCTTCCTACTCCTCCACTGGGACCCCGCAAACCACACGATCACCTGCGCCAACGCAGGGCACTGCCGGCCCATCCTTGCCCACCCGGAAGGATCAGAAATCGTCGAGCACAGCGACCTGATCCTCGGCCTGGAGGAAGATACGTCGTTTTCCAACGTTGAATTGTCGCTCGCTCCGGGCCACGCCCTCGTCGCCTACACCGATGGCCTCACCGAGCAGCCCGGGTCCGGGAACGAGATGTTGGGGGAAGCGGGCGTCCGTGAACTTGCCGCAGAGGCGCGCAACAAGGATGCGCCCATCGACGCCATACTCGACGGCGCCCTTCGCCGAAGCTCCGCACAGGACTTCCAAGACGACATTCTCGTCGTGTGGATCCAGCGAGCGGACGATGAGACCGGATCCATGTCGTAGCGTTTTTCGCGGCCTCGCTCTCGGTTCATTTCCCGCCCCGTCCCCTTTTCCTCAGGCCGCTTCAACCAGGGCCGGAGCCGTCCCGTTGTACTGCGCTCGGTACTCCGATTCCAGCAGGGCGTAGTTTTCTTTGCTCCAGTACCGCCCGTCTCGATACAAGTAGTCGCGGGCCGTGCCTTCCTTTGTAAAGCCCATGCCCTCCACTAGGTCGCGCCACGCCGTGTTGTACTCAAAGGTCGCCGCGCTGACGCGGTGAAGGTCCAACATGTCGAAGCAGTAGTGTAACAAAAGGTGCATGGACTCGCGGCCGTACCCTTCGCCCCAGTACTCCCGATCCCCAATGGTGACTCCGATGCGTGCGTGCCGATGGTGCGCGTCGATGCGAGCGACGTAGGCGATGCCGATGAGCGTGTCTCGTTCATCGTCGTGGATTTCAAAGTCGCGATGGGCAGGCGACGTGTGTTCACAAATCTGCTCAAACCGCTCTTTAAACTTCCCGAACGACTCCTCTTCGTACGGCATTTCGCTGTCGAGCCGGTTGAGCTCGGGATCATTGTTCCAGCGGAAATGCGTGTGGATGTTTTCCATCTGAAGCGGTGTAAACCGGACCCGCTTGTACGTGAGTGGGGTGACGGACTGCGTAGGGTGGGGAGCGTTTTTCATACTATATTCGGAAGCGCTTCCAGAACGGGAGAAAAATGAAAAGCGCACTGTGTCCCGTGCGCCCTGTAATAAAGAAAATGGCGTGCATCAATGCAAGAAGCCGGCTCTTCTGGCGCATCGAGGCGCCACCTTAGGCCTGCCCGGCTCCTGCGTCGTGTGCACCGGGTGTATGCGCTTCTGCCCACTGCCGCAGGGCCTCTCGGTCAATCTTCATCTCCTCCCTCCGTTGCACGTCCTCTGGAAACGGGTACACGGCGTCGGGAATTTTGAATCCCGGGAGGCGACCGCGTAGTCCCTCGCGCACGTCCTCTGCCCCCGAGGAGCGCTCGCGTTCAATGAAAGCGACCGGTCGACGTCCGTATTCGGCGCTGGACACAGGCACCACGACGGCCCGCGTCACGCCGGAAAGCTCTTCGAGCGCAGTTTCCACTTCCTCGGGCTGAATGTTTTCGCCCCCTGAAATGAACATGCGGTCCACTCGTCCCAGAACATGGAGGCGTCCCCGGGCATCGATGCGGCCGCGGTCGCCCGTTGGGTACCATCCCCTGTCGGTGCGCGGGTCAACGATGGTTCCGTCCTCCACGTAGCCGCGAAAGAGACAGCGCCCGGCCACCCGGATCTGGCCGTCGCCCCCAATGCGGAGGCGGCGATGCGGAAGGCGACTGCCCGCCGTTCGAAGGGCCGACCGAGAGGCGCCCGGCATCGTCGTGGTGACTTGCGACGCCATCTCGGTGCATCCGTAGCTCATGAGAAGGGGCCAGCCGTGGGCGTGCGCCCGATCAAGCAGCGGCGCAGGGACGGGACCGCCCCCCAGCAGCATCGCGCGGAGGACCGGCGGCGGCTCCGGCGAGGTCGCCAGCACGCGGCGCAGTTGTGTGGCGACACACGAGACATGCGTGGCCCGCGTCTCGACGAGCGCCGTCGCTATGGAATCGTCTCGACCTGGAACCACCACTGCTGCCCCCGCCAGGGCACACCGGACCAGGATGGCGAGTCCGCCCACGTGATAAAGCGGCAGCGATAGGAGCCACCGATCGCCGGCACGGAGGGGAAGATTGGCGTTGGCGCCCTTTGCGTTATACAGGTGGTTCGCCCACGAGTGAAGCGCGGCTTTTGGACGGCCTGTGCTGCCGGAGGTGAACAGAATCGTGGCATCGCGGTCTCGCTTCCAGGCAGGCAGCTCTTCGTCGGCGGACGGCGAGCCCTCCAATATGGCCGGGACGGTCAGCACACGAACGGCATCGTTGAACGACGCGTCTGCCGCTTCGCCCGCCAAGATGGCCCGGCACGCCACCTGCTCGGCCTGCGCCTGCTGTGCGGCGACGGGCTCGCGGGGGCTGAGCGGCACGGCCACGGCTCCTGCGTGCCAGAGGGCCCACAGCAGAACGACCGCCTCGGGAGGCGACGTGGGGCGCAGTGCGACCCGATCCCCTTCTTTAATTCCCGCCTGTCGCATCCGGCGGGCAGCCCCCTCCACTGCCGCGCAAAGGTCGGCGTACGACCAATCCCGGTCGGGCCCCACGAGGGCGGGGGCCGCCGGCCGAGCACGAGCGTGGCGCTGGAGGGGGGACAGCATGGGGATCGGGTTGCAGGACTACTCAATCGGAACACCAAGGCGTTCTTCCACCACTCTCGCGCCGGCCACGCGATCAAGATCGACCGTCGGCGCCCCCATCGGTAGGCCAGGTGAGAGCACGTCCGTCGCAAGGCGGGTGTACGGGGACAGGCCGGCTGGGGTCTCCGAGAAGGCGGCGGCCAGGGCGACCAACAGTCGCGTGCCAACGCCCGACTCGTACGACGCGCTCACCACCGAATCGACGCCCCGCTGCTCTGCCGCTGCAGCCCACATTTGAGCCGCCCGCACTCCCCCTAGCATCGTGGGTTTTAGGACGACGGCCCGTACCGGGCACTGCGCCAGCACCTCAGGGGGCTGCTCCCGGGTGGTCTCGTCCAGGGCCACGGGACAGCCGGTTTCTTCCACAAATGCGGGCAGACGATCGACATTGGCCACAGGTTCTTCGAGGTACGAAATCTCGTCCCGTGGAATGCCGTCCAAGAACCCACGGGCCTCCTCGACCGACCAGGCCCGGTTGGCATCGAGTCGCAGAGCAACGTCATCCCCAAGCGCCTCCCGGAGGGCCCGCACCCGGTCCACATCGGCGGACACGGACATCCGCCCCACCTTTAGCTTTACCGCCCGGTAGCCCTCCGCTCGAAGCCGACGTCCGTCTTCGGCGACGTCCCGTGGCGATCCGCCGCGCACCAGCGCGTTCAGGGCCACCTGTGCTCGACGGGCGCCAAGAAGCTGAGCCGGCGAGACGTCTCGCGCTGCCGCCACGGCTTCCACGACCGCGCTCTCTCCCGCGAATCGGACGGAGGCCGGGGCGTCCTTCGGAAAAGAAAGGGCGCCCCACACGGACTCAAGCGTCTCGGCGGAGAGGGGGTGCCCCGTCCACCGCTCCCGCAGTCGGCGGGCATGAGCGACCGCCCGCTCCAGGGATTCGGGGCTAAACCCCGGGAGCGGTGCAGCCTCGCCCCACCCTTCTGCCCCCGACGCCAGCGAAAGGCGAATCAGGAGGCCCTGTCGCTCCGAGATCGTTTTGGCTCCGAGGTCTAGAGGGGCGGTGAGCGGAAGCGCGTAGCGATAAAGATCGACCGAGTCTATCGTCACGGGTCCGGAGCGGTTAGGTCAGCAGCCAGCCGGCAGAAAAGAGCACCGCCCACAACACCAGCAGGCGCCCGGTCGCGCCCAGCAGCGGATTGAGTGCCTCGGGCGCCCGGGTTGTTGCAAGCCGACGAGTGTGCCGGACGGCGAGGGGAGCGAGAACGAGCGGAGCAAGGGCGCCCCAGTGGTTGCCCGTCGCCGCGACCAGTCCGGCGGGCAGGAACAGGGCCCCACCCAGACAGGCCCCGTACAACCACACCCCCGCCCGGCGGCCCAGGCGCACCACGAGGGTGCGTTTGCCTGCCGCCCGGTCGTTGGACACGTCGCGGATGTTGTTCACGAGCAAAATGCCCACGGAAAACAGCCCGGGCCCAATGCCCACAACAAGGACCTCCGGTGGGCAGGCCAGGGCCTGCACGTAGTACGTTCCCCCGACTGCCACCGGCCCAAAGAACACAAACACGGCCAGATCGGCCAGTCCAAGGGACGCCAGGGAGTACGGCCCGGCGGTGTACCAAATGGCCGCCCCGATCGACGCAACCCCGATGGCGAGCACAGGCCAACCGCCCCGAGCGATGAGGTAGACACCGGCCAGCACAGCGGCCCCAAACACCCCCACGGTGGCCCGTCGCATCGTCTCGGGGGCCACCAGTCCGGCCTGCGTAATGCGGAGGGGCCCCACCCGGTCCTCCGTGTCGGCCCCTTGCAGGTAGTCCGCGTAGTCGTTGTGGTAGTTGACGCCCACCTGGATGAGAACGGCCCCGAGGAGCGCGAAGCCCGCCGCCCACGGATGCCACGCCCCCGCCTCCACGGCGAGGACCGTGCCGACCAGGACGGGAGCCACGGCCGCGCCCAGCGTCTTGGGACGCGCGGCCCAGATCCACACGCGCAGTTGAGAGGTGGCCGTCGTCATGAAACCGAAAAAGGGTCCGAACTGCCCTGCTCTTTTGCTGGGGACGTAACAACCCGACTCACGAACCGAGTGGTATTCAGCATCTGTGACGTGTACGATGGATTCATGCCCCTCGATTCGCCACAATGTGATCAATCCATGCTTTCTCGTCGCCACTTCCTCAGACGCACCGAGACCGCCCTGGTTGTGGTGGACACGCAGTCGCCGGAGTCGGCCGCTACCTGCTGGGAGGGACTTCAGGAGCGCACGGCAAGCGGGCTGAATCTGGTGATCAACACCCACCACCACGGCGACCACGTGGGGGGGAACGGGGTCTTTTCCGAGCACGCCGACCGCCTGATTGCCCACGCCAACGTCCCTAACCTCATGCGTCAATCTGCCGACGGCGAGAAGAAACCCACCTATCCGACAGACACATTCCGGGAGGAATGGAGCACCTCGGTCGGGGACGAAACCATCACGCTCCGCCACTACGGGCCGGGGCACACCGGGGGCGACGCGGTCGTGTTGTTCGAGAACGCAAACATCACACATGTCGGCGATCTCGTCTTCGATCGCGCCTACCCGTTTATCGACGTGGATGGGGGCGCCGACTCCCTCCACTGGATCGAGATCTTAGAAACGCTCCACGACACCTTTTCGGACGGCACCCTCCTCATCCACGGACACGGCAATCCTGAATACGGGGTGACCGGCGGCCAGGAGGATCTCCTTGTGATGCGAGACTTCCTCTCCGCGCTCCACGAGCATGTCGCCCAGCAGCGCCAGGTCGGCGCCTCCCTTTTCGAAATGAAAGAGACCGAGAGGCTGGACGGCTTTGAGGCGTTTGACTTCGAATGGGCGCTCTCCCTTGACAGCTGCATCGAGGCGGT
Source organism: Salinivenus sp. (assembly GCA_046540815.1). GTDB lineage: Bacteria > Bacteroidota > Rhodothermia > Rhodothermales > Salinibacteraceae > Salinibacter. The sequence goes on from JBKHEM010000018.1 coordinate 17,264, forward strand.
CTACCGCGAGCAGACGGCCGACTGACGTTGTGCGTCCTTACTCGGGCGCCACGGCAGAGGCCACGGCCTGCTCCAGTTGCTCATGAACCGTCTGGTTCGCCTCTCGGTCGGTCTGGATTTCCAGGACGGTGCTTCCTGATCGGCCACAGGCCTCCCGATAGGCCCTCCGGAAGGCCTCCGGGGTGTCGGGCTGACGGTAGGGAAGGCCAAACGTGGCGGCTGCCGACGCGAACGAGCGTCCGTGCGGCGTCGTGAAGTACGGGTCGAAAACGTCGTCGTGGTCCCGGATGGGTAGGAAATGAAAGATCCCGCCGCCGTCATTATTCACGACCACGACAACGACCGAACGATCCTCGAGCAGTGCCAGGCTGTTGAGATCGTGCCAGAGCGCAAGGTCCCCGATGAGGAGCGTAACCGGCCCCCCGCGTCCGTCCGCCACGCCTGCTGCCGTGGCCACGGTGCCGTCAATGCCGCTGGCCCCACGATTGGCGTAGGCCACTGTCCCTCTCCCCGTGGACGCATGCCGGTCCAGATCGCGCACCGGCATGCTGCTGGCCGCGACGAGGGCGTGATCGGGGGGGCATTCGTCAGTAAGAACTGTGGCCACCAAGGGCTCGGTAAGGGCATCGGCCGTCGCGGCGTGGGACTTCACCACCGCGGCCGCCCGCTCATTGGCATCGGTCCAGGCGGAGCGCCAGGACGACGCCTCCGGCACGGCCCCGGTATGCCCGAGCAGCTTTTCGACGAACGGCACCACGCCCGATTCGACGTGATGCGTCACCCGGTGATCGGGATCGAGGCGGCTTGGGGCGGGCCGCACCACCGCGTACACCTCGGGGGCACTCTCTCGAAGGAAGAAACGAAGCCGCTTCGAGACGAACCGCCCGCCCAGGTGCACGACCACCTCGGGGGCGTACCTCTCTCGAAAGGACGCCGAGGCCAACACGAGGTCGGCGTACGACACCGCCGAGCCCATTTCGTTCGCCTGTAGGCGCAGCCGGGACGTAAGGCCCGGAATCAACGGCCAGCCCAACCGGGTGGCCAGGCGTCGGGCGGCTGTGGCTTCAGCGTCGGTCTGGAGCCGACCGGCCACCACCAGGCCCCGCCGTTCGTCATTCAGCTGTGGCGAGAGGGCCTCTACGGCCGACGCCGAGGGGTGCGGAGTAGGCGTTGGGTACTCCGTAAATGGAGCGTCTGCCTCCGCCCAGTCTTGCACAGCAACCGGCACCTCCGTCGGCGATTCCGCCTCAATCGGTTCCAGGGGTTTTCGAAAGCCACAATTCAGATGCACGGGTCCGGCCGGCGGGCGCACGGCCCGGTGCACGGCTTGATTCACCGTCGTCAGAACGTACGCCGGGTCGATGTTGTCGGTCGGCGGGGGCAGGTCGACGTGCCATCGGGTGTAGCGCCCAAAGAGCTTGACCTGATCGATTGCCTGATTGGCGCCGGTGTCGCGGAGCTCGGGGGGGCGATCGGCGGTTAAGAGCAGGAGCGGCACGCCGTCCATCGACGCTTCCACGACGGCGGGCAGCCCGTTGGCGACGGCCGTGCCCGAGGTCGTAATCCAGGCGGCCGGGCGCTGGGTGGCGCGTCCCACCCCCAGGGCCGCGAAGGCCCCGCCGCGCTCGTCCACGTGAAGGGTCACCTCCGCCTCCGGATGGCGCGCCGCCGTTACCGTAAGGGGCGTCGAGCGCGAGCCCGGCGCGACGAAAAACGTGCGGACGCCATTCCGGACCAGTTCTTCGATGAGCACCTGGGCCCAGAGATATGTGACGTTCGGGGCATCAAGCGGAGCAGACACGGGCGAGTTGGGGAGTCCGTGGGGAAGAGGCTAACCGTGGGAGGCTTCTCCGTTCTCGCACTGACCAAGGTCCAGAACCGCGGCGAAGTCCCCAATTTTCTGTTCAATTTCCTCCCACTCCCGCTCCGGCACCGATCCCTCGACGATTCCGGCGCCCGAGAAGAGCGCAAGCCGTGCCTCCTGAACGAGCCCGGACCGGATGCCCACCGTAAACTCTGCGGCGTCGGTGCCCACCCAGCCCACCGGCCCAGCGTACCAGCCGCGGTCGAAGGGTTCTTGGGTCCGGATGGCCGCAAGGGCCTCTGCCTGTGGCACCCCTCCCACGGCCGGCGTGGGGTGAAGGGCTTCGATCAGATCCACCGTGCCCACGCCGTCTTGAAGCGTGCCGGAGAGGGGGGCGTGGAGGTGGCGGCTCCGGGACAGCACCAGCTCACCCGGGGCCTCCGGCGTGTCGATCCTCGTGCACAGGCGTTCCAGCTCGGCCCGGATGGCTTGTTGGACGAAGGCATGTTCTCGACGCTCCTTCGGACTCTGAAAGAGTTCATCGCGCAGGACCGCGTCGGCCGCTGGGGTGTTGCCGCGCGAGCGGGTACCTGCCACCGCCTCACTTCGCACGTCTCGCCCCCGGCGGCGGAACAGCCGCTCCGGCGATGCACCCACGAATGCCGGGCCGTCCCCCGGCCGCACGGCAAAGTGAAAACAGTTTTCCGTGGCCCCCCGCAGCTGTTGAAGAACCTGAAGCGGATCGAGGGGCGTGCCCAGGTCCAGCGCCACGCGACGGGCCAACACGACCTTGTCGAGCGACTTGTTGCCAATGGCATCGAGGGCCCAGTTGACCATACGGGTCCACCCTTCCTGGGTGGGCGTGTCCGCCCGGCCCAGTGGGCGGGGCAGGTCTGGAACGGGGGTCGCGTCCGGAAAGACGAGCGCATCGATGGCGTCGAGAATGGCGTCAAGCCGTTCTGCGTCTCGAGGAAGCACGAGATTGCATGCGAGGGCCGTCGCCCCGTTGTCCACGACCCACTCAAACCGAGGAAGGACGAAACGATAGGTGCCAAACGCCTGCCAGCTCTGGTCCGGCCAGTCGGGAGCGCGGGGCTGGGGGGCATCAAATCGAAGGCCACCGTACCAGCGTGCCCCGGGATCGGCCGTCTGCGTCCGTGTGGTCAGCCGGCGGTCCAGCCGAGCGTAGTCCACCGGCACCTCCGCGTCCCGAATGACATCGGCGGTGCCGACGCCTGCCACCGTGCGGGCGCTGTCGCGCCCCGACCAGTAGACGCCCGCCGCCGGGCGCTGCGCCTGTATCCAGTCCAAGGGTGAGAGGGTCCAGCCCCCCGGCACAGCCACCCGGCGCACCTGGGGAGACGCCTTCTCCGCCGCGTCGACAGCCGCCCGCACCCGCTCCGCAAGGGCTTCACGGAGCGAGCCGTTCGTCTCAGTGCTCGGCGCTGTGGAAATGTCAGAGTCAACCATAAACCAGAAGATTCCTCAAAACGATAACCGGGACCTCTCAATCGGTGCGCTCACGCGTCCGGACGGTTCCCGTTGTCCCCGTCGGAATGAGAGCCCCAGTTGTCCATAATGTCTTTCGTGATGGCGTCCACCTGGGGTAGGGCCAGGCGGTGCTTTAACGCCACCCGTACAATGAGCCCCCGGAGCACTTGGTCCGTGATCGGCAGCGGATAGAGTCGCCGCCAGACGGGGCGAAGCACGGGGCGCAGTGCCCACTGGAGCACCCCCCACCGCAACAGCACAAACCCGGCGAGCCCCACGCCCACGGCCCACAGGTGATCCTGAGCCGCAAAGACGCTGAGCGTAAAGACGTAGTAGAGCGCCTGTATAATCCCGTAATCGAGCACCGTACCCACCCGTGCTCCCAGAAGGGTTGGGAGGCCCGGGCTTACCAGCGCCCACCCGACGAACACGCCCAGCGCGCTCGCCACTGCCCATCCAACGGGCAGGCCCCACAGCAAAAGCGGCAGCAGCCAGGCCGTGAGTGTGCGGGGCGAGCGGCCCCACACATCGGCCCATCGCAGAAGCTGATCGAGGGACACATGCTCCAACACCTCGCCCGCATACTCCCGGACGTCGGCCTCTGGGATGTGGTACCATTGCCCCGAGGCTGTGACCATTCCGTACGGCGTATCCACGTAGGCCGGCCCGTCATCCCCAGTCTGTGAAGCCGCGTTTTCAGTCATAAAGATTCTGCCAGCACACGATCAACGCCCCCGCCCCAAACGGCCGAGGGAAAGACGCACACAACGTACATGCCCCCCGTGACGCAGTTTCACGTCAGACTGAAAGTTGTCCGTCACTCCCTGGGCTGAAGCGTAAGGCGGTCGCCCACGTGAATTTGAAAACGAGGCGACGAAAGCCCGGCCGCCTGCAGGGCGGGGCGCAGCATTGCCTCCAGGGCGCGGGCAGTGTTTACGCGGGGTTGGGTGGACGAATCCAGGCGGCGCTGCGCCTGCTCCCGAAAGGCCGATTCGACGGCCGAGAGGGCCTGGCCCCGGACCTGTTCATTGGTTTCGGACGGGAAGAGGCGCATCCAGCCCTCATTGCTCATGTTTACTTCCAGCCGAGACAGGTTCGGCTCCACGCTGTGCACCGACAGGGATGGCAGTTCAACCTGTACCACATCGTCCTCTAACAAATGGATCTGCTCGGCAGCGACGTCCCGGACGTTAAACCCGTACGACACCCGCCCCGGAACCCGAACCTGCGTACGGGACTGGCCCTGCAGGAGAGCAAGGGACCCGGGCTGGGTCATCTTCAGCATCGACGTCAGCCAGTCGGGGGTCAGGTACTCGGCCGAATCGATCGCCACCTCCACGTGGAGGTCGAGCGTGCCGGTCACGAGAAAGGATGCCGGGCTCTCCTCCTCCACGGTCGTGATCACGGTGCGGCGCACCGTCGCTTCCGAGGGGCCTCCGCGCCACCACACGACGGCCACAGCCAGGAGGAGGCCGAGGAAGAGTCCTACGCCAACAGCTACACGTTCACGTCGAGTCACAGGAGCGGGAGAATGGATGCGAGGAATACGACAACCGATGTGCGCGTCCGACTACAGCCGCAACAGCACGAGGGCCGCCACCGCCAGCGCAATCCCTATGCGATTGGCCCGGGAGAGATGCTCCTTCCAGAAAAAGACCCCGACCGCCGCCGCCAGCACCATGATTGCAATGTTGTTGGCCGGAAACACGACGGTTCCGGGGAGCACCTCGACGGCCCGGAGAAGGAACTCCAACGAACCGTAGTTGATCACGCCCAGAATGGTGCCCCACTTTACCGTTCGCCCCTCCGGCCATCGGCCGTGTCGGAGCGCCCGGTGCCCCACGATCACGGCCCCGATCAGGAAGGCGACCCCAAACGCCCCCATCAAAAACAGCACGCGGCTGTTGGTGTCTCCAAAGCCTTCCTCAAAGGTTTTCATCGAGAGGTCTACGGCCCCACCGGAGCAGAACGTCAGGGCCAGCACGGCAAACGCCCGCCAGTCGATGGCCGGTGCCGACGCCGCCCCCGATTGCGTGCCTCCCTCCTCGCCCCCCGGCCCGGCTGCCGACCGCACGGGCACGGCCTCCGGGCGCCGCTCCTTCTGGGCGATGAGGAAAAACGCCACGGCGGCCAGCACCATGCCCATCCCCTGCGCGAGGGAAGGAACCTCATTCCAGATCCACCACGAGGCAAGAAACGGAATCACGACAGAGACCCGCATCACCCCCGTCGCCAGCGACATTCCCGCCTCGTCGGTCGCAACGGCCAAAATAAAAAAACCGGCAATCAGCAAGGCACCCGTCCCCACGCTCAGCGCCAGCAAAGCCGGTGAGAGCTCCAACCCCACGTCCACCGAGCGCTCGCCCAGGCCCACCAGCGCACCGCCCACCCCCACCGCCACGGCGTAGTTGACGGTAAGCAAGGCCGTGCGGTCCAACTGAAGCCGGCCCGCGTGCTTGAAGATCATTCCGATCCCAACACTGCACAGCACAGCAAAGGCCAGGTTGAGCATACAACAGCCCGCTTCAATTCATTCGAGGTCGTTGACGCGAACCGTCGGTCCGCCCCTCCGTGCGCCCCGGATCAACGGCGCCCCTGCCCACCGCAACTCGCCGGTCCCGCTTCCCAATACACCCGCCGGGCAGGTGCACGGCCGCGCCCCCAGGCCCACGGCCCCGCTCCTACTTTCCGGAGAGAGACGTGTAGTACCGCAGGCGGGCGGGCACTGGTTCTGGGTCGCGAATCTCCAGGCCCGACGGCACCTGGATCTGCGGCTCTACATACCCCGTCGTGTCCGACCGAATTTGGCTGTACGAGACCGTCGCGAAAAAGCCTGAGGCCCGTTGTGCCTGAAACAACTGGTCAAACAACACGCGGTATCGAATGCGAATGGTAGACGGCTGCAGCGCCACGAGCTCTTGGCTGGAGGGGATCCCCGTCACCTCCACCTTCACCTCCCGCGAGTCCTCTGAAAACTTCCCGGCGCGCGCAACGAGCGTCACTTCGTCTTCGGCCCGCGTTACTAACCCCGACAGCGTGTCGGCGAGGGGCACCGTCGTCCGGACGGTATCGCGCACGTCGGTAAGGTTCTGCGCGCGGGTCGGCCACGCCTTGAGTCCCTCCACCACGGACTCCGCGCCCGTCACCGCCACCGAATCGGGCCGGAGGGTGGGCTCGTTGATCAACTCGAACGCCTCGGCCGGGCGCACTGTCACCTCCGACCGGATGGGAATTCGACGCTCGACCCGCGGCTCCGTCGCCACGGTAATGGTCTGGGGCGTCACACTTTCGACGCGGGCATCCGATTCCTGGGACAGCTGGAGGGCCTCTCCCACGTCTACGGTTTCGCCGTTGGCCTCAACCTCCACGGTTGGGGGCGAAAATAGAAGCCGAAGCAACTCCATCCCGTTCCCTTGGACACGGGCCGTAACCGTGGAGGGCGGCAGTTCCGCAAAGGCCTGATCTTCCGCCAACTGGGGAACGGCGACGGGCATCTCCAAACTAACGGTGCGGCGCTCCTGTAGGGAGAGCGAGAGCCACAGCACAACCGACAGCAGGACGCACACCGTGATGGCCATGCCGTTGTGCCTGTCGTCGGACCGCGGCTCCTCCTCCGACGAAGACCGAAAGAGCTTCAGCAGTCGGTCCAGAAAGATGGGAACCTGTGAATCGGAGTCAGGGGGCACAACGCCTCCGTGGAAGTGGGAGTGACACTGTATCGGAGGCTGGTTTCACGAAAGGGACGATTCGTTCGTTTCAACTTTCTTCCATCGAAGGCATTTCACTAGGGGACAGTTACACTAAATACGGAACGTATCCGTTTAATTCGCCTTAAAAATTAAAGCAAAAACCCACCACATTTTACTTTCAATATATGATACGATCCTTCTTCTCGAGGATAGCTCGCAAGATATTTTGCGACTACTCCCATGAAAAAAACTTTATCTTGAACGAGGCAGTCAACTTTGATAAACGTTGTATCTTCGTCGCTATCCCGAAGACAGGGTCGACGACTGTTCGCGTACAAATCCGTGAGCCAGGAGATGCACTTATTCCGAATCCCCATCTTGATATTCTACAAATCCGCGATACTCTGTACGCGTTTCTACTCCGTGAGACATTGGGAAAAAACGAGACCTTCCCGAACCCTGATGTGCCCACCAACGCAGACGTGCGGAAACGGGCCGAGGAGGTTTATCAGAGCTTTTTCAAGTTCGCGGCGGTTCGCAACCCCTGGGCTCGGGCGGTCTCGCTCTACTACCGGAACGAGGGGGTCAACGCAGTACGCGACATAGCAGATCGGATGTCGTTCGAGGCTTTCTGTGAGCAGCACCTCTACGCGAGCGACACGTGTCGTCAGCCCACGCTCCACGAGAACCAGTATGACTGGCTATGCGACGAAGATGGAGCACTTGCGATGGACTATGTCTACAAAGTTGAGAACTTCGAAACAGCCATCGATGAGATTTACGAACGGACCTCGGGACGGGTCTCACTTTCCAACAAGCGATTGAACGAAAACCCACAATCGCCGTCGAGCAACTACCGAGAGTGCTACACTCAACGAACGCGTCGTCTCATCGCAGAGCGGTTTGAAAAAGACATCGAGACATTCGGGTACACATTCTGAGTTTCGGATTCTCACCTCATCATCTTGTGGCCGTAGGGTGGCTGAACCCCCGTGTGCGCCACCACAGCCTGCTCGATAGAAGGAGACCAATTGAGGTCACTGTAGTCCCCGTTATGCTCGGTACCGATTAAGCCGCTACCTCCGACACTGAAAGAGGGATAGGCACTTTCCCAATACCAGATGTGAAGATCGGCGTGCATATTTTCCGCGGCGGTGCATCCGAGCGGAGACTCATTGTCAGGCGACTGCCCTCTACCAGCACACCATCGAAGATCTTGCGCCGGGTGTAGTTTTCATGCTGGACCCACTGAATGAGGGATAACGATGTCTGGGATTCGGGGTCCGGTGCAAGGAGGTGCCTGTGCCGTTAGGTTCATTCAGTTGATCAAACAGTCCACAGGGATGTGCTTGATAGAAAGTGGGCAGAGAAGACCCTGGCCCAAAAGAGGATCTGCAGGGGGCACCTTTAAAGAACTGGGCTGAGGTTCACTGGCCGCCCCCCTGAAAGTCGGCAACCTCCCGCTCTTCTTTCGGTCACAGGGCTCGGACACGCCGAGTTTTGGACGGGGCCTCATCCAATCCTCCGAGTCGCCGAGTTCTTCGAGGCCCTCGGGGACCTTCCACACAAGTACACTTCAGTCTCAAGCAACTGGCATAAACAGGAAGGTGGAAATACGAGCAGCCGGAAAACGTGTCGCTGGAGCACCCCGTGGAGGGTTTGCACTGCGCGATGGCCGGAGCGAATCGTGATAGACAGAAACACATCTACGCCAGTTTGCGGAGAACGCGGTCAAACAACTCAAGGTTGAGTCTCTCTTCGATCCGTTTCTGTTCAGAGGGCGAAAACATCTTCTCAAACTTTGATTCGCGTGGCTCGGGCGGTGTTTTCGCCCGCTCAATCCATTTCTTTTGCTCAGGAATGACCGTCTTCGCCGCTTCTTCGGTTCCCGTCCTCATTTGGGGGGCGTACTCAATGTCCAGGTCCCGGCAGATCCGTCTCAGTGACGGCTCCGGATCCTGCACAAACTGGTCGTAGACGACAAACGTGTGCCCCGGCTGCCCCAAATACGCAGTCGACTCCCGAAGAGCCCGGTTCCAGCGTTTGATTCCGAAGGCCGGGTCTTTCTGTTTGTCCGAAAAGCTGTCGCTATACGTATGGGCGCGATGACAAATGGACCCTACCACGTCTCGCCCATCCCGAATCATGTGAATGATGTGAACCTTCGGCACGTACGACAAAATGAGCGACAAGCGATGCACATGCGTAGGGGTTTTTTCAACCCACAGATCGGTTCCCGCCCGGAGCGCCTCCTGGTCCAGAATGTCGAGATAGGTCTCCACGTACGGTCGCAGCCGCCACGAAGTCGGAATGCGATCCTCAAGATCCGGGCGTCCGATGATGTTCAACACCTCCCGTAGCACGGGCCTGGCCTGCTCGTTCGCGATACCAAGCCACAAGGGCGGACGCCCAAGCCACCCGGGCAGCCGCTGAAAGAAAAAGGTCTCGGGAAACGACGTAATGCGAGGGTGAGACGCGACCGATACCTGCAAGACCGTCGTTCCCGAACGAGAACATCCTACGATGAATACTCGCTTTTCAATTTGATTGGACAGAGTCATGGGCTCTCCCATATTCAAGATGAACCACCGAAGCCTTCGTGCCCTGCACCCGTAGACACGCAAACGTACCTGAAGAATGAGCTCTTCGGTCGGAGAGAAACTGCGGCCGGGCGTCTTTCAATACACCGACGGAGGCAATCTTCAGGTCAGCATACGCCGAAGCAGCCAACTCGTTAGGTATGAGGAGGGGTTCGAGCCTTTGCACTCGTCGTTCGTCGCTTGCTCTGAAAGACGCTCGGAGCACCCTCTTTGCACGGCTACGTGGGGGACCTTGTATCGGCAGACGACCCTTCGCGTGCCGACTGTCTTTGTAGAACGTGTTGGACGATTTCTTCCATGCGCCGAACCATCCGTCCTACCGAAAACGTCTCCGCGTGGGTCCGTCCGTGTGCCACCTTTCGCTCCCGCACTTTCGGATTACGGATAACCTTTTCAATTGTGTTTTGGAGCGCCCGAGCGCTTTGGGGGGGAACCATCCACCCGGCCCGTCCATGATCGAGCACCTCCGGGATTCCCCCAACCGTGGTTCCGATTGCGGGAATCCCGGACGCCAGGGCTTCCAAAAAGACAACCCCTAAGGCCTCCGCCCGGGACGGAACACAGAACAGATCATGTGTGGCAAAGAGGTTCCGCACGCGAGGGCGTGACACGCGGCCTACAAAGTGGAGCGCGGATTCAAAGTCGTGCTCAAGGGCCTGCTGCTCAATCGGTTCTCTGTCTTCGTCTGCTGGACCGGCCACCGTCAGCTGCACCTCGATTGGCAGTCGGCTGAGCGCCTCGATCAACTCGGGAAGTCCTCCCCGGCGATGGTCTTTCTTGACGAACAGCACCTCAACGGGCTCCTCCAGGGTCCGGGCGGGAGAAAACTCAAAGGTCTCGAGGTCGACGGCCTTGTACAGCAGAAAAAGCTTCTTCTCCTCAACACCATACCAATCCACAACGGCCTTCTTCATGAACCGGGAGTTGACGACCACAGCGTCGCACGCACGAAGGGTCCACTTCTCAAACACACGCCAGAGGGGGCGCAGGATCGACTGCTTTCCCCCCAACACGTCCCGGCTCTGCAGCGGAAACCGGCTGATCGCATTGTTATAATCATTTATCATGAGGACCACCGGCCGCTCCCGCTCCAGCAGGACCGAGAACAATCCCGTCTTCGGAGAGCTGTTGTACCAAACCAAGTCGAAACGAGAGTCCTCCTGGGCTTCGGCCAATGCCTGCTGGTAGGCCCAGGAGCGAGCAAACTGTCCGCCCGGCCATCCTGCCAAGGGACTGGGAGCAACCTGCCGATGACGCGCATCGGGGGTCGCAAGATCCTGCGAGAAGATGGTCAGTTCGACATTCTCGCAGCGCGACTCGACATAGTTCACAAACGTTCCCGGTCCACTTTGTACGTGGTCGTACTGCACCGTCATAAAGGCCACGTGCGGAGGCATGAAAGAATGTGGGTTGGCGATTTCGACGATGAATTCAGGGAGGCGAAGCGACGGTTCACCCGCGGGATGCAGAAGAAAAGGCGGTCCATTGGGGACCGAGGCGGCCAAGGCCAAGTTGCAGTCCTGGTGTCGGAACGATACAGAGAAGGGGGTCTTCCCCAGTGCATGAGGCCATCAAATCGTTCCCCGAAGAGGAACCCATGGGGTGGATTTTCCACAGAGCGCAGACACCGAAGAGCCCCCTGAACGAGTTGCCTCCGAGTGAGTCTCCCACACCCGTTCGTCTGACCGAACGATATGAGGCTCATGACTGTGGGCCATCACGTGGAAAAGCCTCGTCGGGTGAACGGGCAGCTCTCGTCCAGGACCGGCGGCGTCGGTGATTTCGTCCCCGTCCGTCCCGAGTTTCCTCGGAAGGCATCCCCCGGAACAAGCATCGACGGGGCCGCGCTAGGCCTGTCGAACAAGTGGCTACAATCAAATATGAGACCGCCAACTAAAGGCGAGGCGTGAAGAGGGGTTCCCCCCTCCTCGGCCGAGTTGCTTCTG
>JBKHEM010000019.1:0-28221 GCA_046540815.1 Salinivenus sp.
TAGATTCCGGCTCGGCGGCTCCTATCGGAGCCTTGGCCGGAATGACGAGACAACACTGAGGTTTGACACTGCACTAGTCGTCCTCCAGGGCCATGACGTGCTCGGTGAGTTGCTCCCACGCCTCGTAGAGCGACGCCACCTCTCGTTTTAGGGCATTGTACTCGTCGGACAGGTCGCGGGCCTGCACGCCGTCGCCCGCGTAGGCCTCCGGGTCGGCCATCTTGGCTTCCAGCTCTTCCTGTCGCTCTTCGATCTCAATAATCCGCTCTTCGGTCTCTTCCAGCTTTTTCTTCACCTGGTACGAGTTGAGATCGGCAAACGGCCCGTCGGTGGGTCGCGAAGACGTCGTGGCTGGGGACTGCTTTGTGCCTGTACGGTCGGTGCCGTTTCGGGCCGGCGCCGATTGGGAGGCTTCGGCGGCCGCCGTTGTGCCTTCCAGCGGACGCGCCGAGCCTTCTTCCACCTGCCACCGGAAGTCGGAGTAATTGCCCAGGAAGGTGCGCACGGTCCCCCCTCCCACGCGCCAGATTCGCTCGGCCACGGCGTCGAGCACATGACGGTCGTGGCTCACGAGCACGAAGGTGCCCTCGTACTGCTGGAGCGCCTCCACAAGGACCTCTTTGGACTGGATGTCGAGGTGGTTGGTCGGCTCGTCGAGGATAAGAAAGTTGGCCTCGGAGAGGAGCGTGCGGGCCAGGGCCACGCGGCTCTTTTCGCCGCCGGAGAGCACGCGGACATTTTTGAACGCATCGTCGTCGGTGAACAGGAAGGCGCCGAGAAGACTACGAAGCTCGGTGGCCGGTCGATCGGGGGCCACGTCGCGGACGGCATCGAACACGGTCTGGTCGGGGGCCAGCGTGTCGGCCTGGTGCTGAGCGTAGTAGGACATGTTCACGTTGTGCCCCACCGTCCGCTCCCCGTCAAACGACTCGACGCCGCGCAGAATGCGAGCGAGCGTGGACTTCCCCGCGCCGTTTGGGCCCACCATCGCGATTTTGTCGCCGCGCTCGATGGTGAGGGGCCCCGCGTTCTGAAAGACACGCTCGGGACCGCCCTCGGTGTCATAGGTTTTGCTGAAGGGGGAGAGCTCCAGCACGATCTCGCCGGAGCGGGGCGGGTCGGGGAACCGAAAATGCGGCGCCGGATCGTCGTCGGGCGGCGCCGGAATCCGGTCCATCTTCTCCAGCTTCTTGATCCGGCTCTGCACCTGGCTGGCCCGAGAGGCGTTGTAGCGAAATTTGGAGATGAACGCCTCGATCTCCTTAATCCGCTTCTGCTGATTTTCGTACTCGCGCCGCCATCGCTCGTAGCGTTCCTCCCGCGCCTGCAGATACTCAGAGTAGTTGCCGTCGTAGTGGAGCAGGCGCCCCCGCACGACCTCGGCGATGGAGGTCACCATCCGGTCGAGCACCGACCGATCGTGGCTCACCAGGATGACAGTGCCCGGATATCCCTGCAGGTAGCCTTCCAGCCAGTCAATGCTCTCGATGTCGAGGTGGTTGGTCGGCTCGTCGAGGAGCAGCAGGTCGGGTTCTTCCAGGAGAAGCCGGGCCAGGGCCGCTCGCATGCGCCACCCGCCCGAGAAGGTGTGGAGCGGACGGTCGAGGGCGTCGGGGTCGAAGCCGAGGCCGGTCAGTGCCGCCTCCGCCCGCGGACGGAGGCGGTGCGACTCGTACGTGTTGAGCTCCTCCTGAACTCGCCCCAGCTGGTCGAGGAGCTTCTTGTGCTCCCCACTCTCATGGTCGATGTCGTCGAGGGTCTCGCTGATGCGCTGCTCCTTTTCTTCCAGCGCCAGCACGTGGTCGAAGGCGCGGAGGGCCTCTTCGCGCACCGTACGATGATCGGGAAGCGACTGCACATCCTGCTCCAGGTACCCAATCGACACCCCTTCGCGGACGATGCGGCCCTCGTCGGGCGTGATCTGTCCGTCGATAAGCTTGAGAAGAGTGGTCTTGCCGGCCCCATTCGGCCCCACCAGGCCGATGCGGCCCCCGTCCGGGGACAGCGTCCACGACAGGTCGTCAAAGAGGGCCTCGTCTCCAAACCGAATGGAGACGCCGTCGAGCTTGACCATGAGGACTTCGGCACCAGAAGGCGAGACGATGACGCGTCAGCATGCCACGGTCCGGACCGGAAAACGTTGCGCGCCGAATCGACTCCGGTCGTGATTTCTCCACGGAACTGGGAGGCCTCGCGGGCCCCGCACCTACGCTTCTCTCTCTTCCGCCGCCGGCGACGGCTCCAGGCTTGCCTCCAGTCGATCGCTCAGGCTGTTGATCTCGTCACGAACCGTATCGTGCTCCGCGTCGATGTCGTCTCGCAGGTCGTGGAGGTCCTCCGCAAGGGCAAGGGCCGTAATGACGGCGGTGGTGAGCTCGGCCTGCTCCGGATGTGCATCCTTAAACTTTTCCATCCGCGCGTTCACGAAGGCCGCCACCTCTCGGGTAAATGCCTCGTTTTCCTCCCGCACCCGCAGCGCATACTCACGGCCCAGGATGTGAACCCGAATGGACTTCATGTTGTCGGATTCGGCCATAGGGGGCGTGGGGACGATGAGCGGACGCAGGGGGGTGACCGTTACTCCGCGACCTCCGAATGCGCGTCTTCCTCGGTGGTGTCTTCGGGATCCGTCGCCTCCAAATAGTCGTCAATGGCGTCGATAAACTCGGAGATGCGGGAACGGAGGGCTTCCGGATCGTCGTCGAGCGTCAGCACCGCCTTGTCGTCGGGAAGCACGGGGCGCGCTTCGAGCTCCTGATTTTTTTCGCGGAGCCGCTCGTTCTCGGCGCGCAACCGATCGATGGTGTCGGCGGCCCGCTCGACCTGACGGTGGAGCCGCCGGAACGCGTCGCGGTACGCCTCCGGAAGGTGAGACAAATCGTACTCGGGTGCCTTCGCCGGGTCGACATCCGTTTCAGAGGCCAGGGCGGTCCGATTCTCGTTCGAGACTCCGGGGTCAGACGACGCCTCCTCGGACGAGGTAGACTCCGGCATGGAGGGCGGACGATCCGGATCGGGCAGCGACCTGTCGAGCGCGTCGTTCATAGCAAGCCCGGAATGGATGAGGACACGAGGGGCCGGAGCGCCCGGTCAGTTCAAGGACTGCTTGAGGCGTCTTTAGAAAGTACGATAGGGGACAGCGCCCACCAACTCAAACTCCAGGGCGGTTTTTCTGTGGTTTGCCCGAATCGTCTCCTTCTTTTGCGTTCTTCGCCTTCATCCTGCGCCTCAGCTAAACATCAGCAGGACCGCCAGGATGACAATGGCAATGTATGGGTACTTCCATCGCTGCTCCATGAGCCGAGGGCTGCGGGTTATTGTCGGAGGGTGGCGTGGTGCTGATGCTCCAGGGCGTCCACGATGGACTCAATCTGCTCGTCCACTTCCTCGTCGGTCAGTGTCCGGTCCGCGCCGAAACGGAGCGTGAACGCGACGCTCTTCTCGTCGTCGGGAATGCCCTCCCCCTCGTAGACGTCAAACACGTCGACGCGTCGCAGGAGGGGCGTTCCGGCGTCCCGAATCGTGACCTGGAGCGGACCCACGGGCTGGTCGGCGGGAACGAGCACGGCCAGGTCGCGATCCACGACGGGGAATCGACTCACCGGCGCGTACGAGCGCGTCAGCTGTGGGGCTGCCTGCTCCACGAGCGTGGCCCAGTTGAACTCGGCCACAAAGGCCGGGGCGTCAAGGTCTGCGTCGGCCGCCACGTCGTCATGGACCCGGCCCACTGTGCCGAGGGGGGTGCCCCCCGCCGCCACGTCGAGCCGGTGGGTCGTGATCGAACTGTCTCCCTCGGTGCACGGCGTGATCGCAATCTCCGGCAAACGCAGGTCGTCGAGGAGGGCCTCCACGGTGCCTTTGAGGTCAAACAGATCGGCCGTCCGCGGATCGGTGTCCCAGCCGGTGGGGGCGTGGGGCCCACTGAGAGCGATCAGCAGGGCGGGGTGCTCGTCAAATCCCGGCACCAGAGTGTCTTCGTCGGCTTCCGCTCGTCGGTACACGTGTCCGATTTCGAAGAAGCGGAGGGCTTCTTGGCCGTGGTTGCGGTTGTGCTGCATCACGTCAATTGCCCCTGGGAGCAGGCGGGGACGCAGGGCCGCCATTTCCTCCGAGATCGGGTTTTTCGTTTCCACGACGGGGCCTTCCGGACTGCCGGCCGGCGGCACGTTGAACTGCTCGGCCCGTTCGGTGGGCAGCATGCTATTCGTGTAGATCTCGCGATAGCCCTTGCCGCGGAGCAGCCCGCGCACCTGGCGTTCGAGGGCTTCCGACGGGCGCAGCGTGGGCGCGCGGCTCGGCACCGGCACACGCTCCGGCTCGGGAATCTGGTCGTATCCATGCAGGCGCGCCACCTCCTCGATCAGGTCCTCCTCAATTGAGACATCGGGCCGCCAGGTCGGCACCGTGCAGCGGAGCGCCTCGCCATCGGCCTCCAACTCAAAGCCAATGGCCGTGAGCAGGCGACGGATCTCTTCCGTCGATATCTCCATCCCGAGGACCTGCCGGAGGCGATCCGGGCGGAGCGTCACCGTCCTCGGTGCCGGCGGGTGCGGATGCGCGTCAACGCGTCCGGGCACGACGGTGCCGTCGCCCAACGAAGCAATCAGGCGAGCGGCCCGGGCGGCGGCCCACACCTGCCCGTCGCGGTCCACGCCGCGCTCGAAGCGGTAGGAGGAGTCGGTCTGTACGTCGAGCGCCTTGGCGGTTTTCCGGATCGTGGACGGGTCAAAGTAGGCGCTCTCGATGAGCACGTCGGTGGTCTCGGTCGTGACCTCCGAGTTCGCCCCGCCCATCACACCGGCCACGGCCACCGGCCCCTCTGCGTCGCAGATGAGAAGCGTGTCTTCCGGCAGCGTGCGGGTCTCATCGTCGAGGGTCGTGAAGTCCATTTTTCTGTCCGTGCGGCGGACCACGATTGTGTCGTCAGCAATCCGGTCGCGGTCGAAGGCGTGCAGGGGCTGGCCGCACTCGTGGAGGACAAAGTTGGTAACGTCGACCACGTGATTGCGCGGCTGGAGGCCAATCGCGGACAGGCGGCGGCGCAGCCAGAGGGGCGACTCGCGCACCTCCACGTCTTTGACGAGCATCGCCACGTACCGCGGGCAGCCGTCCGGGTCTTCCAGGCGGACGTCGATCGCGTCGGCGACCTCCTGCCCGGCCTCGGGCGTGGGCACGTCAGGCCGTCGGACCTCCGTCTCGGCGAGGGCGGCCACGTCCCGCGCCACGCCCAGGTGGCTGGCCGCGTCGGGACGGTTGGGGGTCAGCTCGATGTCGAGCACGGTGTCGGCCGGCGTCACGTCGTGGGCGGCCAGGTACTCGGCGAGCGGCTGTCCCACGGCCGCGTCGTCCCCGAGCACCATGATGCCGGAATGGTCGTCGGAGAGGCCAAGCTCGTCCTCGGCACAGATCATGCCTTCGGAGACTTCCCCGCGCAACTCGCGGGCCTCCACCGTGAGGTTCTGGCGGGCGTCAGGGTCGTCCGGGTCGGGGAGTGAAAGGGTGGTGCCGACGGTCGCCACGGGGGCCTTCTGTCCCGCCGCCACGTTGGGCGCACCGCAGGCGATCTGGACGGGCATCCCGTCGCCCAGGTCCACGTCGCACAGCACAAGCTGGTCGGCATTGGGGTGCTCCCGAACGGCCTGTATTTCGCCGACCACCACACCGTCCAGGTGCTGCCCGACGGGCGTCATGCCGTCCACCTCCAGCCCGGCCATCGTCAGTGCATCGGCCAGCGCTTCCGGCGTCCCATCGTAGTCGACGTATTGCTCTAACCAGCGAACACTAATGTCCATCGGAGAAGGGGAAAATTGTACGTGAGCCCCGTTCTTGGGCGTGTCGGGTTGCACACAGCCCGTCCCGCTGTCCGCGCCCCGTCCAGGGCCATGATCAGAACTGGTTCAGAAACCGAATGTCGTTCTCGTAGAAAACACGGATGTCGTCGATGCCGTGGCGGAGCATGGCCATGCGCTCCACGCCCATCCCCACGGCGTAGCCCGTGTAGCGCTCCGGATCGACGCCCGCGGCCTCGAACACGTTGGGATGGACCATGCCGCAGCCCAAAATCTCCATCCACTGGCCGTTGTCCTCGGCCTCCTCGTCGGCCCACCACACGTCCACCTCGGCACTTGGCTCGGTGAAGGGGAAATAGCTGGGCCGGAAGCGGAGCGTCACGTCGTCGCCGAAGAGGGCGCGCGCCAGGCTGTAGAGCACCTGCTTGAGCTGCGCCATCGTCACGCCCTCGTCGACGTACAGCAGCTCCACCTGGTGAAAGAGACAGAACGACTTGTAGGAGATGGCCTCGTTGCGGTAGACGCGTCCCGGCACGGCCACCCGGAGGGGCGGCGCCTCCTCCTGCATGACCCGAATTTGGCCCGGCGAGGTGTGGGTGCGAAGGACGGGCGGCGGGTCGGTCGGCGCATCCTTCACAAAGAAGGTGTCCTGCATGTCGCGCGCCGGGTGGTCCGGCGGAAAGTTGAGCGCCGTGAAGTTGTGCCAGTCCGTCTCGATCTCCGGCCCCTCGTACGTCGCAAAGCCAATCCCGCGGAGGATGCGAAGGATCTCGTCCATCGTCTGCGTGAGCGGATGGGTCGAGCCCTGAAAGTCGCGGCGCCCCGGCAGGGTGAGGTCAATGTCGGCGTCCCCAGCCTGCTCATCCCGCCTCAATCGGGTCCGGGCTTCATCAAGTCGCTCCTGCGCCTGCTCCTTTAGGGCGTTGACCCGCCGCCCAAACTCCGGGCGCTCCTCCGGCGGCAGGTCTTCAATCTGATCGAACAGGGCCGGAATGGCCCCCTGGTTGCGGCCCAGGTACGCGATGCGAAATGCCTCGGCGTCCTCCTCGCTCTCGATGGATTCGGCCTCCATCTCCTCGCGAAGGGCGTCTATTTCGTCGGGCATGATGAGACGAGGGGTGTGACAGTGGGGCGACGGCGGGACGTGGGGCACAAAGAAAATCCCGCCGGCCTGCCGGACAGGGGCGGGATTCAATCTCGAAGCGACCCCGTTGCAAAAGTCGCTTCGGCGGAAGCACCAGCGCGACAGGCTACTGGTCCATCACGTGATCGACCACCTGCGCAAACGCCTCTGGATCGTGCACGGCCAGGTCGGCCAGCACCTTCCGGTTCAGGTCCAGGTCCGACTTCCGGTACTGGCCCATGAACTGGGAGTAGCTCACGTCGTGCTGGCGGGCGGCCGCGTTGATCCGGGTGATCCACAGGCGCCGGAAGCGTCGCTTTTTCTGGCGACGGTCGCGGTAGGCGTACTGCAGGCCCTTCTCGACCGCGTGCTTCGCCACCTTGTACACTTTGCTGCGACGGCCCCAGTACCCTTTCGCCTTGTTCAAAATCTTCTTGCGGCGACGGCGGGTGGCCGGCTTGTTCGTTGCGCGCGGCATAGATCAGAAAATTTGGATTCAAAACATCCGAATAGAGAGAAAACGTAGGACGCGGACGGCAAGGGGGTCAACCCGCCGTCCGCAAAGACTCCACCAACAACGGATGCAGATCCGGTTGGGCAGTCCACTGCTCCGCAGGGCCTACGTCGAGAGCATCTGCTTGATGCGATCCGCATCGGCCTTGTGGTCCACGATCACGCTCTTCCGAAGCTGTCGCTTCCGCTTCGCATTCTTCTTCGTGAGCAGGTGGCCCTTGTTTGCCTGCTTGCGCTTGATTTTTCCATTGGCGGTCTTCTTGAAGCGCTTCTTGGCGCCGCTGTGGGACTTCATCTTCGGCATATCGAGTACACCTCAGGAGTTTCGTTCGACAGACAACACGTGTGGGAGGGCCCTATGGGAGGGCATGGGGCGTCGTTCCCGTTCCGCCCCCCTCCGGGAGCTACTTGTTCTTGTGAGGCGCCAGGATGGTCGTCATGCGGCGGCCCTCCATCTGCGGCTGCTGATCGATACGGGCAATGTCCTGCAGGCGCTCGATCAGGCGCCGGAGGAGGTCCATCCCCTGGTCTTTGTACACAATGTCGCGCCCGCGGAACTGGACGTAGGCCTTCACCTTGTTGCCGTCCTCCAGGAATTCGCGAGCGTGCTTGGCTTTGAAGTTAAAGTCGTGCTTCTCCGTGCGGGGCCGGAAGCGAAGCTCCTTCATTTCCATGGACTTCGACTTCTTCCGGCGCCGCTTCTCCTCCTTCTGCTTCTCGTACCGGTACTTGCCGTAGTCCAGCACCTTGCAGACCGGCGGGTTGGCGTCCGGCGCGATCTCCACGAGGTCGAGTTCGTGATTGCGGGCCCGCTCCAGGGCTTCTTCAACAGGGACCACGTCGTGGTCTCCATCCGGCTCAACGACACGCACCTCGTCGGCACGAATGTCCTCATTTACGCGAAGTTTGTCTACGTCAGCGATGGCACTTGGGAGTTTTTTTCAAAAAGCAGCGGATGAGCAAATCGACTACCTCGATCGCAGGTGAATACCCAGAACAAGACGGGTTACGACTTGACACGAGGAGTCTCTTATGAGGTTTCAGTAAAGAGTGATTTCGTACGAACCGGTTCGTTACGAGGCCCGGGACAGGCTCGGCGTCAGTTCGTCTTGCACCCGGTCGAGGAACGCCTCGACCGACACGGTGTCCTGCTGACCGTCGTCGTGCGAGCGAACCGAGACCGTGCCGGCCTCTTCCTCCCGGCCTCCAACGATGAGCATGTATGGAATCTTCTGCATTTCGGCCTGGCGAATCTTGTAGCCGACCGTCTCGTCGTCCGCGTCAACCTCCACACGAACGTCGGCGGCGCGGAGCTGAGCTGCGACCGTTTCGGCGTAATCGTTGAAGTCGTCACTCACGGGAATGATCTGCGCCTGCACCGGCGCGAGCCACGCGGGAAAGTTTCCACCACAGTGTTCGATGAGCACGCCGATAAAGCGCTCCAGCGACCCAAAGGGAGCGCGGTGGATCATAACCGGGCGCTTCCGATCGTCGGTCTCGTCGACGTAGGTCAGGTCAAACCGCTCCGGCAGGTTGTAATCAACCTGAATGGTGCCGAGCTGCCACTCGCGACCCAGTGCGTCCTCCACCATAAAGTCGAGCTTGGGCCCGTAGAAGGCCGCCTCGCCGACTTCCTCCCGTGCGCCGAGGTCGGTCTCCGCTACGGCGTCGCGGATGGCCTGCTCGGCCCGTTCCCAGAGCTCATCGCGGCCCACGTACTTGTTCTTGTCTTCGGGGTCGCGGAGCGAGATCTGCGCCTCGAACTCTTCGAAGTCGAGGGCTTCGAGCACACCTACCGTTAGGTCGATAACGCTGATGAACTCGTCCTTGACCTGCTCGGGGGTGCAGAAAATGTGGGCGTCGTCCTGCGTGAAGCCGCGCACTCGGGTGAGGCCGCCGAGTTCGCCGGTCTGCTCGTGGCGGTACACGGTCCCAAATTCGGCCAGCCGCACCGGGAGGTCCCGGTACGAGTGCATGTCGTTCTGATAGATCTTCACGTGGTGCGGGCAGTTCATGGGCTTGAGGAGGTAGCCATCCTCTTGGCCCTCCTCTCCCCCCTCGTCGAAGACCATCGGGGGAAACTGGTCGTCCTTGTAGTACGGATAGTGCCCGCTGGTACGGTACAGATCGAGGCGCCCAATGTGCGGCGTCACAACGGGCTGGTAGCCCTGCTTCAGCTGCTCCTCGCGCAGAAAATCGCGGAGCGTTTCGCGAAGGGTGGTGCCCTTTGGCAGCCACATTGGCAGGCCGGGCCCTACCTGCTCCGTATCGAAGGTGAAGAGATCCAGCTCCGTCCCGAGCTTGCGGTGGTCGCGCTCCTTGGCTTTGCGTCGACGCTCTAGAAACTCCTCCAGGAGCTTCTGCTTCGGAAAGCTGATGCCGTAGATGCGGGTGAGCTGGGGATTCGTTTCGTCGCCGCGCCAGTACGCCCCGGCCACCGACAGCAGCTTCGGGGCCTTGATGCGACCGGTGGACGGGATGTGCGGCCCGCGACACAGATCGGTAAACTCGCCCTGCTTGTAGAACGAAATCTCGCCCTCCTCCAGGCCCTCAATCAGCTCCAGCTTGTACTCGTTGCCCGCCTCTTCGTAGAACGTAACCGCATCGTCCTTCGCGACCTCGTGCCGTTCGTAGGGAACGTCGCGGCGGGCAAGCTCGACCATTTTCTCCTCAATCTCCTCCAGCTCGTCCGCCGAGAGGGTCTGATCGCCCAGATCGACATCGTAGTAGAAGCCCTGGTCGATCGGGGGGCCGATGGTGAACTTCACGTCCGGGTAGAGTTCCTGCAAGGCCTCGGCCATGAGGTGGGCCGACGAGTGCCAGAAGGTTTCTTTGCCCTCCTCGTCGTCCCAAGTCAGGATTTCAATCTCGGCGTCCTCCGTGATGGGGCGATCCAGGTCGCGCACCTTGCCATTCACCTTAATGGCGAGCGCGTCGCGAGCCAGGCCGGCCCCAATGCTCTCCGCAATCTCACGGCCCGTCGTGCCCACCGGGTGGGTCTGCGTAGAACCGTCCGGAAGGGTGATGGTAAGGGTGTGAGTTTGTTCGTCGACGTCGGCCATGGGCAGGAGGCGAAAGTGAGCGCGGACAGGTCCACCGATCAACAAAAAAGCCGCCCCAGGACACTTCCTGAGTGCGGCAGCCGTGGGTCCAAGTGGACTCGAACCACTGACCTCTACGATGTCAACGTAGCGCTCTAACCAGCTGAGCTATGGACCCAAGAGGGACAGAGGGGCGTCCCGGAATCGGATAGTTGTCAATGCTCTGGTAAAGGAGCGGGTTCCAGCGCGGTCCGGTTTCCCGAAAGTTTGATGGCGGGCCCTCCGGTCTCACGCCGCTTTCGTTTTCATCCGCTTCCCTTCTGTCTATTTTGTCGGTGTACCCTTCCCTATTTCTCGCCCCGATGGATCTCGCGGTTCAACACCACCACCCCTGGGATGTCTCTCCCGACGAGGCGAAGCAGATTCAGCGTCGCCTCGTGTCGGAGGTCCAGGAAACCCCACTGGCGACAACGCCGGACACGGTGGCTGGCATCGATGTCAGCATCCGGGACGATACGGCCCAGGCCGCCGTCGTGGTGCTGTCGCTTCCGGGCCTCGAGGTTGTGGACCGGTCCACCCATCGGTGTGCAGTGCCGTTTCCCTACGTGCCCGGCCTGCTCAGTTTTCGGGAGACGCCGCCGGTGCTCCCAGCCCTGGAACAGCTGTCAGTGCGGCCCGACGTTCTGATGACGGACAGCCACGGACGCGCCCACCCGCGCCGGTTCGGCTTTGCGTGCCACCTGGGGGTGTTGATCGACCATCCGACGCTTGGTGTCGCGAAATCCATCCTGGTGGGGGCTCCGCAGGGCGACCTAAGCCCCGAGAAGGGCAGTCACGTTCCGCTGGTGGACGACGGCGACACCGTGGGCGGCGTCCTCCGCACCCGCAACAACACAAATCCGGTATACGTGAGCGTGGGCCACCAACTTACGCTCGATGAGGCCCTACAGCTCACCCTCGCCTGCAGTCCCCGCTACAAGATTCCGGAGCCCACTCGACAGGCCCACCGGTTGAGTCGCTCCGATTAGCGCCCTTGCTCCTAACTTCGCACGTCCTATGTCCTCGACTGTCACGGTCCGCCCGGCCACCGTCAACGACCGGGACACCCTCACTCGGTTCAACGTCGCCATGGCCGAGGAGACCGAAGACAAGCCCCTTGACCCGGACACGGTACGCGCGGGGGTGGACGGCATCTTCGAGTCTCCCTCCCGTGGGTTCTACTTAATTGCCGAGCGCGATGACCGCGTCGTGGGCAGCCTCATGATTACCCCGGAGTGGAGCGACTGGCGCAACGGAGCCTTCTGGTGGATCCAGAGCGTGTATGTGCGGCCGGACGCTCGCCGGACGGGGGTGTATACGGCCCTGCATCGAGACGTGCGGCAGCGGGCCGCGGCAAAAGAGGAGGTCTGCGGCCTTCGCCTCTACGTGGAGCGGGGCAATGAACCCGCCCGCGCGACCTACGAACGGCTCGGCATGACGCAAACCTCGTACCGGCTCTACGAAGAGTCGCTGTGACCCGGGCTATTTTTCTCCGTTCTGGGGCATCAGGTCGCCATTGTACTCTTCTCCCTTCGCCAATGCGACGTAGCGGCCCATGAAGGTTACAGCCCGTTCCCCGGCCGCGTCGATTCGGCACTTGAGTTCCAGCCGGGCTCGCCCCCATCGGTCCAGCATTTGCTGAAACCGGTCGACGGCGTCCTCGTCGGGCGGCTCACAGATCACGGAGATGTTTTCGCAGACGGGCTGCAGGTATTCAATATCGCTTTCCTGAATAATCACCTCAACCCGCCGTTTCATGTCCTCCACCGCGTCCTGCACCACCCGGTGCATCATGGCCCATCCGGTCACGGTCGCCAGCATACTTAGGCTCCCCCCAAACGCCGTGCCCATGTGGTTGGCGTTTGGTTGGAGCGGCGCCGAGGCCCGGAGGCGTCCCTCGTCATCCGTCGCGAGGGAGAATTCAAGGTGCTCCGTTATCGGCATCTTCTCTCGAATGAGGCGCTCCAGTTCTTCCAGCGCAGCCTCCGTTCGCATTGAACCAGACATGAGGCGTGTAGCCACGTAACGATCGTCGAATAGGAGGAGGGACTGTCAAAAGACATCTCTCCATACGGGCGGTTCCCTCATACGTTCGATTCAGGATCCGCTCCCTTCGTAACGTTTCTCTGTTTCCCCACGGTCCGCCTGCTCCATGGATTCTCAAAACCCCTTCCGCCGCATTGCCACTCGGTATCGCGACGTGCCCTCCCGGCCGCGCCGCTCCCTCATCACCCACGCAATCGGAGACGTCATTCCGTTTGTGCGCACCGCCGGCTGCTTCATTGAGGCGTACACCCCATCGCAGGTGGTCGTGCGGCTGGACAATCGCGAGGGCGTCCAGAACCACCTGGGCGGGCTCCACGCGGCGGCCCTGGCGCTCCTGGCCGAAACGGCCACCGGCCTCGTGGTGGCCCTCAACGTGCCCGATGGCTCCTCCCCCCTCCTTCGCACGATGGACGTGTCGTTCGACCGCTTTGCGCGGGACGTTGCCCAGGCGGAGGCCACGCTCACGACCGACGACCGCGACGCCATTCAGTCGCGCGCCATCGGCCAGCTTGAAGTGGGCGTTCGCCTCACAGCGCCAGGCGCCGACGAGACGCTTGTGGAGGGCCAACTGAAGTGGGCCTGGGTCCCCGCGGACCGGCTGGCCAGCAACGCGTGACGCCTACACGTCCCCCTCCTGGGGCCGCAGCACAAGCTCTTCGAGCACCGTGCGGTCCGTCAGGTAATAGGCGTCCACCACGGCGCGCGCAATGTCCTCCGGCGGCATGAGGCGGTCCTCCGGCAGGTCCACCCCCTCCCAGGTGGGCGTGTACGTGGCCCCCGGCAGGACCGTCGTCACGCGAAGGCCCTCATCCTTGGTCTCCTCGCGCACCACCCGGGCCAACCCGCGCACCCCGTGCTTGGCGGCGCAGTAGCCCGCGTTGCCGGGATACGCCATAATCGAGGCCACCGAGCCCATAAAGAACAGGTGGCCGCGTTCCTGCTTGCGCATGGCTGGCAGAAACGACTGCGTCACCGCAAACGCGCTGGTCAGGTTTGTGTCGATCTGCTCGCGGAAGCCGTCCAGCGTCAGTTCGTCGAGCGGGGCGTAGGTGAACGCACCGGCGTTGTTTACGAGCACGTCGGGCACGCCCCATGCAGCACGGACGGTATCGGCCATGTCGGCTACGGCTGCGTCGTCGGTCAGGTCGGTGGGCACCACCAGAGCCTCACCTCCCTTCTCCCGGCACGCATCAGCCACCGCATCCAGCTTGGACCGGGTGCGGGCCACAAGCGCCACCCGGGCCCCCTCTCGTTCCGCAAACGCTTCGGCAATGGCCCGCCCGATGCCTTGGCTCGCTCCCGTGACGACGACAGTCATGGCCTCGGAAATAAAACTGTGAGGTGAGACGTGCGATGCTCAGGGCCGTATTGCCCCCTCCACGGTCGGTAACACCCTCTATTCGGTCGCCCCAATGAGGCGCATGAACTCGGCCCGTGTCGCGTGCTTGTCAAACTCGCCGCTGACGGAGCTCGTCGTCGTCTTCGAGTTCTGTTTCTCTGCCCCCCGCATCATCATGCACAGGTGTTGGGCCTCAATGACGACGGCCGTCCCCATCGGCTCCAGCACCTCGTCGATGGCATCCCGGATCTGGAGGGTCAGTCGCTCCTGCACCTGCAGGCGCCGCGCAAACACCTCAACCGTACGCGGGATCTTGCTGAGGCCCACGATTTTGCCGTCGGGAATGTAGGCCACGTGGGCTTTTCCGTAGAACGGCAGCATGTGGTGCTCACAGAGCGAGTAGACCTCGATGTCCTTGACGAGGATCATCTCGTCGTAGGCCTCTTCGAACATCGCCTGCCGCAGGATGTCCTTCGGATCGAGCGCATAGCCGTGCATCAGAAACTGATAGGCCCGGGCCACGCGCTTCGGGGTGTCGAGCAATCCCTCGCGCTCGGGGTCTTCCCCCAGGATGTCGAGGGTCGCCTCAATGTGTTCGGCGAGGGCTTCCGTGGTCTCTTCGTCGTACATGTCCCGCCGCTCGTAGAGCTTCGGGGGCATGCCCTCGGATTGTCCGTTGGTGCGAAGACCGCTTGATTGGATTTTTTTCTCAGCCATTACAGGGGATGCGCGGTGAAACAGTACAGAAGAACGGGGCGAGCCCGTGGGCCTACTCGCCCCGGTACTCGACGAAGTTACGGGGGGTCTCGTACAGGCGAACACAGTGGAGCTGCCCGCTGGACAGGGCGCCCTCAAGTTCGTCCCAGATGGCAATTGCAAAATTTTCGGAGGAGGGGATGACTCCGTCCATGAAGTCGACCTCTCGGTTCAGGTTTTTGTGGTCGACCTCGTTGAGCACCCGCTCGTGGAGAATTGCCTTCAGTTCCTTCAGGTCGAGTACGTAGCCCGTCTCGGGGTCGGGTTCTCCCTCGACCGTCACCTCCAGTTCGTAGTTGTGTCCGTGCCAGTTGGGGTTGTTGTCCTTTCCAAACGTCTCTCGGTTCCACTCGTCCGACTTTTCGGGGTTGTGGAGGCGGTGCGCTGCGTTGAAATGCACCTTGCGGGTCACATATACGGTAGGCATTGCGTCGAGGACAACAGACAACAGGTGATGAGTACGCCGGGCTCAATCAGACCCGTACGGACGGCGGGTTGTTCAGCCTACAGACGGAACTTTTACAGTCAAACCGGGGGCGCCCCCTGTTGCGATTCAGTTCCTTGTGCCCCTACATTGCCCCTAGAGGAAACGAACCTTCCTCCCCGACGACTTCCCCCTGCCCATGGCCGAAAAAACCCTTTTCCAACAAATCATTGATGGGGAGCAGGACGCCGACATTGTCTACGAAGATGATCGGTGCGTAGCCTTCCGGGACATCAACCCGGAGGCCCCCACACATATTCTGATTGTCCCGCGCAAACCCATCCCTACGCTCGACGACGTGGAGCCGGAGGACGAGAAGTTGGTCGGCCACCTTTTTGTGGTAGCGAAAGACATTGCCCAGGAGGAAGGCCTGCGCGATGGCTACCGCACGGTTATCAACTGTGGGGACGACGGCGGGCAGTCCGTCTGGCACCTGCACCTGCACCTCCTCGGCGGGCGCCGCATGAACTGGCCTCCCGGATGATCTGGTTTTGGATTTCGGATTGAGGATTTCGGTATTCGGCCGCCCTCGACCACTCCAAATTAGAAAGTCCAAAGCTCAAAACCGTGACGACGTTGGGCGTGACCGGCGGCATCGGAAGCGGCAAGACCACCGTCTGCGGCTTTCTAGAGGAGCAAGGCGCCCGCGTCTTCTATGCCGACATTGAGGCCAAGCGGCTGATGCAGGAGAACGACGCCGTCCGCGCTGAGATCACCGACGCCTTCGGCACAGGCGCATACGCCGACGACGGGTCCCTGAATCGGGCCTACCTGGCCGACCAGGTGTTTGGCGACGCTGAGCAGGTGGAGCGCCTCAACGCGATCGTGCACCCCCGCGTGTTTGCTGCCTTCGAGGCCGCCAAGAAGCGAGCAGCTGAGGACGATGTCGGCCTGCTCGTGCACGAGGCCGCCCTGCTCTTTGAGGCCGGAGGTGATGCCCACGTGGACGTCACCGCAGCCGTGCTGGCCCCCGACGCCGATCGGATTGCCTGGGTCACCGAACGTGACGACGTGACGCCGAGTCAAGTGCGCGCTCGCATGTCCCACCAGCTGTCGCAGGACGAACTCCGTCGCCGGGCCGACTACGTCATTGAGAATGACGGTTCCCTCGACGACCTGCGCCAGAAGAGCGTCGACCTTTACTGGGCCGTCGTCGGTGACTGAGCCCTGGGCCGTCTTCTCGTGAGGGGTCTGCTTTCTTCATGTTGCACTCCCTACCACTCTTGCGTCCGTCTATGAATTCTCGCCCCCTCCCCGTCGCCGTTCTATTCGGTCTGCTTGCCACCGTGCTCGTTCTTCCGGGCCCAAGCCACGCACAGGTCGCCCCCCTCTTCCCCGACAGCCTTGAGTTCCGCTCGGACCTTCCCTCCCCGTCCGAGTTTCTGGGGTACGAGATCGGCACGCACCACACGCGCCACGACCGCATCGTGGCCTATTTCCGCGAGCTTGCCCGCCAGTCCGATCGCATGACGGTGACCACCATCGGGCACACGAACGAGCACCGCCCGATGGTCTACGCCTTTGTCACGGCGCCAGACAACCACGACAACCTCGACGAGCTACGCCAGCAGCACCTTCGCCTCACCGATCCCTCCGCCGAGGTCGACAATCTCGAGGATCAGCCCATCGTCGTGCAACTCGGTTACGGGGTCCACGGCAACGAGCCCTCGTCCAGCGAGGTGGCAATGCTGCAGGCCTATCACCTGGTGGCCGGGGAGGGGCCCGAGGTGGAGCGGTACCTGGAGGAGGGCATCTTTCTAATCGAACCGGTCCTCAACCCCGACGGGCGAGACCGACACACGCACTGGGCCAACATGCACAAAGGCGAGCCGCCGGTGGCCGACCCGCTCGACCGCGAGCACAACGAGGTCTGGCCCAGCGGCCGCACCAACCACTACTGGTTCGACCTGAACCGTGACTGGTTTCCGCTCACGCAGGTCGAGAGCCGCCACCGCCTCGACATCTACCACGAGTGGCGCCCCAACGTGGTGACGGACTACCACGAGATGGGAACGAACAGCACGTACTTCTTCGAGCCCACCGAGCCGGTCAACTCCTGGAATCAGCTCGTGCCAGAGCGGGTCTACCGCGAACTGACGAGCTACTTCGCGGAGCACTGGTCCGACGCCCTCGACGACCTCCAGTCCCCCTACTTTACGAAGGAGATCTACGACAACTCGTACCCCGGCTACGGCTCCACCTACCCGAACATGCAGGGTGGGATCGGTTTCGTGTTCGAGCAGGCCAGCTCCCGGGGGCACGTGCAGGAGAATGAGACCCGCGAGATTCCCTTCCGCTACACCATCCGCAACCACCTGCGCACCTCGCTCGCTACCGTCGAAACTGCCATCGAGCAGAAGGAGGTCTTCCTGGAGCACCAGCGCTCCTTCTTCCAGGAGGCGCTCGACCGCGCCGACGCGTTTGAGACGGACGCCTACGTGTTTGGACACCAGCAGGATACCTAGCGGACGAACGCCTTCCTTGACCTCCTCCTCCAGCACGACGTGGAGGTGTACGAGTTGGACGAGTCATACACGACGGACGGGACGACGTACGAGCCCGGTTCCGCGTACGTGGTGCCTACGGAGCAGCCGCAGTACCTGATGGTGCGGTCACTGTTCGAGAAGGTCACCGAGTTTCCCGACAGTACCTTCTACGACACCTCGGCCTGGTCGGCGGCCCTGGCCTACGGCCTCCCGCATGCCGCCGTCCAGGACGGCCCCCCGCCGCAGGGCCCGCAGGTGACCGCCGTGCCGGAGCGCAAAGGGCTGGGCACGGTGGAACGCCCCGCCAACGCCTACCTGATCGACTGGGGCGACTACCGAGCGCCGAAGGCCCTTCGGTTTCTGCAGGAGCACGATCTCGCCACGAAGACGGCCTACGAGCCGTTCGAGATCACCACCCACGACGGCGTCCGCTCCTACCCCCGGGGCACCGTGCAGGTGGGCGTGCAGGACCAGACGATCTCGGCCGACAGCCTGCACCGGATCGTGGAGGCCGCCGAGCAGCACGCGGAGCTCAACATTCAGGCGACGCCCACGAGCCGGAGCCGGGAGGGCATCGACCTCGGAAGCGGCAATTTTGAAGCGCTCGACGCCCCCAAGCCGCTTATGCTCATTGGAGAGGGCACCTCCGGCTACGAGGCCGGACAGGTGTGGCATCTGCTCGACACGCGGGTCGACATGCCCATCACGAAGGTTGACCGCACGGACTACGACCGCGTGCACCTGCCGGACTACAACACAATGGTGCTCGTGTCCGGTGACTACGGTTTCCTGGATGAGGAGGACGTCGATGCCCTTCGGGAATGGGTGGAGGCCGGCGGAACGCTCATCACGATCCGCGGGGCGACCGAGTGGGCTGTGGAGGCCGGACTGGTGGACGACTCAGCGCTGACGGAGGACGATGCGGAGGCGGACGCCGACACGTCGGACGACGAGGTGGAGCGCCACGACTACGCACGCGCTGAAGAGATTGAGGGCGCCCAGCGCATCGGCGGGTCGATCTACGAGGTGGACCTTGACCGTACGCATCCGCTCGCGTTTGGCCTCACGCAGGAGGAGTTTCCGGTGTACCGCGACCATCGCATCTTCCTGCCGCCCACGGACAACCCGTACAGCACCGTCGCCCGCTACACCGAGGAGCCGCATCTGAGCGGCTACGTCTCGGACGAAAACCTGGACGAGATTCGTGGATCGGCCTCGCTGGCGGTGGACGACGTGGGCAGCGGGCGCGTCGTCCTGTTCGTCGACAACCCCAACTTCCGGGGCTTCTGGTACGGCACGAATCGCCTCTTCCTCAATGCCCTCTTCTTTGGAGGTACGATCGACGTGCCGGGGACGATCGATCAGTAGGGACGAGTGACTCAGCATCATTCATGTTCCGGCGACTGGATCAACAATTTCCAGTTCTTCGATCCAGTCGAAATCGGCTGTATCGTGCGTGACGAGTGGCACATTCACAGTGAGTGCAGTCGCTCCTATGATGGCATCGACAGTGCTCATCCCTCTCCGTCGGCGTCGCAGCTCAATGGACCGCTGAATAACTTCTGCAGTGATCGGCTGGACCGTAATTAACTCAAACAGCCGGTGAAGTTTGGATGCCTCCACCTCATCAAGGTCGTGGTACCCCAGGGTCTCTGTTCGGCTAATTGCAGACGACATTACGTCATGCTGCTTCACGAACGCCCGGACATCTGGATAGTCCGGCTTTACAGCGTAGATAATGATGTTGCTGTCGAGCAGCATGCGTCGTAGAACCTATTCCAGTTCAAGAAGGTTAGATTTGTCTAGTATCATTCAATTACCCTTCCCCCATGTCCGAGTCGTACCGCGCCATTTTGGTCGATGGCCGCCTGCAGTGGCTCGATGAGGTGCCGGATGAAATTCGGCATGGCTCGGGAGAGGTGCGGGTTCGGATCACAGTTGAACAGCGAACCAAGAAAGAGGAAGAGGAACTTGTCTCTTTGCTCGACGAACTCGCAGAGGCGGACCCATTCAGCGACATTGACGACCCGGTGGAGTGGCAACGACGCTTGCGGCAGGAGGACCTTCCGGAGGAATAACCCTATTTCTCAAACTCTGGCTCTCCTCCTTCGCAGTAGGAGCGAACGACAGTCATAGCCATTTTGCACGATGAAATAGAGATGGCTTGATTACCCCACCCGCGCGAAGCCGAGGCCCTCGTCTGCGTAGAGGGCCTCGTAGCGGCGGCGCAGGCCCTCGTGCGCGTCGGCACGGAGGTGCGGGTCGCGCTCAACGACGGCAAACGCGGCCTCCCGGGCGTCCTCCAGGATGTCGTCGTCTTCCGTGAGGTCGGCGATCTTGAGGTCCGGCATGCCGCTCTGACGTGTGCCGAAGAAGTCGCCCGCCCCGCGGATCTGCAGGTCCGTCTCGCTGATCTCAAAGCCGTCGTTCGTGCGCACCATGGCCTCCAGGCGCTGCTTGGCCTCCTGGCTGCGCTTGTACCCGGCCATCAGGATGCAGTAGCTCTGCTGATCGGAGCGCCCCACCCGGCCGCGCAGCTGGTGGAGCTGACTGAGCCCAAAGCGCTCGGCGTGCTCCACGAGCATCACGGTGGCGCTCGGCACGTCGACCCCCACCTCGATCACGGTCGTGGCCACGAGAATGTCGATGTCTCCGTTTTTGAACCGCCGCATCGTGGCGTCCTTCTCGTCGGACGAGAGCTGGCCGTGGACGAGGCCGACGGTGTAGTCCGGGTATTTCTCCTGCAACTCGTTCGCCCCGCTTTCCGCGTCTTTCAGGTCCATTTTCTCGCTCTCCTCCACGAGCGGGTACACCACGAACGCCTGCTCGCCCTGTTCGAGGCGGTCCCGCAGGAAGGCGTACACCTCGCCGCGCCGTTTTTCCGAGCGCAGGCGGGTGTCCACCGGCTTGCGGCCCGGCGGCATCTCGTCGATCTTCGACACGTCGAGGTCGCCGTACAGGGTGAGTGCGAGGGAGCGCGGGATGGGGGTGGCCGTCATGAGGAGCATGTGGGGCCGCTCCCCTTTTTCGAAGATTTCCGCTCGCTGAGCCACCCCAAAGCGGTGCTGCTCGTCGACCACGGCGAGGCCCAGCCGGTTGAACTCGACCGCGTCCTGGATGAGGGCGTGCGTGCCCACGGCGACCGGGCTCTCGCCGCTGCGGAGGGCGCGGAGGGCCTCCTCCCGCTCGCTCTTCGTCTGGCTGCCGATGAGGAGGCGTGGCTCCAGCCCCAGCGGCTGCAGGTACTCCCGGAGGTTGGCGTGGTGCTGCTCGGCGAGAATTTCGGTGGGCGCCATGAACGCGCTCTGGTAGCCGCTGTCGTAGGCGTGCATCATGGCCGCCACGGCGACGACCGTCTTGCCGCTCCCCACGTCGCCCTGCAGCAGGCGATTCATCTGCGTGCCCGTCTGCACATCGTCGATGACATCGTTCAGCGCCCGCTTCTGTGCACCGGTGAGCTCAAACGGCAGGACCTCCCGCACAAACTCGCGAGTGTAGGCGTCCGGCGGATCGAACGCGGGGCCGGCCACCGCCTCCTGCCGCTCGTGCATCTGCGCCAGCATCAGCTGGATGTAGAACAGCTCCTCGAACTTGAGCCGACGCCGCGCCCGGGCCAGCTCCTGCTGGCTCTTCGGAAAGTGAATGGCCCGCAGCGCCACGCGGCCCTCCATTAGATCGTACGCCTCGACCATTTCGTCCGGCAGGGGCTCCTGCAGCTTCAGGCCGTGCTCCTTGAATAGGGTGTACAGGATGCGGCGCACGGCGCGGCTCGTGAGGCCGACGTTGCTCATCGCCTCGCCGCCCGGATAAAGTGGCACGATCCGCCCCGTGTCGAGGATCGCGCCCTCGTCGTTCAGCTTGTCGAAGTCGGGGTGCGTCATCGAGTGCCAGCGCCCATACTTCTCTACCTTGCCATGAAAGGCCACCTGATCGCCGGTCTCGAATGCCTTGCGCACCCACCAGACGCCCTGAAACCAGGTCCCTTTCATGCGCCCACCCTGCTCGCCCTCCACGATGACCTCAAGGCGCTTTTGATTGTTGCCCGGCACCACGTTGACGGACTGCACGGTGCCCACCACGGTGACGGGTTCCGGGCGTTCCTGGAGGCGGCGGATGGGCGTAACGGTGGTGCGGTCGAGGTAGCGGCGGGGATAGAAGTGGAGCAGGTCGCGCACGGTGCGCACGCCATGGGCGTCGGCCCACACGTCGGCCCGCTTTTCGCCAACTCCCTTCACGTACCGAACGTCCTTCTCCAGGAAGTCCTCACTCATGCTGAGACCAGAGGGCAATGGATGTGCGGACGATGAGTCCTCGCTTGGTTCTCTCACACCGACCGCAACAGCGGCGTTCCGAACCGAATCGGCGACGCATCAATTTCCGTCCGGTGTAGATATACGGTTGTGGCCTATCACTTCACCGTTGGCTCACGCCGCATGCACGCTCGTCGACTGTTCCTTCTCCTCCTTGTCGTCCCGCTGGGTGCGGCCACATGCCGCGCGCAGCCGGATGACTCGTCCGATCTCGAGCAGACCCGGCACGAGATGGTGCGCACGCAGGTCGCAGATCGGGGAGTGTCGGACGAGGCGGTCCTGGACGCGATGCGTGCGGTGCCCCGCCACCGGCTTGTGCCCGCCCGTCTGTCCGACCTGGCGTACACCGATCGCCCCCTCCCCATTGGCCAGGAGCAGACAATCTCGCAGCCGTATATCGTGGCCCTCATGACGGAAGCCCTGCGGCCCGAGTCCACGGACCGCGTGCTGGAGGTGGGCACGGGCTCGGGATACCAGGCGGCCGTCCTCGCTGAGATAGTAGACAGCGTGTATACCATCGAAATCGTGCCCGAGCTGGCCCGCACGGCCCGCGCCCGCCTCGACAGCCTCGGCTACGACAACGTGGTGGTGCGCGAGGGAGACGGCTACGCCGGCTGGCCCGAGCGCGCGCCCTTCGACGCCATCGTCGTGACCGCCGCGCCCAACGAGATCCCTCCCCCTCTGATCGAGCAACTCGCGCCCGGCGGGCGCATGGTGCTGCCCGTAGGACCCACCGATGCCGTACAGCGGCTCACCCTCGTCACGAAAAACAAGGACGGCTCCGTGACCCGGGAGCGCCTGATGCCCGTGCGCTTCGTGCCGTTTCAGCGCAACGACTGAGCCGTCTTCTGCTCCCGTCGTTCCTCTCCCCGAAGCGCACATCGTACTCGATTGAATACAGGCGAGGGGATGACTTTCCGGGATCGCCTCCCGATCTTACGGCGCGCTGCTATTCACTTGTTACCTCGCGCCTCATGTCCTCGTCCCGCCGCTCTTTCCTGAAACGATTGAGCGCCGCCGGCGCCACCCTCGGCCTCCCGTGGACGGCCTGCGCGGATGCGTCCCCAACCCCATCCGGCCCGCACGTCGAGGTCACCGGCCGCGTCACCGATCCG
Organism: Salinivenus sp.; assembly: GCA_046540815.1. Lineage (GTDB taxonomy): Bacteria > Bacteroidota > Rhodothermia > Rhodothermales > Salinibacteraceae > Salinibacter. Next base: position 23,042 of record JBKHEM010000019.1, read on the forward strand.
GACGGCGGCGTGGCCGACGTGCCCGTCACCGACGGCGTCACCGTCACGCGGACGGACGCGGAGGGGCGCTACACGCTTCCCACCACCGCCCGCCGCCCTTTCGTCTATCTGTCGGTGCCCGCCGGCTACCGGCTGCCCACGACCGATACCGGGCTCGCGCAATTCTACCGACCCATCGATCCGAGCGACGGCGCAGCCACGGCCTCGTTTTCTCTTGCGCCGCTGGAGCGCGACGATGCCCGTCACGCCTTCGCGTTTGTGGCCGATCCGCAGGCCGAGACGGAGGCGGAGATGGACCGCTTCCGCACCGAAACCGTCCCCGATGTGCGCGACGCAATGCAGGGCCTCGACCGCCCGGCGTTCGGGGTCGGTGGGGGCGACCTTGTCTTCGACGCCTTGTCTCTCTTCTCTAATTACGAGGCCGCGATTGAGGCCACCGGGCTGCCGTTCTTACAAGTCGTCGGCAACCACGACCTCAACTTCGACGCCGCCGCCGATCCCGGCTCCACGGCGACCTACCGCAACCACTTCGGTCCCGAGTACTACTCGTTCGATCGGGGCGCCGTCCATTACGTGGTGCTCGACGACGTGTACTGGCCCGGCAACGACGGCTTCGGCCGCGAGACGGACAGCTACCTCGGCCACCTCGACGCGACCCAGCTCGCCTGGCTGGAGCAGGACCTCGCGCTTGTGGAGGACGGCCGCACGGTGATTGTGCTCACGCACATTCCGCCCCTCAGCACGCTGTACGAGCGCCAGGGCGAGGACGCCCAGACCCCGAGCGGCATGGTCATCAACCGCCAGGCACTCTACGAGTTGCTCGATCCATTTGACGCCCACATCGTGAGCGGGCACGTCCACGAAAACGAGCATCGGTTTGCGGCCGGTCCACACGAGCACGTGGTCGGCGCCGCCTGTGGCGCGTGGTGGACGGGGCCGGTCTGCTACGACGGCACGCCCAGCGGCTACGCGATTTATGAGGTGGATGGGGACTCCGTGCAGTGGCGCTACAAGAGCACGGGCCACGACGCCGACCACCAGATGCGTCTCTATCCTGCCGGAGCGGATCCGGAGCGGCCCGACCACTTCCTGGCAAACGTGTGGGACGCCGACGACGAATGGAGCATCGTGTGGTACGAAGACGGGGTGCGCCGGGGTAAGATGGACTCCTACGTCGGCATCGATCCGCGGGCCCGCGCGCTGTATGGGGGTGACGATCAGCCGGAGAAACACACCTGGATCGAGCCGCAGCCGACCGCCCACCTGTACAGTGCCCCGTCCAACCCCGACGCCAACCGCATTCGCGTGGAGGCCACCGACCGCTTCGGCCACACGTACACGTCCTCCCTTGATCCCTCAGCAGACGGCTCCTCGCCGTCTCAAGAGTAGCACACCCCCACGTCCTTTTCCTGCTCCTTCGGGGCGCTTCCCCCGCCCCCAAACGCCTACTCGACCCACACGGTCTTCGCGTTCACGAACTCGCGGATGCCGTGGTGGGACAGCTCGCGCCCGTACCCGCTATCCTTCACACCGCCAAACGGCACCCGCGGGTCGCTCTTCGTCATCTCATTGACGAAGGCACAGCCCACCTCCAGCGCCCGGGCCATCCGCTCGCCCTTCTCACGGTCCTCGGTGAAGACGCTTCCCCCGAGCCCAAACCGCGTGTCGTTGGCAAGGTCGACGGCGTGCTCCGCATCGTCCGCCACGACGACCGCTGCCACCGGCCCGAAAATTTCCTCCTCGAAGGCCACCGTCCCCGGCTCCACCGTGGTGAGCACGGTCGGCGCGTAGTAGACGCCGTCACGCTCCAGCGTGTGCCCCCCGACGGTCGCCACGGCCCCCTGTCCGATGGCCCGTTCCACCTGGTCGTGCACCGTGTCGCGGAGGTCGGGGCGCGCCAACGGCCCGATGTCGGTATGGTCGTCCAGCGGATCGCCCACCGTCAGGGCCTCAACCTCCTCGATCAGGCGTTCCGTGAAGGCGTCGGCCACCGCCCGCTCCACGATGAAGCGTTTGGCGGCGATGCAGCTCTGCCCGTTGTTCTGCATGCGCGCGGTGCACCCGATCGAGGCGGCCCGGTCCAGGTCGGCGTCCGCACAGACGATGAACGGATCGGAGCCGCCGAGCTCCAGCACGGTTGGCTTCACGTGGGCGGCGGCCTGCTGGGCGACGGCCTTGCCCGCCCCTACGCTGCCGGTGAGCGTGGCGGCTCGGACGCGCCGGTCCGCCAGCACGTCGGCCACGGTGTCTTCCTCAACCCGAAGCACCTGCAACTCGTGATCCGTAAAGCCGGCCTCGGCCAGCAGGTCGGCGATGGCGTGGGCGCAGCCCGTCACGTTGGGCGCGTGCTTCAGCAGAACACTGTTGCCTGCCGCCAGCGCCGGGGCCCCGAATCGGAAAACCTGCCAAAAGGGGTAATTCCACGGCATGACGGCGAGGACCGGTCCCAGTGGCTCGTACGCGACGAGACTTTTGTGGGCGTCCGTCTCCACGGGTTCGTCCGCTAAAAAGTCCACCGCGTGATCGGCGTAGTAGCGACAGACCCAGGCGCACTTTTCGGCCTCCGCCTGCGCCTGCGACACCGGCTTGCCCATCTCCCGCGTCATCAAACGACCGTACTCGCGCGCCCGGTCTTCGAGCAAATCTGCCGCCCGCTGGAGGCGCCGGGCCCGCTCCGTTACGGCCCGGCCGCGCTGCGTCTCGAACGCCGCGGCCGCTCGATCGAGCCGCAGCTCAACCTCCGCGTCTGCGTGCGGATCGTATTGCTCGATCACCTCACCGGTGGCGGGATTCTGGGACACAAAGGCCATGGGCGGAACGATTCTGTGGACGGACCAAGGTGAAGAGGGTTTTCATTTCACGAAGGCGCTCGGACGGGTGATCCCCGCCCGCCGGCGTCCGAACTCGCCCGCTCCGCGTCCCGTACACGGAGCGGTTTTTTCTGGACGGCTCCTCCTTCCATGCCCGCTGCCCCCGACCTCGACGTCTCGCGTACCACCATCGAACAGCTGGTAGGCCAGTCGGTGGACGACCTGTCGCTCTATCGGCGGGCCCTCACCCACCGGTCGCTCCTGCGGCGCTATCCGAATCGGGACCTGCAATCGAACGAGCGCCTTGAGTTTCTGGGCGATGCCCTGCTGGACCTCCTCGTGGGCGAGGTGCTCTTCACGCGCTACCCGGAGCGCGACGAGGGCGATTTGAGCCGCCTCCGCGCCCGCCTCGTGAGCGAGGCGCCCCTGGCCCGCTACGCCCGCCGCATGAACCTGGGCGCGCACCTGCTCATGACCGACAACGCCGCGGCGAACAATGGTCGCGACAACCCCACCCTCCTGGCCGACGCGTTCGAGGCCCTGGCCGGCGCTGTGTACCTCGACCGGGGGCACGCCGCGGCGCGCCAGTTTGTTCGCGATCACATTCTCGCTCCCTTCGACCTGGACGAGATGCTGGCCCAGGACACCAACTACAAGAGCCAGCTTCTGGAGCACATGCAGGCGAAGGGGCGCCCTCAGCCCACGTACCGGGTGGTAGACGAGGTGGGGCCGAGCCACGACAAAACCTTTACCGTTGAGGCCGTGGTGGACGACGCCGCGCTGGGCCAGGGCACCGGCTCCAACAAACAACAGGCCGAGCAGCGGGCTGCCCGCGAGGCCCTCGCCCGCCTCCCCACGGACTCGACCGTCTCCTGACTCGCCTTTTCGTCTTCACGCCTCTCCCCATATGCCCTCGTACTCCGACGACCTGGCCCTCGCCCGCTCCCTCGCCCGCTCCGCCGAATCTGAAATCCTGCCTCGCTTCCGGAGCGTTGCGGTTGCCCGTAAGCCCGACGGCACCGAAGTGACGGAGGCCGACCGCGAGGCCGAGCGCGTGATGCGCGACCGGCTGGCCGACGAACGACCCGACCACGCCGTGCTGGGCGAGGAGTTCGGCGACACCGGGCCGGACGACGCCCGCTACCGCTGGGTGCTTGATCCGGTCGATGGCACCGCCGGGTTCACCATCGGTGTGCCCCTCTTCGGCACGCTCGTGGCCCTCCTAGACGACGGACGCCCGGTAGTCGGAGTGATCCACTTCCCGGCACTCGACGAAACCGTCTTCGCCGCACGGGGCGAAGGCTGCTGGTTCCGCACCGACGAGGGCAAGCAGCGGGTGCACGTTGACCCGGTTGAATCGCTCGATCACGCCACCGTCACCACCACGGCGCTCCACAGCTCCGACGTTACGGCCACCGACAACCAGACGCCCTATCGTCTCACCGACCTCGTCCGACGGGCCGGAAAATTCCGCTTCGTGACGGACTGCCTGCAGCACGCCCTTGTGGCCCGGGGCCGCACCCACGCTGCCGTCGACACGCTCATGCATCCGTGGGACATCGCCGCGCTGGTGCCCTGCGTCCGAGAGGCCGGCGGCGTGGCCCTGCCGCTCGATCCGTCGGCGGACGACCTCGTGTTCGGTGGCAGCCTGCTCACGGCCAGTTCCGAGGCGCTGGCCACGCAGGTGCGCACGCTGCTCCAGCCGACGGACGGCGCAGCCCCTCAGTCCACTTGAGACGGAAACGACGGCACCAGGGCCGAAGTCTCCCGCCGCCCCGACGCGTCGTAGAAGGTCATGGTGCCGTCCGGAGTGCACGTCCACACCTCCTCGGCGCCCTCGTGGAGATAGAGGGCTCGCTTCTCTTCCATCTCCGACGCCGTGTTGCCCTCCGACAGCATCTCGACGACGATCTCCGGCATCACGGGGCTCGCCTCTGCGTCCTCCGACACCTGCCCGGCCCGCTCGTCCGACATCCAAACTACGTCTGGGACCTTCACTCCCTTCGCGGTGGAAACGGCAAACTCAACAGCAATGGATCCGGATTCGGTGTGCTGGCCAAACAAGCGAACGAGAGTTCCTTGACGGAATCCGTGGTAGGGTTTGTGCGGGCTCAAAACAATTTGGTCGTGCTCGTTTGTCTCGATTTTGTACGGCAGGTCCTGGAGCTGGGGATCGTTCAGAACGCGGTGCCAGGCCGAGGCAGTCGTTGTGCTCATAACCCGAAAGGAGATTGGGGAACGGGGCCGTCGTCTGTGAATGCGATGAGCGAACGGTGGGGTTGGCTTCGTTGATTCCTCAATCCCTCCCCGCTCTCTCCCCTCACCTCTCTCCTCTCTACCCTCCACTCTACTCTACCCTCGACTCTCCCC
>JBKHEM010000020.1:0-28187 GCA_046540815.1 Salinivenus sp.
ACTCCGCAATACGGACTACTGAACAGCCCGGCACCAGTCCCGGTGCTCGATGTACCAGTCGACCGTCCGCCGCAGGCCCTCCTCCAGGTCCATCGTCGGCGTCCAACCAAGCTCGTCCTCGATCTTTGACGGGTCGATGGCGTAGCGCCAGTCGTGGCCCGGCCGGTCCTCGACGAACGTGATGAGGTCGCGGTGCGAGCCGGAACGGGCGGCCGGACGCCGCTCGTCCAGAAGGTCGCAAATCTGGCGGACGAGCGCAATGTTCGTCCGCTCCTCGCGCCCGCCGATGTTGTACGTTTCGCCGACCTGACCGTCGTGAAAGACCCGGATGAGCGCACGGACGTGATCCTCCACGTAGAGCCAGTCGCGCACGTTCTTCCCGTCGCCGTAGACCGGGATCGGCTCGCCGTCCAGGGCGCTCTGGATGACGACGGGAATGAGCTTCTCCGGGTGCTGATACGGGCCGTAGTTATTGGAGCAGTTCGTGATGAGAACCGGCAGGCCGTACGTATGGTGCCAGGCCCGAACGAGGTGATCGGCTCCGGCCTTGCTGGCCGAGTACGGCGAGCTGGGATCGTAGGGCGTCTTTTCGGTAAAGGCGCCGGTCGCGCCGAGCTCTCCGTACACCTCGTCGGTCGAGACGTGGAGGAACCGGAAGCCAGAGGGCGTGCCCTGCTCCTCCCAGTAGGTGCGCGCCGCCTCCAGCAGCACCTGCGTGCCCACCACGTTCGTCTGCACAAACGCCGCCGGGCCGTCGATCGAGCGGTCCACGTGCGATTCGGCGGCCAGGTGGAGCACCCCGTCCGGCGCATACTCATCGAACAGGGCGTGCATTGCCGGCGCGTCGGTGATGTCCGCCTGCTCGAAGTGGTGCCGGGACGAACCTGCCACCGGCGCGAGGTTCTCACGGTGGCCCGCGTAGGTCAGTTTGTCGATCGTGACGACCGTCGCGTCCGTCTCGAGAATCAGGTGGCGGACCACCGCCGAGCCGATAAAGCCGGCCCCGCCGGTGACGAAAAGTGTGTCGCTCATATTCGATGGCGCTGTTGCGTCAAAAACGGACCCTCACTCGGCCTTTCGTTACAGCCCCACCAGGGAAATGATCGCCACGGTGAGGGCCATCATCAAGAGTGTCACGGACAGTCCCACGTGCGCACCGTCGGTAAAGCGGGACCCGCTGGGCACCATTACCCTCAGGTTCGTCTGGTAGCCAAGGGGCGAGAGAAAGCTAGCCGACGCCGCGTCCGCCAGACTGGCGGAGTCCACACCCTGTCCCCTGCCAAGGGCCCCTGCGATGACGACGAGCACCTGCATGTTGAGGGCACGCTGCGCCTCCGCTCCGGCCAGCCCAGCGAGCTTTGTGAGGTCGGGCCGCAGCACCTCGCCCACCAGCGCCGCGACGATGCCAATCACCACCGCGAGGGTGATCCAGGCATCCGGGCCAAGAGGGAGGAGTTGAACCATACCGAGGGCATCCGGACCATCACAACCTGAAACGCTCCTCTGCTGAGCTAGAGGAAGCGATCAAAGACATGAGAGAGGCGACGAATGTCTTCGAGTTGATTTTGCAGGATGTCGTACACGCGACGACGATTGATTTCCGCGTACTCGTGCACGAGTACATTCCGGAAGCTGATCATGTCTTTCCAGATCTGCTGCTCACTCTCCTTGATCAGCCCGTGCTCCTCAAAAAGGACCGGGAGATCCCGAGCTCGCTCAAAGCTCCCCAGGTCATTGTCCGTGACGACATGCCCTGCCATGTCGCTCAGGGCTTCAATGGCGAGTTGGAGATTCCGCTCTACTGCACTATACACCTCAATGTCATCCTGAAACTCCTCGAACGAGTACGCCTGCGCTCGCTCAAGGTAGCCGACGAACTGATCCATCTTTTGAAGCCGGCGTCGAATAATTTCAGGCTGAACCATCCGCTTGATCGAGACGGCGTTTTTTATACGCTTTGCGTTGACGCCGCAAGTACGGCTCGAAGTCCCAGTACATTCGCACGACTTTCGAAACGAAGGTCGAAGCGTGAAAGTCCTCGGCCTCGTACAGGATGTTGTGATGGCGCACCGCTTCGAACTGAAGCACGAGCGGCGCGTCGTTGAGCACCACGAGGTCGATCCAGTCGCGCTCGGCCGCCTCCATGCAGTCGGTGATCAGCGGCACCTTGTCCGACGAGTTCCACGAGGCCTCATCGACGACAATTCCCAGGTCGAGGTCGCTGCGTTCCTGCTCGCGCCCCATCGCCACCGACCCAAACACAAAGGCCCCTCGCACGGCCGGATGGGCCGCAAACACCGCACGGAGCCGGTCGGCGTGCCGATCCGGAAGCATGAGAACGGGAACGGTTCGGGAAAACTACGCCACGCAACCACATACCGGAGCTTCCCGCAAATGATCACGCCTCCCCACTCTTGCCCCCTCATCCCCTGCGCGCTACACGATGCCCTTCGCCTCGAGCACCTCAATGATCTGATTCACGCAGGTTTCCACGTCGTCCGTATCGGTGTTCACCACCACTTCCGGATTCTCGGGCGCCTCGTAGGGAGCCGAGACACCAGTGAAGTTGGCAATCTCTCCCTTCTCGGCCTTGGCGTAGAGGCCCTTCGTGTCGCGCTCCTTGCAGACCTCCAGCGGACAGTCGACGTGCACCTCAAAGAAGCGTCCCTCCGGCAGCAGGCCCCGGATGCGATCACGATCCTCCTGGTAGGGCGAAATAAAGGTGCAGAGCGTCAGGTTGCCTTGTTCGAAGAAAAGACGGGCCACCTCGCCCACGCGGCGGATGTTCTCCTTCCGGTCGTTGGGGCTGAAGCCGAGATCGCCGGAGAGCCCGTGGCGCACGTTGTCGCCGTCGAGCATCATGGTCTGGAGGTCGCGCTCAAAGAGCCGCTCCTCCAGTTTGCGCGCGATTGTCGATTTTCCGGAGCCGGAGAGCCCGGTGAGCCAGACGACCGCCGCCTTGTGTTCATTCTTCTTCTCCCGCTCTTGGCGCGGGATGTTGAGCCCCTCCCACACGACGTTCGGGGACGTTTCGCGCCCCTCCGTCGCGACCGTCTCGTCCTCCCCAAACGGCGCCACATCCTCGGCCTCACCGCGAATCATGCCCGCGGCCACCGTATCGTTCGTGTCCGGGTCGATAAGGATGAAATTTCCCGTCTCCCGGTTGATTTTGTACGGATCGATAAAGAGCGAGTCGGCCGTTTCCAACTCCACCCGGCCAATGTCGTTGAGCTCAAAGGTGTCGGCCTCCTCGCGGTGGAAGGTCTCGACGTTGGTGCGGTACACCACTTTCGAGACGTAGGCCTGCGTGCGGCGCGTGGTGTGCTGAATGATGTAGGGGCGATCCTTGCGCATCGCCTCCTCATTCATCCAGCAGAGGTCGGCGTCGATCTGGCGCGTGATGGCCTCGGGCCGGTTGCGGCTCCGCACAAGCATTGAGCCGCGGCTCACGTCGATCTCGTCGGTGAGCGAAATCACCACCGAGTCGCCCGGCCCGGCCTCCTCCACCTCGCCATCGAGGGTCGTAATCGACTCCACGCGGGAGGTGCGCCCTGACGGCAACTCCACGATTTCTTCGCCGGGCCGGATCTTGCCGGAGGCCACCTGGCCCGCAAACCCGCGGAAGTCCTGGTGGGGGCGAATGACGTTCTGGACGGGAAACCGAAAATCCACCTGATTGCGGTCGGCTTCCGGTCGTACGTTTTCAAGACGGTGTAGGAGCGTCGGGCCGTTATACCACGGCATCCGGGGCGACGGGTCCACCACGTTGTCCCCCTTCAGCGCCGAGATGGGCACGAAGGTAATGTCGTTGATGTCGAGCTGGTCGGAAAACGACTGGAACTGCTCAGTAATCTCGCGGAACCGCTCCTCGCTGTACTCCACGAGGTCCATCTTATTGACCGCGACGATCATGTACGGAATCTGGAGCAACGAGGCGATGAACGCGTGCCGCCGCGTCTGCTCGATGACCCCGTTGCGCGCATCAATCAGCTCTACGGCCAGCTCCGCTGTCGAGGCGCCCGTGACCATGTTGCGCGTGTACTGCTCGTGCCCCGGCGTGTCCGCAATGATGAACTTGCGGTTCGGAGTAGAGAAGTAGCGGTACGCCACGTCGATGGTGATGCCCTGCTCCCGTTCGGCGCGCAGGCCGTCGGTCAGGAGGCCAAGTTCGATTTCATTGTCGTCGCGGTGCGTGTTGCGCCGGATCTCCTCCAGCTTGTCCTCAAAGATCTGCTGGGTGTCGTAGAAGAGGCGCCCAATGAGGGTGCTTTTGCCGTCGTCGACGCTCCCGGCCGTTGTAAATCGAAGTACGTCCATGCTGGGTCTCGAATTGCGAGTTTCGATGTGCGAATGGTTCCCTTTTGTGGACACGGCTCGTCTTGCCCCCGAAGGCCGAGGCACCTGTGTTCACAGCGGGGCCGTGTCCTCGATGACGCAACGCCCAGTGCCTAGAAGTAGCCCTGACGCTTGCGGTCTTCCATGGCCGCCTCGGCCTGCTGGTCGTCGGCCCGGGCGCTGCGCTCCCCCTTTTGCGTCGTCGCCACTTCGGCCACGACCTCTTCGACGGTGGTGGCGGTCGACTCCACGGCGCCGGTGCACGTCATGTCCCCGATCGTGCGGAAGCGCACCATCTTCTCGACGTACTCCTCGTCTTCGCGGAGCTCGTTGTAGGGCGACTTGGGCAGGAGCACGCCGTCGCGCTCAAACATGGTCCGCTTGTGCGCGAGGTAGAGGCTGGGGATCTCCAGGTCCTCCTGTAGGATGTACTGCCACACGTCCAGCTCCGTCCAGTTGCTGAGCGGGAAGGCGCGGAAGTGCTCCCCCTTCCGACTGCGACCGTTGTAGAGGTTCCAGAGCTCGGGGCGCTGGTTTTTGGGATCCCAGTTCCCAAAGCGATCGCGGTGGGAAAAGAAGCGCTCCTTGGCACGGGCCTTCTCCTCGTCGCGCCGGGCCCCGCCGAGGGCCACATCGAACCCGTATTCCTTGATTGTATCGAGCAGCGTGACGATCTGGAGCTTGTTGCGGCTCGCATCGGGGCCTTGCGCCTCCTTCGCGCGGCCGGACTCGATGGTCTCCTCCACACTCCCCACGATGAGGTCCAGGTCGTGCTCCTCCATCAGGTTGTCCCGAAATTCGATGGTCTCGGGAAAGTTGTGCCCGGTGTCCACGTGGAGGATCGGGAACGGCACCCTGCCGGGGTAAAACGCCTTCCGGGCCAAGTGGATGAGGAGGAGCGAGTCTTTCCCGCCGCTGAACATAAGGACGGGGCGTTCGAACTGGGCGGCGGCCTCACGGATCACGTGAATAGCCTCGGACTCCAGCCAGTCGAGATGCTTAGAGGTGTCCGCTGCGTTGGACATAGAAGCGTAGCGTAGCGTCGATCGGATATTGCGGAAAGGGATGTGTGCCCGGCTAGGTGCGTCCTCAAGGCGGCACTGCGGGCGGTTTTTCAAGTTTCGGCAGGAGCGGGGACGTCAATTTTCTTTTTGAAATAATCGAGCGTGTGGCGCAGACCGTCCCGGCGATCCACTTTCGGCGCCCACCCCAGCACCTCGCGGGCCTTCGAGATGTCGGGCTGCCGCACCTGGGGGTCATCCGAGGGAAGCTCCTCGTAGGTGATGGTGCTGTCGCTGCCCGTGATTTCGATAATCTCCTCGGCAAACTCCTTGATTGTGATCTCGTCCGGGTTGCCGATGTTGACCGGTTCGGTTTCCTCGCTCATGAGCAAGCGGTAGATGCCCTCGACCAGGTCGTCCACGTAGCAAAAGGCGCGTGTCTGACTGCCGTCGCCGTAGACGGTGAGCGGATCGTCCCGGAGGGCCTGCGACATAAACGTGGGGAGGGCCCGGCCGTCGTCGATCCGCATGCGCGGGCCGTAGGTGTTGAAGATGCGCACGATGCGGGTTTCGACGCCGTGGTAGCGGTTGTACGCCATGGCAAGCGCCTCAGCAAAGCGCTTGGCCTCGTCGTACACGCCGCGCTGGCCAATCGGGTTTACGTTGCCCCAGTAGTCCTCGGGCTGGGGGTGGACGAGCGGGTCGCCGTACACCTCGCTCGTGGACGCGAGCAGGAAGCGCGCGTCTTTGGCCTTGGCAAGACCAAGGGCCTTGTGCGTCCCCAGCGCACCCACCTTCAGCGTCTGGATGGGCAGGCGCAGGTAATCGTCGGGCGCCGCCGGGCTGGCAAAATGAAGAACGTAGTCGAGATCGCCATTGACGTGAATGTAGTTGGTCACGTCGTACTCGACGAAGCGAAAGCGCTCCTGCCCAAGTTCGAACAGGTGCTCTATATTTTCGGTATCGCCGGTGATGAGGTTGTCCATGCAGATCACCTCATGGCCCTCCTCAATGAGACGGTCGCAGAGGTGGGAGCCAAGGAATCCGGCGCCCCCGGTAATGAGGGTACGGGGCATAGGGGTAGAGCGGCAGTCAAGGAAGAAGTGCGCGGAACGCGAACGGGTTACGACGGCTGCCCGTTTTCGACGATGGCCTCTTCGATGGCCTCTTCGTCCTGGACGGGCGGGTAGTGCGGGCGGCCGACACTGTAGTAGTCGAAGCCCATCTCGGCCATGTGGTCGGGCTCAAACAGGTTCCGCCCGTCGAAGATGAGGGGGCGGGCCAGCCGGTCCCGCACCGCCTTCAGGTCCGGGCGGCGAAACTCGTGCCATTCGGTACAGATGATCAGTGCGTCGGCGTCGTCGAGCACGTCATACATGTTGTCGCCGTACGTGATACGGTCCCCAAAGGCCTCGCGGGTGGTCTCGATGGCCTCGGGATCGTAGCCTGCGATGTCGGCCCCCTTCTCCAGCAGGTCCTCGATGATGATGTGGGACGGCGCCTCACGGGTGTCGTCCGTGCCCGGCTTAAAGGAGAGCCCCCAGACGGCAATCTTTCGTCCCTCCACGTCGCCCCCGAAGTAGTCGGTGGCCTGAACCGCGAGGCGGCGGCGCTGGCGGTCGTTCACGTCGAGGACCGCGTCAAGGATCTGGAAGTCGTAGCCCTCCTCCCGTCCCTTCCGCGCCAGCGCCTGCACGTCCTTCGGGAAGCAACTGCCCCCAAAGCCGATGCCGGCGTACAGGAAGTGGGGACCGATGCGGTGATCCTTACTAATGCCAAGGCGCACCTTGTCCACGTTCGCGCCGACGCGCTCACACACGTTGGCGATCTCATTCATAAACGAGATGCGGGTGGCCAGCAGGGAGTTGGCCGTGTACTTGATCATCTCCGAGGAGCGCTCGTCGACGACCAGGATGGGATTGCCCTGCCGGACGAACGGCTCGTAGAGGCGCTTCATGCGCTCGGCGGCCTTCTCGCTGGTGGTCCCAATCACCACGCGATCCGGCTTCATGAAGTCGTCGACCGCCGCCCCTTCGCGCAAGAACTCCGGGTTCGAAACAACGTCGAAGTCCTCCCCCGGCGTGAGGCCGCGGTCATCCATCAGCTCTTGAACCTGGTCGGCCGTGCCGACAGGGACGGTGCTCTTGTTCACGATTACGCGGTACTTCGAGTCGTCCTCGTCGGCAATCAGGTCCGCCACGTCGCCCGCGGCCTGCATTACATAGGAGAGATCGGCCTCACCTCCCTTGCCCGGAGGCGTCGGCAGGGCCATGAAGATGGCGTCGGCCGGCCCCACGGCCTCCGAGAGGTCGCTCGTGAAGTGGAGGCGGCCTTCCTTCCGGTTGCGGGCAAAGTAGTGTTCAAGGTCCGGCTCGTAGATGGGCAGTTCGCCGTCGCGGAGCATCGCCACCTTCTCCTCGTCGATGTCGACGCAGGTGACCTGGTTTCCCATTTCGGCAAAGCACGTTCCGGAGACGAGACCGACGTAGCCGGTCCCAACAATGGCAATGTTCATGTTCTAAAGCGAGAGAAGAAGTCCAAACGATAGGCGAAATGATGAATGCCTCCGGAGCCATGCACCGACAGCAACAAAGGGTACGTCAGGGACGCGCCGGAGGCAGACACTTTTTCCTTCCCCGACAGAGGCGAAATGGCGCATTCGGGGTCATCTTTCGGTTCCCCCTGCACCTAAAGGGTCCATACGGATACAGCGGAGGGGAGGTAAGGGGCTCTGTGCTCCCTTGTTGCTCCTGTAGTGAGCGTGTCGAATGATTATTTTGTAGGCTGTATTTGATAAAAGCAATACAATGGACCGCCCATTTCTCCAGAACTGGCATTCTTCGTGTCCTCTCCATCAAATCCCTATTCTCCCGTCTTTTTCCACGGCTTTCTCCTCTCACGTCTCCCTCCTACGTTGAGCCGTGTCCCCAACCAATCCTTCTCGCCGTATGTCCCCTTCGGACTCGATCCCCCTCGCCCAACCGGTCACAACGGACCGAGAACGAGAGGCCCTGGACACGGTGCTCTCGTCCGGTCGGTTGTCGCGCGGTCCGTTTGTCGAAGCCTTCGAGCGTCGGATGGCGGACCGGTGCGGCACGACCCACGCCGTTGCGGTCAGTAGCGGCACGGCCGCCCTGCACTGCATCGTCCGGGCGCTCGACCTCCCGCCCGGCGCCGAGGTCCTTACGACCCCGTTCAGCTTCGTGGCCTCCACAAACGTGCTGCTGTACGAGGACTTGCAGCCCCGATTTGTCGACATCGACCCCACCACGTACAACCTGGACGTCGAGGCCGTTGACGCCGCCATTGCCCCCCAAACGGAGGCCGTGCTGGCCGTCGATGTGTTCGGCGTCCCTGCCGACTGGCCGGCCCTCCACGAGTTGGCCGCGGCGCACGACCTCCGCCTTATCGACGACGCCTGCGAGGCCCTGGGCGCCCGGCGCGACGACCGGCCCGCCGGCAGTTGGGGAGACGCCGGCGCCTTCGGGTTTTACCCAAACAAGCAAATTACGACCGGGGAGGGCGGCTGCATCACCACCAACGACCCAGACCTGGCCCGCACCTGCCGGGCCCTCCGCAATCACGGGCGCTCCGGCAATGGACGCATGACCCACGAGCAACTGGGCTACAACTACCGGCTCGACGAGCTCTCGGCGGCCGTGGGCTGTGCCCAGTTGGACCGGCTCGACACAGCGCTGGACGCCCGAGCAGCGGTCGCGGCCCGGTACGAGGAGGCCCTCTCTTCCCTCCGAGATGACCTCGAGCTTCCCACCACCGCCATCCCCGGACGCCGGAGCTGGTTCGTCTACGTGGTACGGCTGCGCGATCACTTCGCGGCGGAGGCCCGCGACCAACTGCTGTCCGCCCTGCAGGACGCCGGAATTGGTTGTGCCCCCTACTTTCCCTCCATCCACCTCCAGCCCTACCACCGGGAGGCCCTGAACCATACCCCGGGCGACTTTCCCGTCTGCGAGCGCGTCGCCCAGCGCACCCTTGCCCTCCCTTTCTACGAACATCTGTCCTCCGAAGCCATCGCCCGCGTGGCCGACACCCTCTCCACCCTGCTCCCCACCCTGCCGCGGACGTAGCCCTCTGCTCCCATCGTCTCTTATGTCCTCCAACGTTCGGCCGGTTCTCATTCTCGGCGCGGCACGGTCGGGCACCAAACTGCTGCGCCGGCTGCTTGGGGCGGCCCCCACGTGCGCCGTCGTGCCCTACGGCGTGCCAGCCGTGTGGACCCGCGACCACGAGGACTATGCCCACGATGCACTTCCACGATCGGCCTGTACCGACGCCACGGCCCGCCGCATTCGACGAGAGCTGCGGCGCCTGGCCCAGGGCCCGCCCGATGCCACGCTCCTGGTGGAAAAAACATCTGCCAACACCCTTCGCGTCCCGTTCGTCGATGCCGTGTTTCCCGAGGCCCGCTTCGTGCACCTCGTGCGCGACGGCGTGGACGTGGTGGAGTCGGCCCGGCGCCGCTGGCAGGCACGGCCCGGCCTGGTCTATCTCCTCCGCAAGGCCCTCTACCTTCGCGGAACGGGCCTGCGACAGGGCGCGCGCTACCTGTGGCGTCGCCTCCGCGGACTCGGAACCGACACGCCTCGGCTCTGGGGGCCGCATTATCCCGGCATGGCGGACGACGTGGCCGAGCGCCCGCTCCTGGAGGTCTGCGCGCGGCAGTGGCGGACCTGCGTGCTCTCGGCCCTTAATGCTCTTGCGGACCTGCCCGAGGCACGCGTGCTCTCCCTCCGGTACGAGACGCTGGTCCAGAACCCGTCGACGGTGGATTATTTGGCTCAGTTTGCCGGCATATCGGAGGCCAAACCCATGCGAGTCTTTTACGACGAGGAAGTACGTGACACATTCGTGGGACGCGGACGGGATCGGCTCTCTGCCTCCGATCAAGAGATGATCCGCCCCATCCTTCACGCTCCCTTGGCCCGCCTGGGGTACCCGGCCCTCCCGTAGCTGGACGGATCTCTTTCTGTCTCCTCAACGTGTCTTCTTTCCTCCGTTCCCCCCACCACCCCGTGCACGTCCTGTGGGCAAGCGCCTGTTCGACATTGCCTCGGCCCTCGTTCTCCTCCTGACGACCGCCCCGATCCTCGGCGTGTCCGCCCTGGCCATCTATCTGGAGAGCGGACGTCCCATTCTGTTCGTGCAGACACGGGTCGGCAAGGACGGCACCCTGTTTTCCCTGTACAAGCTCCGCTCCCTGCCGGCTGGCGACCACGAGGCGACCGCCCGCACGCCGGAGCCCACATCCGTCGGACGGATCCTCCGGCGGTGGGCCCTCGACGAACTGCCCCAGCTCTGGAACGTGCTTCGGGGCGACATGAGCCTCGTCGGGCCGCGGCCCATCCTTCCCCCCGAAGCCCGAGGCTACAATGCGCGCCAGCGCCGTCGCCTGGATGTGAAGCCGGGCCTCACCGGCTGGGCGCAAATTCACGGGCGCAACGCCCTGCCGTGGACCGAGCGCGTCGAGCACGACCTCTGGTACGTCGAGCACGCCGGCTTCTGGACGGACCTGAAAGTTCTGGTCTGCACACCACTGGTTCTGCTTCGGGGGACCGGGGTGCGCGGGCCGGGAGACCGGGACCCTACCGCCTCCGAGGTCCAGCAGCGTCCGCCTCAGGAGGCCTCTGTCGATACGTCCCCGGAGGCATAGCGCCATGCACATCGTCTGCCTTTATTTCCACTACGCCTCCCCGGACTGCCCCGCGGGCGGGCGGGCGTACTCGCTGCTCCGAGAGCTGGGGAAGAACCACCGGGTGACGGTCTTCACTGGGGCGCATTACCACGCCCTGCGGCAGACGCACGAATACGACTGGGCCCCGCCCGGCGTGAACGTCCAGATGCTCGACGTGCCTTACGCCAACGAGATGAGTTCCCCCCAACGCCTCGCGGCATACGTCGCCTTCCCCGCGTGGGCCGGGGCAAAGGCGTGTCGGGTGCCGGACGCAGACGTGCTCTACGCCATTTCTACGCCGCTTACCACCCCCATGGCAGCGGCTGCCGCCGCCCACGTGAGGGGCGTGCCCTGGATCCTGGAGGTACGCGACCTGTGGCCCGACGTCCCCATCCAGATGGGGGCCCTTCCGTCTCCTCTCCTCCAGCGCCCCCTCCGGTGGGCGGAGCGACGGCTCTACCACGACGCCGCACACGTCGTCACCGTGTCCCCCGACATGACCACCCACGTCGAGAGCACCGGCGTGCCGCCCGCCCGCGTGACAACACTGCCGCAGGGCACCGACTGTGCCCTGCTGGACCGCTCGAGCGCCTCGTCGACCGACGCCCTCCGCAACCACCACAACCTGGGCTCTCGGCCGGTCGTCCTGTACGCCGGGGCCTTCGGACGCGCCAACGACATCCCCACGCTGCTTGCCGCCGCGAACCGGTTGGCTGGCCGGTCCGAGGCGCAATTCGTGTTTATTGGACACGGGTACCACGAGTCCACCGTCGCCGCGGCCGCCCGCCGCCTGCCGAACGTTCGCCGAATCCCCCCTCAGCCGCGCCACCGCATGATGCCGTGGTTTCAACTGGCCACTCTGTCGGTCGTCTCGTTTCTCGACCGGCCCGTGCTGGGCACCAATGCCCCGGCCAAGCTCTTCGACAGCCTCGCCGCCGCCACCCCCGTCCTCGTCACCAATCCGGGGTGGATGACGCGCTTCATCCAGCGTCACGACTGCGGCTGGGCTGTGCCTCCCTCCGCCCCCGATCGCCTTGCCGACCGGATTGCCCGCGTGGTTGAGGCCCCGGCAGACGCCGACGCTGCCGGACGACGGGGGGCCGCTGTCGTTCGGGATCAATACGACCGGGCCGACCAGGCCGAGACCCTTCAGGCCATCTTCCACCGGGCCGCTGCTTCTCCGTGACCTCTTCTTATCCATTGGACGAACCTGCACTGTTCCCTTATCATTGAGAGAGGCGCTCCTCTCTCGCTGAGCCACGTCTCCCGTGCCCTCTCTTCCCTCTTCCTTCCGTCCCCGCGTCGCCGCACTGTGGGCCGGCTGGCCCCACCGATGGCTCCTTTTTGCCCTGGAATGTGGCCTGCTGTACGGAAGCCTGGCCCTGAGCCTCAAGATTCGATTCGGGGACTGGGTTCTCCCCTCCACCTCCCGGTGGGCCCACGCCGTCCACCTTACGCTGCTCACCTACGCTCTGGCCGTGGTGGCGGGCGGCCTGTACCGAACCTCCGTACGGGAGATGCACCTGCCCGAATTCCTTCGGGCCGGCGGGGTGCTGGCCGCCGCCTGGATTGCGGCCGTAGCCCTTTCCTACCTCGGGAGCCCACGCCCGCTGCTGCCCCGAAGCGTCATGAGCATCTTCGGGCTCTCCGCCCTCGTCGCCCTCCTCGGAGAACGGGCCCTGCTTCGGTGGGCGCTCGAACAGTGGGCCCCCAGCCAGCCAGCCGCACCCCCGCACCCTCCCCCGCCGCCCCTTACCCTCCGAGACCTGGTGGACCGGGATCCGGTCAAGGTGAACCGCGCCGCTCTTCGGAATAACCTGTCCGACCGCACCGTGCTCGTCACCGGAGCAGGGGGGTCAATTGGGACCGAGCTTAGCAAGCAGCTCGTGGACCTCACCCCGTTTCGGCTCGTGCTCGTCGACATTAGCGAATACAACCTGTACCAGCTGGAGAAGGCGCTTCGCGGAACGTCGTTCAAGGGCGACATTGAGTTTTGCATTGGCGACGTGCGCGACGAAGCCGTCGTCGACAACCTCTTCGAGCGGACTCAGCCGGACGTGGTGCTGCACACGGCGGCCTACAAACACGTTCCCCTCATGGAGCGCCACCCGGCCGAGGCCTTTCGCAACAACACCCTGGCGACAGTCCACCTGCTGCGCCTCTGTGAGCGGTACGATACCGACCAGTTCGTCTTCGTCTCAACCGACAAGGCCGTCGAGCCGACGAGCGTGCTCGGGGCCACAAAGCGGCTGGCCGAGTGGTACGTGCAGGCCGCGCCCTCCCGCGTGCAGCGCTCCATCGTCCGGTTTGGAAATGTATTCGGAAGCCAGGGCAGCGTCGTCCCGCTGTTTGAGGACCAGCTGGCCCGTGGCGAGCCCGTGACCGTCACGCACCCGGACATGGAACGCTACTTTATGAGCATCAACGAGGCCTGCGGGCTCATCCTGCAAACCGTGCTCTTCGACGAGGCCCCCGTGTATTGCTTTCGGATGGGGGCGCCCCTTCGCATTGACCGGATTGCCCGCACGCTGGTGCGCCGCTGGTACCCCTCCGTCGACCCTGACATGATGATCGAGTACGTGGGCCGACGGCCCGGAGAGAAGTTGAGCGAAGACCTGGTGATGCCCTACGAAACTGCACGTCCGACCCCGCACGATAGCATCGTGGGCCTCCACGGCACGCCCCCCCACACCCGCACCGAGCTTGAGGCCTACTTCCGCCACCTGCGCACCCTCTCCACCACGTCCGACGCGTCGCCGGCGCGCCTCCGACGTGCCCTGTTCGCCGATCACGTCGAGTCGGTCCTGAACGCGGCGTCCGGATAGTGCCCGCCACTGGGACCCGGGGCCGTCGAAACGAGGCCGTGGGACCCACTTGTTTTGTCTTCCTTTGTTCGAGACCTTTTAGAGGAGAGAAACAGAGGGCTTCGCTGCTTCGCCTCCTGAACCGACTCGCATGCCGCCCGTGCCCTCCGTCCGGTCCCTTCTGCTCTGGACGTGCCTGATCGTGGTCTGTGCGGGGGGGTGTGCTCCCGCCCACGGGCAGTCCTACGATCCGTCCTGGTACGACCCAGAAGCCCCCCACGTGAAAATTGCGGTCGTGGAAGATGGGGTGTACCGTGTGACGGGAGCCGATCTGAGCTCGGCCCTTCCTCCAAACACGACGCTCGACGACATTGCCCCCGGCACGCTCCGCCTCCTGGAAAACGGATCGGAAGTCCCGATTCAGGTGACCGGCGTCGAAGACGGCTCGTTTGATTCGGACGCTGCCATCCAGTTTGTCGGAACGCGCAATCGGGGCACCGACGAGGACTGGGCCTACGACGAGCCCTCCGATCAGAGCAGCGACGATCACAGCCTCTATTCGGACACCACGTACTACTGGCTGACGTGGGGCGGGGCCGAGGGGGAACGGTACAGCACCCCTTCTCCCGCGGAAGACGCCCCCACGACCGCGCTCCGCGACACCGTGCACCTGGAGGAGGAGAATACCTATTATTTCGGGCGTAGCTTCGAGAGCGACGACCCCTACTACACCCGCTCTGAAGGCTACTACTGGCGCGAATTTTCCCACACGAGTCCCGACACGATCTCGGCCACGTACACCCTGCCCGTGGCGCGGCGCACGCCCACCTCCGACACCCTGAACCTGTCGGTGCGCCTCGGCACCCAGTCGAACTCGTGCCACCGTGTGGAGGTCGAGGCTCGACTGGAGCAGGACGGCGGCGACCCGGCGTTCGAGACGGTGGCCTCTGCGGAGTGGGAAGGGTACGAGCGAAAAACCCTTGAGGGGGCCGTTACGCAGAGCCGCATTCCGGACGATCTCGACGTGCGCATTACCTCGTACAACACTGACTTTTCCGATCCCGACTGTCCCGACCCTGCCAGCACGTCCAACTTCATTCTCCTCGACTACCTGGAGGCCAACTATATGCGCCAGCTGGAGGCCCGCGACGACGCGCAGCGCTTCGTCGCCCCGTCGGCCGGCGAGGCCACGTTTTCACTGACCGGGCATTCCAGTGACACGGTTCAGGTGTACAACGCCTCCGATGGGCAGCGCTACGCGGTGGCGTCCACAGCCGATACCGCCTCTGTGTCGGTCAATCCCTCAAACCCCAACACGCCCGTCTGGGCCGTGGGCTCGGACGCCCTGAAGGCGCCCGCCGACATCCTCCCCGATACGCCGAGCAACTGGTCGGTGTCCGACGCGCAGGGGGCCGACTACGTGATTCTGACCACCGATGCCCTCCGCCCCTCCGCCACCGCCCTCGCCGACTACCGCCGCACGCAGCAAGACTACGAGGTCTCGGTCGTCAACATTCAAGACGTGTTTGACGAGTTCGACTATGGCCGCCCCACCCCCATTGCCATTCGGCGCTTCGTGCGCGCCCTGCAGGACTGGTCCCCTCAGCCCCAGTTCCTCGCCATCTTCGCCGATGCCGACTACCCGGTGGACACCGGAACGCCCGATCCGCGCCCCGACTGGAGCGTGCCCTCCTTTGGATTTCCTCCGTCGGACGGCTGGTTTGCCATGCAGACCGACGGCCCGGACGACTGGTCGGAATCCCTGGCCATCGGCCGCATTCCGGTGCGCAACAACGCACAGGGCGACCTCTTCCTCGACAAGCTCCAGACGTACGAGGGCACCGACCCGGACGCGTGGCAGAAGCGCATGCTGCTGTTGGCCGGGGGCACGAGCGAAAGCGAGCAGGAGGCCCTGCAATTTTACTCCAACCAGTGGGGCGAGCAGGCCACCGGCACCCCGGATACGCTCTACCCGGCCGGAATGGACACCCTCCGCTACTACAAACGGGCCGACGACGCCCTGGACACCAGCTTCCAGGACTCCCTTGCGACCGACCTTCAGCGAGGCGCGGCGTGGCTCAGTTACTTCGGGCACTCGGCCGCCCAGACGTGGGAAATTGTGACCGATCCCCCCGAGGAATTTGACAACGCCGGCCGCCTGCCCATCATTGTCTCGCTCGGGTGCAAAACCGGGTCGTTTGCCGGCGCCCGTTTCGGCAGCAACACGCGCCCGTCCCTCGGCGAGCAGTTTGTGACCGGCGCTCTCAACGACGATGGAACGCCCGTAGAGGGGGCCGAGAACGGGGGAGTCGCACACTGGGGCACCTCCGCCCTCGGCAACCGACTGCCCTCCGCCCGGCTCGGCGACGCCCTCAACGAGCGGGTTTTTCTTGATACCATGCGCGTCCTGGGAACCGCTATTCAGGAGGCAAAAGCCGAAATTGCCGACAACTTCGGACAAAGCAACACCTACCAGCGCCACTTGCTCACCTACGGCCTCCTCGGCGATCCCGCCACCCGCATCGCCATGGCCGACCGGCCAGACTTTCAGGTCACGGAGGACCAAATGGACGTGTCGCCCTCCGCCCCCACCCCGTCCGACCTCCTGTCAGTCGACGTGACGGTGCAAAACTTTGGCCTCGTGCCCCGGGACAGCGTGGACTTTCGCCTGGCCTGGGAGCGCCCCGACGGCTCCGAATCCGAACGCACACAAAAACTCCCCCGCTTTGCTCTCGAAACGGAAACCGAAAGCTCCTTTTCCCTCAACGAACAGGCCCTCGGCACGAATACCCTCCGTGCCACCGTGGACGGCCCGGATGAATACGACGAGGCCAATGAACTGAACAACGAGGCCACCACCGAAACGGTGGTGTTCGACACCGGCATCGACCTGATCCAGCCGACCGATCAGGGCATCGCCCGCTCCCGCACGCCCACCCTGCGGGCGAGCGTGCTCCGCCAGGCCGACGAGTCGGTTCCCGTCCGGCTCCAACTCGACTCGGTCCCGGACTTCAACTCGCCGGGACGACAACAGACCCGCGTCGACGCCGACTCCGCCCGTTTGGACTGGACGCCCGAGACGCCCCTGGAGCCTGGAACGTCGTACTACTGGCGGGCCCGCCTCGACGACCCAGATCGGCCTACAAACTGGAAAGTATCCCGGTTTACCGTTCGTCCGGACGCCGATTTGGACGGCTGGGAACAGCAGGGCCGGCTGTTTACCACAAATGAGCAGACGCGGATCTCGCCTCCCCCCAGCGGCTGGTCGTTCAATCGGTTTGACCGAAACGTTCTGGCGTTTTCGGAGCGCGGCGACGGGTCGCGCACCGACGGCTTTGTCGTGGACGGAACGCAACGATACGAGTACCTGACCCTCGGCTTCGGCGTGCTTGTGGTGGACGGCCGGAGCGGACGCGTGAAGGACTCCGGCAGCTTTGCCACGTACGACCTCCCCGACAACCTCGCCGAACGAGAAGGCGGGGACCTCCAGGAAGCCGTCGATTCGCTTTCGGCGTTTCTCGACCGCACCGTGGAGACGGGCGACTACGTGTTCGCTCGTACCCGCCACCTGGCTCGCCAGAACGGCCCTGAAATCCAGCAGGAGGTAAAGTCGCTCTTCCAAAACCTCGGGTCCGAACCTGCCGACGGCTCCTACTCCACCGCCATCGACACCCTCTCCTACCGTCACCTGTGGACCCTGAAGGCCCGGTACGGCCACCCCGACTCAACGGTGGAGCGCGTTTCGCCGCCTTCCGAGGCCGATGAAGTGAACGAAATCACCCTCACATCCGAGCCGTCGTTTCGCCACGCCGAGGGCACCACGACGACGGCCCCCATTGGGCCCGTGAGCACGTGGGACGCCCTGGAGTGGGAATCGACCTTCGGCGACTCCGGTGACAGCCTCCGCCTTGATGTGCTGACACCCGACTCAACCGTTCTCGTTGAGAACCTACAAGGGCCCACCGGCGAGGAAGACCTCAGTGATATCGACGCGGAGCAACACCCTCGCCTGCGCCTCCGGGCCACCCTCACAGACTCGACCCGCCGGACCGCCCCCAATCTTTCACGGTGGACGGTTCGCTACACTGGCGTGCCCGAGCTGATGATCGACCCGGTCGGCCTGCAGGCCCTTCCGGATACGCTTTTGGAAGGGGAGTCGTCCACCGTATCCGTTCCCGTCCTCAACCTGGGGGCCACCGCATCCGAGCCGGTTCGCGTACGCTACGAACGCACCGGCCCCTCCGGCACAACCACGACCCTCGCCGTGGACACCCTCGATGCCCTCCCGCCGCTGGAAGACACCACGAGCACCTTTACGTTTTCCTCGTCCACCGACCAAAGCGGAGCCAACACCCTTTCGGCAACGGTGGAGTCGGACGGGCCGCCCGAACGCATTGACTACAACAACACGGCGCTGCGCAACGTCTACGTCCTGGCCGACGAGAGCCCCCCAACCCTCTCGGTGCGCTCGGAGGGCCGGGAGCTTCCCGAAACGCCGGAGGACATCCAGGCCCTCCAGGATCCCCGCCTCCCCTTCGTGCCTACGGCCCCTCGGCTCCGGGTGCAGGTTCGCGACAACAATCCGTACCTGCGCCTCACCGACACCTCCAACGTCGAAGTGTATTTCAAGGAGGGCCTTCCGCCGAGTGAATCAGACCTCGTGTCGCAGTACCGCCGCGTGCCGTTTTCGGCCCCGTCGCTGTCTTTCGAACCCGCCGAGGACGACGGGGAAAATCAGGCCCAGGTTCTCTACGAGCCCGACCTGCCCGAGGACGACGGCACGTACACCCTGAAGATCGAGGCCTCCGATGCTCAGGGCAACGACGCCGAGCCCCACACGGTCACCTTCCGGGTCCAGCAGGACCAAGTCATCGAGGACCTGTATCCGTACCCGAATCCGATGAGCGACCACACGCGCTTTGCCTTCCGCGTTCGGGGGGGCAACACACGCCCAAGCGACTTTCAGCTTCGGATCTACACGGTGAGCGGTCGGCTGGTCCGCGAGTTTGACGGCTCGGAGGTCAACGACGGCGCAGGCCTCCGCACCACGGGGTGGAACTTCCTGTCGTGGAACGGGCGGGACGAGGACGGCGACCGGGTGGCCACCGGGGTGTACCTCTACCGCGTCCGAATGGACGGGGAGGACGGCACGTTTGAGGGCGATGTGGAAAAGATTGCTGTCATCCGCTGACGTCATGCCTCCCCATGCATGTCCTCGTGCTCCCCTCCTGGTACCCTACGACCGAAGCGCCCCGTACAGGGATTTACTTTGTCGAACAAATCCAGTGCCTCCAGGACGCCGGACTGCAAATGGGCGTCGTGTACCCCGAGCAGCAGAGCCTCCGTCGGTGCTCCTGGGCCGCCCTTCGGCAAAAACACTGGCAAACCGAATGGACGGACACTTTCGGGGTCCCGACGCTGCGCCAGTACGGATGGAACGTGTGGTGGCGCTTTCCGCCGGGCCAGCGCGTTCGCGTCCAAAGAGCCGTGCGCCTGGGCCGCCGGTACGTGGAGCGCCACGGCGTCCCCGACCTGATCCACGCGCAGAGTGCCCGCTGGGCCGGCGCCGCCGCAGCCCGCCTCGGAAGCGAACTGGATGTCCCGTACGTTCTGACAGAGCATTTTACCGGTCTCCAGCGAGGCGCTATTCCATTCTGGCGGCGCCCCCTTGTACGGGAGGGATTCCGTAACGCCGATGCCCACGCCGTCGTAAGTTCGTCGCTGAAACAGACGGTTGTGAGACAGGGTCTGGCCGCAGCGGACGATGTATCTGTCCTTCCCAATTTTGTCGACGGCTCGTTTTTTTCGCCGCCGCCTGACGGTCGCCCGGAACCACCCGCGCTCAACATTCTGACCATCGCCCATCTTCATCCCAAAAAAAATATCGCTGGCCTCCTTGACGCCTTCTCGGACGCCTTTGCCGGCATGGAGTCGGTTTCGCTCACAATTGTTGGGAGCGGGCCGGAACGCGCCTCGCTAGAGCAACAAGCAGCAGCCCTCGGCCTCTCCTCGCAGGTCACGTTCCGCGGCTCGCTCGACCGGGCCGGCGTCCGGGCCGCGCTCCGGACCGCCCACACATTCGTCCTTCCAAGCCATCACGAAACGTTCGGCGTCGTTCTGATCGAAGCGATGGCGACCGGCCTGCCCGTCGTGGCCACTCGGTGTGGGGGGCCGGAGGACATCGTGACCCCGGATACCGGGATCCTCATTCCTACAAACAACCGTGCGGCCCTGGCGGACGCCCTCCGCACGCTGCAGCGTGAGCACACGTCCTTTGACGCTGAAAGCGTCCGGGCCTCGGTTCTGGAACGATACGGCCGCGCCCCCTTCATCCGACGCACCCAGGCCCTTTACCGACGCGCCCTATCGGCGTGAACCGCGTCCTTTACCAACCGGCGATACACCTGCACCAGTCGGTCTTCTACCGATTCCCACCGGTACTCGGGCGCTGCGGCCCGCGCGTTGGCCACGCGCTGCCGGTACCGCTCCGGATGCGCCCGCCACGTGTCGAGCACATCGAGCACTGCTGCCGCATCGCCGGGCGGCACCACGGCCCCGCACTCATGGCGCGCCACGAATCGGCGCCAAAGCGGAAAGTCGGAGCAGATGATGGGCAATCCGTAGTGGAGGTATTCGAAAAACTTGGTGAGGAGCGACCCCGTCAAGTTGGCGTCTGGTTCGCAGAGCGCGAGCCCCACATCCGCCCGGCGATAATGCGGCGGCATCGTGGAGGGACGGACATACGTGTCCCATCCGGTTCGGTGCACCACCGACTCCAACCCCTCCCGGTGGATGCGTCGCTCGGCCCAGGCCCGCTGGTCCGGATGGTGGCAAATGCCGACCATCTCGATCGTCTCTGGACGCCCCGCCTCCCCAATGAGGGAGGCCAGATCCATCATTGTGCGCAGGCCCCGACGAGCGGCGAGGGTGCCCGTGTAAAGCATCCGTGTCGGCGTCTCGGAACGTGCAGCCTCGGCTTCCGGCTCACCCCTCTCGTCGCCAATCGGTCGAAAGTAGTTCGGAAGGAACGTGTGAGGCACCGCCGTTCCCTCGACGATTGGACGGTAGCTTTTCTCGGCCAGCAGTACGTGATCGAGCCACCGAACGGCCCAGCGCTCTAGCCCCCGGAGGCACCGGCCTACGATCGGGCCTTTGGTGCGGTAGTCTTCGTGCATGTCGTAGACGACAGGCGCCCCCGTTTTCTTCTTCAGCATCCAGCCCAAAAGCAGAAGTTCGGGGTCGTGGATCTGATACAGCGCCGCGTCGAGGGCCCGGGCCCGCCGGTACAGGGCCGGCTGAAGAACCAGGCGGTGGGCCCGATGGCGGGGGCGGGGGAGGGCATGAATCGGGATGTCGTGAACACGCTCCGATTGATCGTGCGGGGCAATCAGATGAGGTTCAAACCCGGCCGCCCGGAGCGACCGAAGCTGCTTGTGGAAGATGCGTGGGTCGAACGGGGCGTGGACCGTCGTGAGGTGGGCAATTCGGGGATTTGACTTCTTGTCTGCCTGCATGCAAGAAGGGAAACCGTTCGAAGAATCTGCCGACCGCCCATCCAGCACGGCACAAGATGCGCCTTTCGGTTCGTTTTTCTACGTTGCGGACGCTGGCCTGAGCAACGACGGTGCGTCCCTCCATGTTCACCTTATTCCAACGGGCACTTGAGTCTTCGCTCTCCCGGGGGGCCGTCGTTACGTTTACAATTCGAGTCGCGGGCGCCGGGCTGCTCTTCGGCCTCCACGTCGTGCTGGCCCGGTGGATGGGTGCCGACGGCTACGGGGCGTACGCGTTCGCGGTGAGTGGAGCAAGCGTAGCGGCTCAATTCGGTGCCCTGGGCCTGCCAAGTGCGGCCCTCCGCTTCGTGCCTACGTACCTCTCGGACAAACGACCGGGCACGCTGTGGTCGTTTCTGCACACCGGGCGCTGGATCGTAGGGGGAACCACCATTGCACTTGTGGCTCTCGTGTTTGGAGCCGTTTTCTTCTTGCCACTGGATCCGCTGTCCCGCCAGGCGCTCCTCCTGGGGCTTTGGCTTGCCCCCCTCATGGCCCTGGGCTCGTTCGAGACGGAGGTGCTCCGGGGCCATCAGCAATTCGCCCTCTCGTACGTTCCAAACCATATTCTTCGACCGCTGGGCATTGGGGGAAGCGTGGGCCTGCTGCTGTGGCTTACGGGCGGGGTCTCCGTCGTGGAGGTGCTTCTTTGCATGGGCGGCGTACTGCTGTGTCTGATTCTGTTTCAGCAGTGGGGCACCCGCGCCCACACGCCGTCCTCCAGCGACGAGCCCGACACACCTGGTGCGCGATACTGGCTTCGCGTCGCCCTTCCCCTCCTGCTCGTGGGCGGCTTCCAACTGGTCCTCAGCAAAACCGACATTCTCCTCGTCGGCGGACTCATCGGCTCCGACGAAGCGGGAATTTACTTTGCCGCGATGCGGATCGCACAGGTCGTCACGTTCTTCGGCTTTGCGGTCGACGCCGTGACGGCCCCGATTGTCTCTCGTCTCTACCGCAACGATCACCAGGCCCTCCAGGACACCGTTTCGACCCTTGCCCACTGGTACTTCTGGCCCAGCCTCATTGCCGCCCTCGCACTGGCCCTTCTTGCCCATCCCCTCCTCTCCCTGTTCGGCACGGCGTTCACGACCGGTGGGCCTGTGCTGTACGTGTACCTGATAGGACTCCTCGCAAATGCCGCAACGGGCGCCCAGACGTATCTTTTGACGCTCACCGGCCACGAGCGCGCCTGCGCCCACGTCTTCGGCTGGTGCGCGGCCCTCAACATTGGGCTGAATCTGGTGGGAATCGTTTTCTTGGGAGCCTTAGGGGCCGCCCTCGCCACCGCCACGACCCTCGCCGTTCGCAACCTGTGGATCCGACAGCACGTGGTACGCCACACCGGGATTCACCCCTCCATCGTGGCCGCCGTTCGGACCGACCTCGCCTCTCATGCCTGATCAAGCTCCCGCCTCGTCGTCGAGCCCAAGGCCCAGCTTCTTCACCGCCGATCCCCGAAAAATCGATTGAACACCGAGCAGTACCACCGGGCCTTGACAGTGCATCAGCGCTGGTTTGTCGAAAAGCATTTGGACTCTCAGGTAAATCGGATGGCCTACTGGTGGAGTACTGTAGGCCGGTTCCTTGCCGTGCTCTCTTCGCCTGCCCCCCACGCACGCGCTGCGCTACGTGGATTGATACAGGGCATGCGCATCGTACGGGACCGTGATCATCCGCTCCTCCATCATCGGACGCCGCATGACACTTAAAGGCGCGGATGCAACTCTCGCGATCAACATCTATGTTGCATGGCTCGCCATCTTTTCTCGTCACGTCTCCCCCTCAAACATGCACTACGCCGTGATCATGGCCGGCGGCATCGGCAGCCGCTTCTGGCCCGCCAGCCGCAAAGAAAAGCCAAAGCAATTTCTCGACGTCTTCGGCGACGGCACCCTCATCCAGAACACCGTGGCCCGGCTACAAGGCCTCATTCCCCCGGAGCGGTGCCTGGTCGTCACGCACGAGCGCTACGTGGAGCAGACCCAGAAGCAACTGCCCGCCGTACCGGACGAGAACATCCTCGCCGAGCCCATCAGCCGCAACACGGCCCCCTGCATCACCTACGCCGCCGCGGCGCTCCACGACCGTGACCCCGACGCCACCATGGCCGTCCTGCCCGCCGACCACGTCATCGGCAACGTGGAAGCGTTCCACCACACCCTGAACGTGGCGCTGGAGGCCGCCCAGGAGCCCGACGCCCTCGTCACCATCGGCATTGAGCCGACCTACCCGGCCACCGGATACGGCTACATCCAGTACGACGGCGACGCAGCCGAGGGCGGCCCCCTGGAAGCCCACCCTGTTCGCACCTTCGCCGAAAAGCCCGACCAGTCCACCGCCGAGCGCTTTATCGACTCCGGCGACTTCCTCTGGAACAGCGGCATGTTCATCTGGCGCGCCGACACCATCCTCGGCCAAATCGAAGAGCACCTCCCCGACGCGCACGATGCGTTCGAACCGGTCCGGGCGGCGGGCGGCCACACCGATCCGGAGACCCTGGAGACGGCCTTTCGCGACAGCCCCCGCATCTCCATCGACTACGGCGTGATGGAGCAGGCCGACAGCGTGTACGTCGTCCCGGGCTCCTTCGACTGGAACGACGTGGGCGACTGGCGGGCCGTCTACGACCTCAGCGAAAAGGACGAGCACGGCAACGTTATTGAAGGCAACGTCATCATGCAGAACTCCAGCCGGTGCTACGTCCAAGCTGGCGATCGCCTCGTGGTCCTCGTCGGGCTCCACGACTGTGTGGTGGTCGACACCGACGACGCCGTGCTCGTGTGCAACCGGGACAGTGCCCAGCAGGTCAAGCAGGTCGTTGAATACCTCCACGCCCACCAGTTTGAGGACTACGTGTAAGCCTCTCTGCTTCTGGTCCTGGCTGTAACAGTACCGCCCATCCCGCCGTGCCGGGGGTGGGCGGTTTGCGTATGCCCCTCTGCCCACCGGGCCTCACCGCCTTTTCACTTCGTCTTCGTGACCGAGTGTGAACCTCACGTCAGAAGGTGACGTTTCGGTCAGACGGTGACTGAGCAGTCACCCTCCGACGGATCGTCCAGACGCCCGCCCCCTGATGCCTCCCTCTCCCGACGCCTCCCTGTCCCGCCGCGAGCGGGAACGCCGGACGCGCCGCCGCGCCATGCTCGACGCTGCTCGCGCGGTCTTTGCCGAAAAAGGGTACGCCGACGCCACCCTCAACGAGGTTGCCGAACGGGCCGAGTTTGGCAAGGGGACGCTCTACAATTACTTCGAAGGCGGCAAAGAGGAACTCCTGTTTGCGGTCTTCGACGATACCATCGGGGAGCTGGAAGACCTCATCCGAACGGTCTTTCACGACGACCGGAACGAACAGCCCCTGCGCGCAGCCTTCCACACCTTCGTGAAAGGCCACTTCGAGATGATCCGCGAGCAGCAGGACCTGTTTCTGATCCTCGTAAAGGAGGCCCACGTGATGGCCTTCAGCGACGACGGGGAGCGGGTCCAGTTTTTTCAAGAGCAGCACGAGCGGCTCGTGAACGCCCTCACCCCCGCCCTGGAGGCGGCCATGGAAAACGGCGAGATCCAGCCCCTCCCCCCCGCGTCCGTCGCCAACCTGCTGCTGGCCAACGTGCGAGGGCTGGGTACACACTGTACCCTGGAAAAGCGCCACTGCCCCGGCGAGGAGCAACGGTTTCTCAACGATCCGGCGCAAGCAGCGGATTTCCTGACGGCCCTTCTCTTTGACGGCCTTGAGAAGAACGGCGCCGCAACGGCGTCCGCGTAAGTGTTCACGACCCCACGGTCCTTTTATGCGTGTTTATCGAGCGCTTCGCTTCTCCTTTCTTCTCTCCCTGATCGTGTGCGTGGGGGGCTTGTTTCCCCCTTCCGTAGAGGCACAACAAGACGATCGGCGCCCGCCCCCCATCCAGCAGGACACCTCAGTCGCCGATGGGGAGCCGTTGGAGCTTACGCTACGTGGGGCCGTGCGCACGGCCCTGGAGCAAAACCACAACCTGCAGGATGCCGAGCTTGAGCTCCGCACCGCTGACGCCCAGGTCCGTGAGGCCTGGGGGAACCTCTACCCCTCCCTCGACCTGAGCGGGAGCTACACCCGCAACGTGGTGACGGCCAACCCCTTTGCCGGAAGCGATGCCGCCACCCAGTTGGGTGGAGATGGTGAGACCGACTGGCTGGCCTTCAACGAGCGGCGTCGCCTGGACCCGAATGCCCCTCCGCCCATCACGTTTCCCGACTTCCAGCAGCGACAGCGCGACAGCCTCGCCGCCGCCGGCCTCTCGCTTGAGGCCGACGACAACCCGTTTGGGGTGGACAATGAATTTCAGGGCGGCCTTCAACTCACCCAAACCCTCTACAGCAAGCAGGCCTTCGCCTCAGTCCGCGGATCCCAGCAGTTCAAAGACGTGCGCCAGTACGCTCGCGACCGTCAGGTCCAGGAGACCACAAACGACGTCGTCACGGCATTTTACCAGGCCCTGCTGGCCACAGAGCGGGCACGGGTCCGTGAGCAGCGCGTCACGCGTGCCGAGCGCACCCTCCAAGAGGTATCGCAGCAGGTGGATCGCGGCGTGGTCCCAAAAGCCCAGCGCCTGGGGGCCGAGGTGGAACAGGCCAACGCCCGCACACAGATGATTGATGCTCGCAACGCCGCCGACGCGGCCCGCGACGACCTGAAACGCACGATGGGCCTCTCGGCCGATCGTCCCATCACGCTCGACGGTGACCTGGAAGAACGACAAGACGACGGCCTGGAGGGGATTTCACTGGAGTCCATCTCGCTCTCAGAGGCCGTGTCGCAGGCCCTTGACAACCGTCCCGACCTCCAGCGCGCCCGCCTCAACGTTGAACTCCGCGGCATCGAAAAAGACGCGAGCCGCTCCGAATTCTTTCCGCGGGTCGAAGCCGTGGCGAACTTCAACTACTCCGGCCGCGTCCCCGACGATCGGTCCCGCATCCAGACGACCGACCCGGACGATCCCACCAATCCCTTCTTCTACGAAGAGCAGAGCCGCGGCTTCTTCAACGACGACTTCTGGAATCCGTCCGTCAGCGTCGGGTTGCAGCTGTCCTGGAACCTGTTCAACGGCTTCCAGAGCTCGGCCCGTGTCCAGCAGGCCGAGGTGCAACGGCGCCAGGCCGAGGTGCAGCTCGACCAGTTGCGGGACGCCGTTGCCGTCGAGGTGCGCCGCGCTGTCCGCGACTTGGAAACGGCCCGTGAACAAATCGATGCCCAGGAGACCAACGTCCGCCGGGCCGAACTCAACTACGACCACGTGTCGAAGCGCGTGAGCGAAGGCGTTGCGACTCCGACTGAGCTCCGCGAAGCCTCCGACCAGCTGGACGAGAGCCGTCTCAACTACCTGCAGGCCGTATACGACTACCTGGTGGCCCGCAGCGACCTCGAAACGGCCCTCGGCCGCCCCCTCACGCCTACGTCTGAATCCTACCTGATGACGGACCGCTGATCGCTTTTCTGCTCTTCGCCCGGTTGTCACTGTTTTCTTGCCCCCATCGCCCATCATGCCTGACGTTCGCTCGTTTCCTGCTCTGATTGCGCTCCTTGCCGCCCCCGCCCTCTTGCTGAGCGGTTGCAGCGACGGGCAGGGCACGTCCGACGACGCCCCCCCGGAGCGCTCCCCGACGCGCGTAGAAACGCTCGTTCTAGAGCCCCAGCGCTTCGAGGACGTGGTGGAGGTAACGGGCGGCATCGAGGCCCTTGACGACGCCGCCCTGTCGGCCGAAGCCTCCGGCACGCTCGTGTACGTGGCCGAGCGCGGGACCCGCATTCCGGAAGACTCCCTGGTCGCCCGCGTCAATCCCCGCAGCGCCCGGGCCGCGGTGGAACAGGCCGAGGCCCAGGAGGAGTCGGCCCAGGCCCAGTACGACCTGGCGCAGGATACCTACGAGCGCCAGGTGCCCCTGTACCAGGACTCGATCATCAGCGACTCCGAGTTTGAGAGCGTGCGGGCGGAGCAGACCCAGGCCCTTGCCTCGCTGAACCAAGCCAAGGCCTCGCTGAGCGAAGCTCGTGAGCAGCTCGCCAATACGCGCATCGACGCTCCGTTTTCGGGCACCGTCGAGGAGCGGTTCCAGGAGCCGGGCGAGCAGGCCGCCCCCGGCGAACAGGTGGCGCGACTCGTCGATACCCGCCGGGTCCGGGTCGAGGCCGGCGTGCCCGAGCGATACGCCAACGACCTCACCCAGGGCGATTCCGTCCGCGTCCGCGTCCAGTCCGCCTCCCTGGACGACCGATGGGGACGCATCACCTTCGTCGGCAACACGATCAATCCAGAAAGCCGCACCTTCCCCATCGAGGTGGAGGTAGAGAACCCGGACCGCCGCCTCAAGCCCGAAATGGTGGCTCGGCTCTTTGTCGTACGCGAGCGGCTCGACGACGTGCTGGTCGCCCCGCGCGCCGCCATCGACCGCACCGAGGACGGCCTTGAGGCCTACACGGTGACCGAGACAGACTCGGGGGCAGTCGTCCAATCGCACCAGGTCACCCTCGGCCCAGCCAGCGGCAATCAGGTGGTCCTCGAATCCGGACTGGAGCCCGGCGACGAGCTCATCACCGTGGGACAGTCGGACGTGGCCTCGGGCGATCGGGTGGAGATCGTCCAGCAGCACGAGGATGTCGACGCTGCCGACCCGGCCCCCGACACCTCAGAGGAGGCGTCGGCGGATACCGCCGCGCCCCCACCGGACGACACCCCCTAACTGACCTCCTGCGTCGACTCATCTTCTCGCCTTCCGGACCGGCCCTTCCATGAAAATCACCAACCTGTCGATCAAATACCGGACG
>JBKHEM010000021.1:0-27611 GCA_046540815.1 Salinivenus sp.
CGCCAGAGCCAGCCGGCGAGGGCGGTGCCGCCGAGACTGGCAAGGAGCGGGGTAAGCGACGGCTCCGACACCTCAGCCGGATCGATGAGGCCGCTCGTGCGCCCGAGGTCCGCAATCTGATCGACGTCCAGGATGCCCGAGAGTGTGTCGGTCGCGGCGGTGTGGACGGCCGCAGCCGCGACGAGTTCGACGGGGAGGGGGCGGCCGGCACGTGCGCTGTAGCCGTGGAGGCCGCCGGGCAGCCGATCCAGGACCGCGGCCATCGTGGCGGTGCCGGGTCGCTGGCGCCCGAAGACGAGGTTTGGGCGCAGGGTTGCGAACCGGAGGGAGGGGAACCGGTCCGGGAAGGTGCGCTCCACCCGGCGTTTGGCAGAGAGGAAGGTGGGGGACACGACGGGGGGCTTGTCCCGCACCGACAAGAACACGAATGCGTCCAGGTCGGCATCGACCGCTGCCTCCGCGGCCTGGAACGCCGATTGTGCGTTGACGCGATCAAAGGTGACGCCCTCGTCGGGCTGCTCCCGAATCGTGGCGACGGAGTGGATGAGGGCGTCGGCTCCATCGAATAGATCGCGATACGTCTTCGGGTCCAGGGCATCGGCGGCGCGCCACTCGACGTCTGACACCCACGGATGCTGGGCGGGAGACAGGTTGGGGCGGCCCGTTCGCCCGAAAGCGGCGACCTCGTGTCCGTTCCGCACAGCTATGCGGCAGATTTCGGAGCCAATAAATCCGTTTCCGCCAGGAACGACCAGTTTCATACAGCGACAGGGGATGGTTGATGATTTGCTACAGTGTCTGAACGACACGACGGGCAGGATCCGTTCCGGAATGGCAGCGTCGTCCGGAACCGACGGAGAGCGGCCGAGCTGTGCAACGCACCCGGGACCCGTTCGTATATCTTCTGGAAGCGCTTCATCCCCTCTGGGTTCTCCGCAGCCCCTTTTTCACTGTACGCACCTCTCCCCATGAACCCCGACACGTATCAACCTGAACATCCGGTCCGCTTCGTTACGGCCACGAGCCTGTTCGATGGGCACGACGCGGCGATCAACATCATGCGCCGCATCCTGCAGCAAACGGGTGTGGAGGTCATTCACTTGGGGCATAACCGCTCGGTCCAGGACATTGTGGACACCGCCATTCAGGAGGACGTCCAGGGCATTGCCGTGTCCAGCTACCAGGGCGGGCACATGGAGTACTTCAAGTACATGCACGACCTGTTGGAGGAGCGGGGCGCGGGGCACATCAAAATCTACGGCGGGGGTGGGGGCGTGATTGTGCCGGAGGAGAAGGAGGAGTTGGAGGCCTACGGCATCGCCCACATCTACTCGCCCGACGAGGGGATGGAGATGGGCCTGCAGGGGATGATCAACGACATGGTGAAGGAATGCGACTTCCCGGTCGTGGACGCCGACTTCCACGTGCCGGACGACGTGCCGGCCCGCGATTCGCGCGTCGTGGCCCGTCAGCTGACCCGGGTGGAGGCGCCGCAGCTGGAGCGCGCCGCGGTGGTCGTGGGGGGCGAGGCGCCCGCTGGGAGCGCAGACACCGCCGCGGCGGACGGGGAGCCGCGGGGGGATGGGCAGCCGGCCGCGCGGGGCGACGGGGCCCCCGACCGTGACGCGACTCATGTGCCGACCCTGGGAATTACGGGCACGGGCGGCGCCGGAAAGTCGACCCTCACGGACGAGATTGTCCGGCGCTTCCTCAACGACTTCGATGACGTGGAAATCGCCGTGCTCTCGGTCGATCCCACCCGGCGACGGACGGGCGGGGCCCTGCTCGGCGACCGCATCCGCATGAACGCGATGTACGGGCCGGGGAGCGAGCGCGTCTACATGCGCTCCTTCGCCACGCGCGAGCAAAACCGCTCCACGAGCCAGGCGATGAAAGAGGCCATCGGCGTGTGCCGGGCCGCCGGGTTCGATCTGATTGTGCTGGAGACCGCCGGCATCGGGCAGAGCGACACGGAGATCGTGGACCTGACGGACCTGTCGCTCTATGTGATGACGCACGATTTCGGTGCCCCCACGCAGCTAGAGAAGATTGGCATGCTCGACCTCGCCGACTTCGTGGCGATCAACAAGTTCGAGAAGCGCGGCTCGGAGGACGCCCTGCGCGACGTCCGAAAGCAGGTGCAGCGCAACCGGCTGCGGTTCGACGAGGATCCGGGGGACATGCCGGTGTATCCGACCATGGCGTCCCACTTTGGCGATCCGGGCGTGACCCGTCTCTACAAAGCCCTCCTCGATCGGCTGAACGACGACTACGACTTCGAGCGCACGACGCAGACTTACGCGGGGGAGGTCCCAGAGCCCGATCCTTCGGAAGTGGCGATCATTCCCCCGGACCGGCAGCGCTACCTCGGCGAAATTGTGGAGACCTGCGAGGACTACCACGACTGGGTGGAGCGCCAAGTGGAATACGCTCGTAAGTGGGGCGAGGCCAAGGGGGCCCGCGAACAGGTCGACGACTGGGCGCCGGAGGACCAGGACCAGATCGCCGGTCGCCTCGACGAGATGGTCCAGCACTGGTGGGACAAGCTCGACACGCGCTCCAAGGACATTTTGGAGAACTGGGACGAGTTGGCGGAGGACTATCGGCAGGAGGAGTTCACCTACACCGTGCGGGGGCGCGACTTCACGGTGCCCCTCTACCGCGAGAGCCTGAGCGGCACCCAGGTTCCGCGTGTGGCCCTTCCCCAAACCGAGGACCCGGGCGAGCGACTGGAGTTTGCGTTGACGGAAAACCTGCCCGGCTATTTCCCCTTCACGGCCGGCGTTTTCCCGTTCAAGCTGGAGGGCGAGATGCCGACGCGGCAGTTTGCAGGGGAGGGCTCCCCGGAGCGCACGAACCGGCGCTTCCACCTCGTGGCGGAGGGGGACGACGCGAACCGACTCTCTACGGCCTTCGACAGTGTGACGCTCTACGGCCGCGATCCCGCCGAGCGGCCCGACATTTACGGCAAAGTGGGCAACGCGGGGGTCTCCATCTGCACGCTCGACGACATGAAGAAGCTCTTCTCGGGCTTCGATCTCTGCGACCGGAAGACGAGCGTGTCGATGACCATCAACGGCCCGGCGCCGATGCTGATGGCGATGTTCTTCAATGCGGCCATCGATCAGCAGGTCGAACGGCACCTGAAAGAGGAGGGGCGCTGGGACGAGGCCGAGGCGGTGATCGAAGAAAAACTAGGCGACGACCGGCCCGAGTACGTGCCCTACGGCCCCGACGGGCGCGAGGACGACCTGCCGCCGACGCACGACGGCAGTGGCCTTGGCCTGCTGGGCACGAGTGGAGAGGAGCTCGTGGAGTGGGGCGTCCTGGAGCGTGAGACGTACGAGGAAATCAAAGCCGAAACGCTCCATACGGTCCGCGGCACGGTGCAGGCCGACATTCTGAAGGAAGACCAGGCCCAGAACACCTGCATCTTTTCCACGGACTTCGCCCTGCGCCTGATGGGCGACATCCAGCAGTACTTCATTGACTGGAACGTGCGCAACTACTACTCGGTCTCGATCAGCGGTTACCACATCGCCGAGGCCGGGGCGAACCCCATCACGCAGCTGGCCTTTACCCTCGCCAACGGGTTCACCTACGTGGAGTACTACCTGAGTCGGGGGATGGACATCGACGATTTTGCCCACAACCTGTCGTTCTTCTTCTCGAACGGCATGGACCCGGAGTACAGCGTCATTGGGCGGGTGGCACGGCGCATCTGGAGCGTGGCGATGAAGGAGCTCTACGGCGCCAACGAGCGGTCGCAAAAGCTGAAGTACCACATCCAGACCTCCGGCCGTAGCCTGCACGCGGAGGAGATTCAGTTCAACGACATCCGCACCACGCTGCAGGCGCTGATGGCGGTCTACGACAACTGCAACTCGCTCCACACCAACGCCTACGACGAGGCCATCACCACGCCCACGGAAGAGAGCGTCCGCCGGGCCATCGCGATCCAGCTCATCATCAACAAGGAGTTGGGCATGACGATGAACGAGAATCCGCTCCAGGGCTCCTTCATTATCGAGGAGCTGACGGACCTGGTGGAGGAGGCCGTGCTCCATGAGTTTGAGCGCATCAACAACCGCGGCGGCGTGCTGGGCGCGATGGAGTCGATGTACCAGCGCGGCAAGATCCAGCAGGAGTCGATGAAGTACGAGGAGCAGAAGCACTCGGGCGAGAAGCCGGTGGTGGGCGTCAACACCTTCACGCGGGACGAGGACGACGAGGCGCCGGAGGACGAGGAAGTGGATCTCATGCGGTCCTCCGACGAGGAAAAGCAGCACCAGCTCCGCCACCTCAGGGCGTTTCAGACCCGCTATGCGGGTAAGCGGGACGACGCGCTTGACGAACTGAAGGCGGTGGCCCGAGAAGGCGAGAATACGTTCGATGTGCTTATGGACGCCGTGAAGTACTGCTCTCTCGGTCAGATCACCGAAGCCCTCTTTGAGGTCGGGGGCGAGTACCGACGAAATATGTAGGCACTCATTGTTACAATGAGTCATTAAATGATTGGGAGCAAAGCGAGTCCCTAATTCGTGTTCGGGAGCACTGTCTACCACCCGATCACGCACTCTCTGTCTCTATTGTGTTTGATGCTGAGGTCCTCACTCAAACGGGGACGGTTCTTCTCGACACGGCTCGTCCCGATGAGGAAAACCGGATGAGCTGGTGCTTCACGGCGCCTCAACGGGTTCTCACTGCTCACACCGTGGAGGAGGTGCCCGCGCTGATCCAGGAACTGGAGTCGGTCACCCGGTCGGGACGCTACGTGGCGGGCTATCTCTCATATGAGGCCGGCTACGCATTCGTCGACGTGGAGCCGCCCCCCACCGGCGATCGACCGCTCGCCTGGTTTGGAGTGTACGATGCTCCGCGGCTCCTCGCTCCCGCCGCGGTCGAGGCAGGGCTTCGGACGTTGGAGCCCCAGCCCACGGTCCACGACGCCACATTCAGTCGGGACCAGAATGCCTACACGGCGGACATTGAGAGGGTCCGGTGTCACATCCAGGCAGGCGATGTCTACCAGATCAACTACACCGCGCCCGTCCGCTTCCGACTCGACGGCGATCCGCGGGCGCTCTATCGTCGCCTCCGGCAGCGCCAGCACGTCCCGTATGGCGCCTACCTCAACCTGGGGGACACGCAGGTGCTCTCCTGCTCGCCCGAGTTGTTCTTCCGACGGGACGGCGAACGTGTGTGGACTCGCCCGATGAAGGGAACGATCCGGCGGGGGCGGACGGTGGCGGAGGACCGTGCCCTGCGCGAAGAGCTTCGAACCGACCCGAAAAACCGGGCGGAGAACCTGATGATCGTGGACCTTCTCCGCAACGACCTCTCGGTCTGTTGCCGGCCCGGCTCCGTGCAGGTGCCGGCGCTCTACGAAACGGAAACGTACGACTCCGTGACGCAAATGACCTCGACGGTGGAGGGGCGTCTGCAAGAAGGATCCGGCCTTGCCGATGTGATCCGAGCCCTCTTTCCGTGCGGCTCCATTACGGGGGCACCCAAGCGGCGGGCCATGCGCATCATCCGCGATTTGGAGCCGGAGCCGCGAGGCGTCTACTGCGGCGCCATCGGCATGGCTGGGCCGGACGACACGGCCGTCTTTAACGTGGCCATCCGCACCGCCGTCCTGCAGGGCGAAGAAGGCCAGATGGGCCTCGGCAGCGGGGTGGTGTGGGATTCCGAGCCCGAGACCGAATACGAGGAATGTCGGCTCAAAGGGCAGTTTCTCACGAGCCCGTCGCAGGCCGGGCAGGCAACCGGCGAGCCGCTGAAACTGATTGAGACGATGCGGGCCGAGGACGAGAGCATTTTTCTCTTCGACCGCCACCTCGAGCGGCTCGCCGAGTCGGCGGCGTATTTTGGCTATCCCTTTGATGAGACCCACGTTCGACAGCGCGTTCAGGCGGCACTTTCGGCTGGACCCGGCCTGGGGCCGCTGAAGGTGCGGGTCACGCTCGATCGCTGGGGCCGGGTAGACCTCACGGTCGATCCCTTGCAGGAACCTCGGCCGGAGCCGTGGCGGGTGACGATTGCGGAGGAGCGCGTCGACCCCACCAACCCGCTCTTCTACCACAAAACAACCCACCGCGGGGTGTACACTCGGGCCCGTGCGGCGGCCCGTGCGGCCGGATTCGACGAGGCCCTTTTGCTGAATGAAGAAGGACAGGTCACGGAAGGCACCTACACCAACGTGTTCGCGGAGAAGGGTGGGGAGCTGTGGACGCCGCCGATTTCGTGCGGCCTCCTCGGAGGCGTCTACCGGGCGCACGTACTGGACCGTCGGCCAGGCGCGAAGGAACGGATCCTTGCGCTCGATGATCTTCGTTCAGCGGACGCCCTGTACTGCTGTAATGCCCTGCGCGGGTGGAGAAAGGTCCGGCTCGCCACGTCCACAATTCCTGCGTAGTAGGGGGACGGACGCCTTGAAAAGGAACCGCTTCCACTGTTGACTTGCCGGGTGGAGACTGGTAGATTCTAACGGGCGTTTCCATCGGTCTCTACGTGCTTTTCTACTCAAATTGCATTCCGCTATGTCCGACTCTTCCCCCGAGGTGACGGCTGCCTACTCCGGTCGCGACGATGTCTATGAACCGTCTGATGCCTTTCGTGAGCGGGCCCACATTGGCTCGTTGGAAGAATACGAGGAGCTGTACGAGCGGTCCGTGAACGAGCCGGAGGCCTTCTGGGCCGAACAGGCTGAGCGCATCGACTGGTTTGAAG
The DNA here is from genome assembly GCA_046540815.1 of Salinivenus sp. Classification (GTDB taxonomy): domain Bacteria; phylum Bacteroidota; class Rhodothermia; order Rhodothermales; family Salinibacteraceae; genus Salinibacter. Next base: position 6,733 of record JBKHEM010000021.1, read on the forward strand.
ACTTCGACACCGTCCGCGACGTGAGCTACGATCCCCACCACGTCGACATCAACTGGTACGAGGGGGGCGTCACGAATGCCTGCTACAACGCGGTGGATCGCCACCTGCCCGAGCGGGCCGATCAGACGGCGCTCATTTTTGAGCCGGACGACCCGCGGTCGCAAGACGTCCAGCACATCACCTACGGCGACCTGCACCGCGAGGTCTCCCGCTTCGCCAACGTGCTGAAGGCGCACGGAGTGGACAAGGGCGATCGCGTGACGATTTACCTCCCGATGATTCCGGAGGCCGCCTACGCGATGCTGGCGTGTGCCCGCATCGGGGCCATTCACTCGGTCGTATTCGCCGGCTTCTCGCCCGACTCGCTTGCCGACCGCATCCTTGACTGTGAGTCCGATCTCCTCATTACAGCCGATGAGGGCCGCCGGGCAGGGGATCGCGTGCGCCTCAAAGACAACGCCGACCAGGCACTGGAGCGTTGCGATCGAGTCGACACCGTGCTCGTGGTGCAGCACACGGGCGGCGACGTCGATTGGGCCGAGGGCCGCGACGTGTGGTATCACGAGGCTGCGGAGCAGGTGTCTGCTGAGTGCGAGCCGGAACCGATGGACGCCGAGGATCCGCTCTTCATCCTCTACACCTCCGGCTCCACCGGCAAGCCGAAGGGAGTCCTCCACACCACGGGCGGATACTGCGTGTACACCAGCCTCACGCACGAGTACGTCTTCGACTACCACGACGGGGATGTCTTCTGGTGTACGGCTGATGTGGGCTGGATTACCGGGCACAGCTACATTGTCTATGGGCCGCTCATCAACGGCGCCACGCAGGTGTTTTTCGAGGGGACGCCGACGCACCCCGGCCCCTCGCGCCTGTGGGACGTAGTGGACAAGCATGACGTCAATATCTTCTACACTGCGCCGACGGCCATCCGCGCGCTGATGCGGCACGGCAAAGAGCATGTCGAAACGACCGATCGATCGTCGCTCCGCGTACTGGGCACCGTGGGCGAGCCGATCAACCCGGAGGCCTGGCGCTGGTACTACAACGTCGTGGGCAACGGCAACTGCCCCATCGTGGACACGTGGTGGCAGACCGAAACAGGAGGCATCATGATTACGCCGCTGCCCGGGGCCATCGCCCAGAAGCCCGGATCGGCATCGAAGCCGTTCTTCGGCGTGCAGCCTCAGATTGTTGATGCGGCCGGCGAGGTGAAGGAGGGCCCGGCGGAAGGCCGGCTCGTCATTGCAGACTCGTGGCCCGGTCAGATGCGGACTGTTTACAAGAACCACGAGCGGTTCGAGCAGACCTACTTCTCGCAGGTGCCGGGCACCTACTTTACCGGCGACGGTTGCCGGCGCGACGCGGACGGCTACTACTGGATTACGGGCCGCATCGACGACGTGCTCAACGTCAGCGGCCATCGCATTGGCACGGCGGAGCTCGAAAGCGCGCTCGTGGCCCACGACAAGGTGGCCGAGGCCGCCGTGGTCGGGTACCCGCACGAGGTGAAGGGGCAGGGCATCTACGCTTTTGTAACGCTTGTGCGCGGAGTCAACCCGACCGACAACCTCCGGGAGGAGCTGGTGCAGGACGTGCGCGACCGGATCGGGCCCATCGCGTCCCCCGACCACATCCAGTTTACCGACTCGCTCCCCAAGACGCGCTCCGGCAAAATCATGCGCCGCATTATCCGTAAGATTGCGGCGGGTGAGTTCGACGATCTCGGCGACACGTCGACGCTGGCGGACCCCGGCGTGGTGGACACCCTTATCGAGAAGCGCAGAGGGAAGGCCGGTGGAGGATCGTAACGGGCCTCTGGGCTCATGGGGAATCCGTCGGCACCAGGGTTGTGCGACTGCCGCCTTGCGAGGGGGCCAAGCGGTGGGCAGGAGGGCGGTCGGGGCTCAGGAGAGAGCGGCCGAAGAACCGGCCCGGGTCAAACTGCAGCCGCCGGACCGTAAGGGTCGTGTCGTGAGGCCGCATCCATCCGTCCCAGGAGGTGGGGGAAGGAGCCACCGGCAACGGGTCGAGTAGGGAGGGGCCTCCGGCGAGAGCCGAGGGGTGGCCGCGCCCCGGACGGTTAAGGGGCGCATAGCGGGTAGAAGCCAGGGAGGACAGGTCGTCGGCCACGAGCGAGTCGGCGGACCAGACCGGGAAGTAGCGTCGATCCGGGGTCACTCGCTCCCACCGCCATTGCCGGACATCCGAGCCGAATCGGGCGGTCAGAGTATCGAGTGCCCGCTGAAAGGCCCGCTGCCGCCGGTGGGATCCGAAGTAGGGATTCCCGGAAGGGGTGGGCCGGTGGCCCAGGTCGGCGCGATAGGCCTGCATCCAGTATTCGAACAGGGAGGCCCCGATGCTTGCGCGATCGTACCGATGATCCCAGTTTTGCAAATAGGGAAGGGCCTCGGACGCGGGCGCCGGCGCCTCCGAAAATGGCTGGAGGTCCGACTGATACTGAGCCAGGAGCTCGCTAGCCCAGGTGCTTGAGTCGCTTGTGCTCCAGTGAGCAATCTGTTCCGGGGAAAGGGGCCGTTTTTCGGCCAAGCTGGCGGCATGGTGCCGGCTCCAGTCGGACGCCCCGACGACCAGTGCCGATTGGTCTCCCGCCTGTTCTACCACCGGGGGATCCCCCATCACATCGACCTCTCCCTCAGAAGACACACGAAGGCCGGACCCCTCCAGGAGACGGAACGATCGTGACGGGGTGTCGGGCGTCGCCTCCACCGTCGACAACCAGGCCGGAAGGTCGGTCTGAGACGAAAACCCGGGCCACCGAAGGGCCCAGGCCGAGTCGGGCGGAGTTCCGCCCGAGTCCGGGGGGACGGCGGCGAGGGGAAGAGCAGTCCCCTGGCGACGCACCCGGACAAGTGCCTCACTGGCGCCGGACGGGGAAAGGCGCTCGTGCCACTGCTCTTGAGAAGAAGAGTCGATTTCGATTCGATTGAGGGACGCGGGGCTGGTCATCAGAACGCCCCACGCGAGGCCGTCTCTGGTTCCAGTGGGAAGGGCAGGAAGCCCCGGAAATGTTACGCCCCGAAGCGGGCCGGCCGAAGCCGTTTTGAGCGACACTTCCTGGAGGGGGGCGTCCGCCGTCGCGCCGAGGACGTGGCGGTGAAAGAGGGTAGAGGAGGACCCGGACGGGTCCGGCAGGGCCCACAGGACGCTTCGGCTCCAGCCGTGCAGGTGAAGCCAGCGGCGCAGCTGATGGTCGGCGCGCCGGAAATCCCGAACGCTGTCGGGGGCGGAGGCGGGCGCCGAGATCGGTTCGGTGCCCAGCCAGGCCAGAAGCCGCTCGATGGCGAGCGGGTGCCAGGGCTCCCACGGGGACGGCGACCGCTCCAACAGCACAAACGAGTCGTGGTCCCGGACATGCTCGGTGTCGAGAGCTGCGTTGAGCCCCCGGACGTAGGCCCGGAGCTGCTCCTGGGTGGAGTCGGGAAGTTCGTCGTAGGCCGCTCGGGCGTGGCGTCCGAGGCCAAGGCGCAGGGCGTGGCGATCCAGGGCACGGGTGCCGGGGCCGAACCACTCACTGAGGCGGCCCAGGGCGGTGCGCCGCCACAGTGCAATCGTCCAGCTGTGCTGGAGTCCATGGGCGTACCCGAGCCCGGTCAGGGCATCGAGGGAGGCATCGGCCCGGACGGAGGCACCTTCCTCCGGCCCAATCGCCACGGAGACGGGCGCGGTTATCTCTCCGACGGAGTGCTGGGACGGGGGCGGTGAGGAGCGGAGCATGCCCCACCAGACGGCAAGCCCAAGGAGCAGTGCAGTTCCAAAGCCCAGACCGAGGCGAGACAGGACAGACACGGGGGTCCTCGGAGCTTGCGTTATGCGGTGGACGGAGCCGTCCCGAGCCATTCAGAAAATTCGGCCCGAGACTTGGCGTTCAGGCACTGGTCGGCCGTCAGCCACCCCTTTCGCGCGGCAGCCACCCCCCATCGGACGTAGTCGAGTTCGTCGGTCGCATGGGCGTCTGGATTAATGGAGATCAGCACCCCGTGATCGGTGGCGCGGCGAACCCATCGCCAGTCCAGGTCGAGGCGATACGGGTTGGCGTTCAACTCAATTGCGACATCTTCTTTCGCGCATTCTTCAATGATGCGGGCGTGGTCCAGAGGATAGCCCTCCCGCGACAGTAGAAGGCGACCGGTGGGGTGTCCCAGGATGCGCGTGTACGGATTGCGGACGGCCTGGAGGATGCGATCGGTTGCCTCCGTTTCCGTCATGCTAAAGCCGGTATGAACGCTGGCGACAATAAAGTCGAACGTCGAGAGGATTTCCTCATCGTAGTCGAGAGATCCGTCGCGGAGGATATCGCTTTCAATTCCGCTAAAGATTCGGAAGTCGAGGTCCTTCTCGGCGTATTCGGCGTTGAGCTGTTTAATTTCCTCCTGCTGCCGGCGGACCTCGGAAGGGGAGAGTCCATTGGCAATTTGAAGCGACTGGCTGTGGTCGCAAATGCCGAGGTAGGAATAGCCCTTGTCTCGTGCGGCGGCCGCCATGTCCCGCAGAGAATCGGCCCCGTCGCTGTACGTGGAGTGGTTGTGCAGGGAGCCGACCAGATCGTCAGTCGTGATGAGGTCCGGGAGCGCGCCGGCGGCGGCCGCGTCCAGTTCGCCTCGGCCTTCTCGCAGTTCGGGGGGAATCAGTACCCGTCCTGTAGCCTCGTACAGGGCCTGTTCGGTGGCATACGCGTCGAGGGGGCCGCTGTCCTGTTCCAGTGCCTCACAGTGAGCGGGGGCCCCGGTCGTTTTCCACCATGCGGTGCCAAAGCGGCGGGGGGACGCAAAGAGCACCCGAAGCGGAAGGCCCTCTTCCAGCGTGGCGTCGAGGCCATCTTCGATCCGTTCTGCGGAGGAAGGAAGGCTCTCTTGCAGCCACGACGCAACTGCCTCGGGGTGTTCGGTGGCCACCAGGAGATCGACCCGCTCGACGACCTCGAGGGCGCGGCGCAACGGGCCGGTGGGTTCGGCCCGGGCCACGGAGTCGTGCTGGCGGAGGGAGCGCAAGAGGGGGCGGACGACACTCCAGGCCTCGGCATACCGCCACTTCGACTCGTACGTGCGCAGGCGGCGCACGTTGTCCAGGATGTTCTGTTGCGTTTTTGCACCGAAGCCGTCGAGGGACGCGATGCGGCCGGTGTCGGCAGCGGCTTCCAGGTCGTCCAGCGAAGTGATGTCCAGTTCGTCCCAGAGCCGACGCGTGCGTTTGGTCCCGAGCCCGTTGACGCGAAGGAGGTCGAGCAGGCCGGGGGGGACCGCGTTCAGAAGTTCGTCGTGAAGGGGAAACGTACCGGACTCGACGACGTCGGCGACGTGACGGGCCATGGCGTTCCCAACCCCATCGACATCTGTCAGCGTATCGGCCTCAAGGTGCGATGCCACGGGCTCGTCGAGATCCTGGAGGGTGCGGGCCGCCCGGCGAAAGGCGCGAGCACGGTACGGGTTTCCCTCCGTGAGCTCAATCAGGTCCGCCGTTTCCTCAAGAACAGCGGCGACGTCGGAGTTGGTCATGGCAAAGCAGGTCGGCGGCAGAATGCAAACGTGCGTTCTTCAATGCGGCTCGCCCCGTGGTCGATTCCGGGCGAGCGGAAAAGTAGAACGAAGGATCCCGCTCTTGTGCCATGGATACAAAAGGACCATTTGGTCCTTCTCTTTTCTGCGCTCGGCCCAGGCCGGTTCATGCAGTCCACGACGTACCGCTTTTTGGCAACCATCCCCCTCGTGCTCATTGGTGTGTTGCTGGGACACTGGGGCACGGGGATGTGGGAGGACGAGGACACGCCGAGGGAACTGCAGACGTTGTCCGATGCGTTTTCGACGATCCAGGAATCCTACGTGGATTCGGTCGCCGCCGGACGCCTCACCGAAGCGACCGTGCGCGGCCTGGCGGATACCCTCGATCCGTTTTCGGCCTATATCAATCCCGACGACCTCCGCCACGTCGAGGATGTTTTTCAGGGCGAATTTGAAGGGATCGGCATCACCTACGAACGAATTGATGGGCCCAACGGGCAAGACACGATCTTCGTGGCGTCCGTAACCCCGGAGGGGCCTAGTGCTGAGGCGGGGATCCGCGCCGGTGATCGGATTGTGGCGGTGGAGGGGGACTCGGCCGTTGGGTGGGGGAATGAGACGATTCGATCCCGCCTCATGGGACCCGAGGGGAGCACCGTGGAGGTGACCCTGCGCCGGCCGGGCGAAGCAGAGCTGCAGCACGCCAAAATCACACGGGACGAAGTGCCCATGGAGACCGTTGCTGCGGCGTACATGCTCGACGACCGCACGGGGTACCTTCGGCTGTCACGGTTTGCGCGCACCACACACAATGAATTGCGGGGGGCACTCCAAACACTTGAGGAGAAGGGCATGGAGCGGCTCGTACTGGATTTGCGCAGTAATGCCGGGGGGCTCCTCTCCATGGCGGAGCGGGTCGCCGACGAATTTTTGGTGGATGATCAGTTAATTGTCGCGTCTGAGAGCCGCCACTCGGAGTACAGCGGGGAGCGGTACGCCACGGACGAGGGACTGTTTGAAAAGGGCCCACTGGTTGTTCTGGTGAACGGGCAATCCGCCTCCGCGAGTGAGATTGTCGCCGGGGCCCTGCAGGATCACGACCGGGCCGTCCTGGTCGGGCGACGTACGTTCGGCAAGGGCCTCGTTCAGCGCCAATATGACCTCCCGGATGAAAGTGCGCTCCGGCTTACGGTTGCTCGGTATCACACCCCGTCGGGGCGGCGTGTGCAGCGGGCGGACGACACTGCGCGGCATCCATGGGAGGACACGACGGCGATCGAAGACACCGCGGCGGTGCCGGACTCCCTCCGATTTCGATCCGACGCCGGTCGTCTCGTCATTGGTGGGGGCGGCATTCGCCCGGACCGGTGGGTGTCCGAGCCGGCCGGCGAGCGTACGCTTTTAGACTCCGCACGGGCGCAAGGGCACCTTCAGACCTTTGCGCGGCGATGGATCGATGCCCGGGCCGACTCTCTTCAGAGGGTGTGGGAGGGCCAGGCCGAGACGTTTGTTGAAGAGTATCAACTGCCCGGCTCGGTCTATTCTCAGTTTCTTCGATTTTTGGACCACGAGGGAGTAGACGCTTCCGTTCAACCGTCGGAGAATACGATACCCCGAGACAGGGTCGAGGCCTATGTCCTGGGGCGCTTGGCGCACCGCCTACATGGGCCCGCGGGCGCATTACGGATTCGAAATGCGAAGGCCCCCGCCCTGGACGCGGTGGAGGACGCCTGGACGGAGGCCGAGGCGCGGGCCGAGCGCTACCCGGTGGAGGGCCGATAAGAGAGACGGTCCGTACGAACAGAGAATGAACCGTATTGACAAGCTATCTCCGGCTACATATACTGGAGATATGAAATTGTCGCATGTGCCCAGCGACGGCTCAAGACGACATGACGAGAAGTGTGCCAACGTGCCCTTTCTTGCTGGAGGGCCACTACTTTAATGTTGGCAATCGTACGACCCACCCACGAGTCTTGGCCGTTGCAAGACGTGCGGAGGGTTCCCTTCAGAATCCTCCACCCCTGGTCTCACTCCGTTAACAGACACGATTGAGGATTAGTCACCTATGGTGATTCTGGATAAACTTACCGCCCACGTTCTGCTTCTGCTACCCCAAGCAGCGAGCAATGGGGGCGCAATGAACGCACTCGTTGAACGGTTCAATGAAGGAGGGCCTTGGATGTGGCCCGTACTGATCTGCCTAATTATTGGGCTGGCTCTTGCGTTTGAGCGCATTATTTCTCTTAATCTGGCGGACATCAACACCCAAGCCTTTCTGCAGCGCGTGAAGGAAGCGCTGGATGAGGGAGGCATTCCGGCCGCCGAGGAGGAGTGTGCCAGCACCCGAGGTCCCGTCGCCTCGGTCTTTCAGGCGGGCCTGATGCGGGCCGACGAGGGAATCGACGCTGTTGAAGAGGCGGTCGTGTCCTACGGCTCTATCGAAATGAGTTTTCTGGAGCGGGGACTGGTCTGGCTGTCCCTCTTCATTAGCGTTTCTCCCATGCTCGGCTTTCTTGGAACCGTCATTGGAATGATTCAGGCGTTTGACGCCATTGAAAGTGCCGGCGACATTTCCCCGCGTCTGGTAGCGGGCGGCATTAAGGTCGCGCTTCTTACAACGGCCTTTGGCCTGATTGTCGCTGTCATCCTGCAGTTCTTCTACAACTACGCAGTCTCGAAGATCGACCGGCTCGTTGCGGAAATGGAAGACGCATCGATCGAGTTGATTGATGCCCTCGTTGCTCTTGAGCGCGGCGACTCTGTCACCGGGGAAAAGGCGATTCCGGAGTCCATTGGTGAGAGCGACGAGTAGCCGGCGTTCCGTAACACGTCTCAAAGGCGTGTGCCTTTCCACTGACCGTTTCAGACCGAGGGTATACTTATGAACGCTATACTTCCAATTGCGATTTATGCGGCACTGGGCCTTGCCGGGCTCGGCTTGCTTGGGATGAGCATTTCCGGACTGCGAAGCCTTGCGTACGGAAAGATCAAGCCCCTCAGCATTGTTGTAGTTGCTCTTCCGGGGATACTCGTCCTCATTCTCGGGTTCTCGATGCAAAACTGGACGCAGGCGGGCATCTACACGATAGCAGCATTGTTCGGCGTTACGTTGCTGGGCATGTTCCTGAGTGGAGTCCGGAGCATTTTTCGGTGAGTACGTAGCCCCGCCTATTCTCACATAGTTTGATAGGAGCTTACATCCTCATGGCTGGCCTGCTTGATAAGCGACGCGAGGACCGAGATGAGGCGCAGATTCCCACGGCCGGAATGGCCGATATTGCGTTTCTGCTGCTGATCTTCTTCCTCGTCACAACGACGATTAACGTGGATACCGGAATCGGGATGACGCTTCCCCCGAAGCTCGAAGACGAAGAGCCGCCTCCGGTGAAGGAGCGAAACCTGTTTAACATCCTAGTGAATTCCCGGGGAGAACTTCTGGTTGAGGATGAAGAAGCGAAGATTAGTAATCTCCGTGAGAGGGTCAAGGAGCACGTTACTAACTACGGAGAGGATGCCGATCTGTCTGTAAGCCCGGACGATGCGGTTATTTCCATTAAGACCGATTCCGATACCCCTTACGATAAATACATCGAGGTCCTCGACGAGGTATGGATGGCGTACCGTGAGATTTGGGATCAGATTGCTCGGACGGGACAAACGCCCCAGGGCGATGAGGTCCTGAGTCAAACGTATGACAGCTATGAGGAGTATCGGACGGGTCTTGAACCGGAGGATGAGAACCAAATCCGGGAGGCCTTCAAGGCTCAAATTTCCATCGCCGAGCCAGATACTGGGAACTGATTCCCGGAACATCTTCGCCACCCTTTTGGATTTTTTGACTGACGACGACACGCCCCCATGGCTTCTCAGCGTTTTCAACGTCGCTCCTCGGACACAGACCCGGAGTTTACGACGGCCTCCCTGCCGGACATCGTATTCATGCTCCTCATCTTCTTTATGGTGGCCACTGTGCTACGGGAGCAGGACATCAAAGTGCGCACGCAGCTTCCTGAGGCCGAGGCCCTGACGAAGATTGATCAGAAGCGACTGATCTCGAAAATCCATATCGGGCCCTTGAAGAAAGGAGAAGATGAGGGGGATACGGCAATTCAAATCGATGACGCGCTCATTGAGAATCGCCGGACGATCCGGCAGATTATGTACAACAAGCTTCAGGAACAGCCGAAGCTTATTGCCTCCCTTAAAGTGGATGTGGAGTCCGAGATGTCGGTTGTGAACGAAGTCCAGCAAGAGCTCCGGGAAGCGGGTGCTCTTCGAATCAACTATTCTTCCAACCGCGAAAACCCTCCTGAAAATTAGAGGCACTCCTCGTTTTCTCACACTGCAAAAAAGCTCTGCTTCCCGGCAGGGCTTTTTTGTTTGTGTGGTCTCGTTTTCACGTTCAATAGAAGCCTATCGACTGCATGTCCCATCAGATTACTCTTCTTCCCGGTGACGGCATTGGTCCAGAAGTGGCAGATGCAGCCGTCAAGGTTGTAGAGGCCACCGGCGTGGACATCACGTGGGATCGGCACCACGTGATCGGCCAGGCGGCGGTGGAACGCGACCGTCCGCCCCTGCCACCCGATGTCATTGATTCGATCGAGTCGAACGGGGTTGCTCTCAAGGGGCCGATCACGACTCCGGTGGGCGAGGGGTTTACCAGCGTGAACGTGCAGCTTCGGCAGCGCCTTGACCTGTATGCGAACGTGCGGCCCTGCACCACGATGCCCGGAGTCGAGTCGCCATTTCAGGACACCGATCTAATTATTTTCCGGGAGAATACTGAGGGACTGTATTCTGGCATCGAGTACTATGATGAGCGCCTTGAGATCGCCGATTCGATTGCGCGTGTAACACGGCGCGGCTCGGAGCGCATCATTCGGTTCTGCTTCGAATACGCCAGGGCGCACGGACGCGAGCGCGTAACCCTGGCGCACAAAGCCAACATTTTGAAGAAGACCTCCGGGCTGTTCCTGGACATTGGGAAGGAGATTGCGTCTGAGTACCCGGACATTACCTTCGATGATGGGATCATTGACGCCCTGTGCATGAAGCTTGTCATGAACCCCGGGCAGTACGACTGCATCGTGAGCACGAATCTGTTTGGGGACATCCTGAGTGATCTTGCGGCTGGACTGGTCGGCGGGCTGGGGGTCACCGCAGGAGGCAATATTGGCGATGAGTACGCTATATTTGAAGCTGTACACGGCAGTGCCCCGGACATCGCGGGACAGAACGTTGCGAACCCAACGGCCCTCATTCGTTCGGCTGTTATGATGCTCCGCCATCTCGGAGAGGAGGCAGCCGCCACGGCCATCGAGGAAACCCTCCAGGACATGTACGCTGAGGGAGACTGTCTGACGACCGATGTGGGGGGGAGCGCCTCTACAGACGAGTTTGCCGACGCTGTTGCGGATCGGGTGTCGCACCGAGTTGCGGCGTAGCGTGCATCTCCTGGAGCATCTCGCGTATCACAGTCGACGACGGAATCTATGATTCAGCGCATCCAAACGGTCTATCTTTTCCTGGGCGCCCTGGCGTTGGCGGCGATGGGCGGCTTCGATACGCCCTGGGACAGCACGGCCGCGGCCACCCTGGGGTGGTACACGCCGACAGTCCTGGGGCTTCTCGTCGTGACGATTGGAACGGCCCTCGGGTCGATCTTTCTCTATACACAACGGAAGACTCAGCGATCGGTCGTTGTGGGGGCGCAGGTGTTGACCGTAGGACTTGCGGGGGTTTTGTACGGCGGGCTCTACATGACAGAGGAACTCCACTTTGGAGGCGCAGTCGGGCTCCAATGGGATCGAACCGTTGCCCTTCTGCTTCCCGTTTTGGCGTATGGGCTCTTTTGGCTGGCCCGGCGGGGCATTGACCACGATATTGAGCTCGTAAAGTCGATGGACCGGCTCCGGTAAGGGTCATCAGATCGACGCGAGGCCCGGCGCTTTCTTTTACAGGGTTCTTGTCCGATGCCTGAGCGACCGCTCCGGGTCTACGTGGCCCTGACGTTTGGGGTTTTGAGCTTCGCGGCGGCTCCCATCCTGGTTCGACTGGCGGGAGACGTGCCGGGACTCGCCATTGCGGTGTGGCGCACGGTGCTCGCTGCGGCCGTGTTGGTTCCACCGGCGGTGAGCGTTCGGTCGGAAATCGGTCGGCTCCGGTGGCGGGAGCTGGGCCTCGTTGTCGCGGCGGAGGTCTTTCTGGGCCTTCACTTCATTGCCTGGATTGAGTCCCTCTACCACACGACGGTGGCCAGTGCGTCGGTGTTCGTCACATCAAGTCCGGTCATCCTGGCGGCCCTGGGGTATCTGGTGCTGGGGGAGCGCTTGTCGCGACCCACGGTGGGGGGCATTCTGGGGGCGGTGTTCGGGGCGGCGCTGATCGGGTGGGCCGACGCGGGGACGGTGGATCTGGGACGGGGGGCCCTCTGGGGGAATAGCCTGGCGCTGTTGGGGGCCGTGCTCGTCAGCCTGTATTTGCTGATCGGACGGGTCGTGCGGCAAAAGGTCTCCTGGCTTGCCTACCTGGCGCCGCTGTACGCAACGGCGGCCGTTACAGCCCTTGGCTTTGCCGCCGTGCGCGGGGTTCCGCTCTTCGGGTATTCGTGGGCCTTCTACGGGCTTTGTGCGGGCCTCGCGCTCGGGCCGCAGCTGCTGGGACACGGCTCCTTCAACTACGCGCTGCAATACATCCCCGCCGCCATCGTCGGCATGCTAGCGCTCCTGGAGCCCGTGGGAGCGTCCCTTCTTGCGTATGCGCTGTTCGGAGAGGTCCCGCCAACGGCCTCCATCGTCGGGATGGTGACTGTATTGGCGGGCGTGGCGGTGGTGGTGTGGCGCCGGAACCAGTCGGAGCGGCCCGCCGACTGAGCCTACCGGGCGTGACTGGGCATCTGAAACCGACGGGGGGGCAACGCGGAGAACGTTTTTCGGCCCCGAAGGAAGTAGTCGACCGCGATAAGTCCCTGGTAGGGCGGCCGCACCGGCGGATCGGTAGAGGCGGGACGCACGGGATCGTACCGTCCCTTGAGGCGAAGCGCATCGCGGTACGCCCGAACAATGGCCGCGGCCTCGTCTGTGCGTCCCGAGAGCACTGCACGCGTGGCGGCCGCAGTGTCGCAGAGGACCCGGGCGGGGAGGGTTTTCCGCCAGAGTGCAGGGGGGAGATTTTTGTACAGCATCAGAAGGCTGTTCCGAAAATTGTAATAGGTCTTTCGGGGCGAGCTCTGTGGCAGGGAGGCTCCGCCGATGTGGTAGACGGCACTGCTCGGTTCCACCCGGACCCGGTACCCGTGGCGCCACAGCCGCCAGCAGAGATCAATCTCCTCCATGTGCATCTCAAACGTATCGTCAAGAAGACCAACCTCGTCGAGGGCCGAGCGGCGCAGCAGAAGGGCAGCGCCTGTGGCCCAGAAGATGTCGCGGGCCTCGTCGTACTGGCCCTGATCGGCCTCCATTGTGTCAAAGAGGCGGCCGCGGGTGAACGGATAGCCTACGCGGTCCAGAAATCCCCCCGCCGCCCCGGCATATTCGAATCGTGCGCGGCTGTCGTACTGCAGGAGCTTCGGCTGGACGGCCCCTACGCCTGCGTCCGACTCCATAACGTCCACGAGGGGGCCCAGCCAGTCGGGCGGCACTTCCACGTCGTTGTTCAAGAGGACGACGTAGGAGCCGGTTGCGTGCGGCAGGGCCGCGTTGTTGCCGCGCGCGAAGAGCCAGTTTTCGGGGTGCCGCACAATTTTAACGGCGGGATGCTCGCGGGCCACCCAGGCGGCGGACCCGTCGGTCGACGCGTTATCGGCCAGGATCACTTCGAAGTTCGGGTAGTCCGTCGCCATCACCGACGGAAGGCACTCCTGAAGCAGCGAGCGTGCGTTCCAGGAGACAATGATGACCGATACGCGGGGCGCTGGCATAGGGGAAAAATGGGAACGCGACAAAACTGGAGATACCCGGACACAACCGCTGCCGTCAAACATAACAGGCATCGGCCAAGAATTGCACCCCTCGCCCCTCTTGTCGTTCACTCGTTCCGTCATGCCCCCAGATCCCGCTCCCACTCTGGACGACGCGAGGCGCGTGATGCAGGAGCGGTGGGGATACGCCGACTTTCGTCCGGGGCAAGCGTCGGTGATCGAGGGGGTGTTGTCGGGCCGCGATGTGCTGGGGGTGCTACCGACAGGAGGAGGGAAGTCGCTCTGCTACCAGGTGCCGGCGCTCCTGACCGAGGGCGTGTGCCTGGTGATCTCGCCCCTCATTTCACTGATGCAGGATCAGGTGGAGGCGTTGCAGGCCCACGGGGTTAGTGCAGCGTTTATTAACAGCACGCTTCCGGCGCACGAGGTCGAGCAGCGGTGGACGGACGCGGAGCACGGACGATACGACCTCTTGTACATGGCCCCGGAACGGCTTGCGACGGAGGTCTTTCGGGCCCGTGCGGAGCGGCTCTCGGTCCCCCTCCTGGCCGTCGACGAGGCGCACTGCGTGAGCGAATGGGGACACAACTTCCGGCCCGATTACCTCGACATTCCGGAGGCCCGCGCGCGGCTCGGCGATCCACCAACGCTGGCCGTCACTGCTACGGCGACGCCCGCGGTGCGGCGCGACGTCGTGACCCTGTTGGAGATGGAGGACCCCAAGGCGGTGGTGCGGGGATTCGACCGCCCCAACATTGTCTGGTCGGTCTTCCGTACGAACAACAAACACGCGAAGGTGCAGGAGGTGGTGGACAACGTGGAGGGCACCGGCATCGTCTACACCGCCACCCGGCGTGGGGTGAAGCAATGGACCCAGCGCCTGCGATCCCACGGCGTGCGTGCGGCGGGCTACCACGGCGGGCTCTCCTCCGAGGAGCGCGAGAAGCGGCAACAGGACTGGACGGCCGATCGCACACGGGTGATGGTGGCGACGAATGCATTCGGCATGGGAATCGACAAGCCCGACGTACGGTTTGTGGTCCATACCGCGCTGCCCTCGTCCCTGGAGGCATACTACCAGGAAGCCGGGCGGGCCGGCCGCGACGGAGCGCGGGCCTACGCGGTTCTCCTCTTCCACGAGCCCGACGCGGACACGCAGGAAGCGCTCATCGAGGCCTCTCACCCCACGGCCCAAGAGGTGCAGGCCGTGTACAATGCGGTCTGCAACGTGGGCCAAGTGCCCATTGGGAGCGAGCCGGAGGGACCCCTGGTCGTAAACCTGGACGCGGTGCTGAAGGTGACGGGGTTTTCTCGATCCAAGATTCGGACGGCCATTGATCTTGTGGCCCGTCAAGGGGCGTGGCGCGTGCTTCCACGACGCGACAAGTACGGTCTGATTCGGTTTCGAACCTCGGCAAACGATCTCCGGCAGTGGGCACGCGACGTGTCGAATCGTGCGCTGGGCCGGTTCGTGCACACGCTGCTGCGCATTGTTCACGCCGACGCCTTTTCGTCGTGGTGGCGACTCCACCTACCCGCCGCTGCCCGCCGCCTCGATCTCTCCCACGAGCGGGTGCGCCGGGGCCTTGACTACCTGGAAGAACGAGGGCTTTTGCAGTGGCAGCCCCCTGGGGCGGCGCTCCAGCTGGACTTCGAGCGGCCCCGAACGTCGAAACTCCCGGTGGACGATCAGGCGGTTCAGCGGGCCCGGGCCCGGGCCGAAACGCGGCTGCAATACATGCTGCGGTACGCTCGGTCCGCCACGTGCCGCCGCCGATTCCTGCGCACCTACTTTGGAGAGACATGCCCGGAGCAGTGTGGCGCCTGCGACGTGTGCCTGGGCCGCCACGAGCCGCCCGTCGTCACGCCCGAGGACGAGTCGCTGCTCCGCCGGATTCTTCGCGAGGCAGGCGACGGGACGCCGCGTGGGGAGTGGTTTGCGGAGCGGCCCGCCCCTCGTCACAAGGTCGACGCGCTGATTCACTGGCTCGTGAAGAAGGGGCTTCTCACGGTCCAGGACCCGGTGGAAGGCGTATACGCCCTCACGGAAGAGGGCCGCGCGCAGCGGGCCTAGTCACTTCGTCTTGGGTCCGCGCGTTCGGCCTCCGCGGTGTCGGGCAGGGAGCGATCCGACTGGCGGCGTTGGATCGCATTGAGCGTGTCGATCACACCGTCGTAGAGGTCGGCAAAGTCGGCCGGACGTTCGCTGTAGTAGCGGAGGGTTGCGTCGAAGTCGCCAGGGGCAACCTCGTATCGCTCGAAGACCGAGTCGGGGAGGGCGGCGGGGAAGGCCTCGTCCTGCCGGGCGCGGGCCGTCATCAGGTGCGACTCCACCAGCATGCGGGCAAAGGTGCTGTCGGGCAGGGGGGGGCGATCACTCGAGACGACGGAGCAGCCGGAGAACCAAACGACGGCACAGAGGGCGAGTGCGGTGGTCCCGGCACGCACAAACGGGACGGACGAGAGCATAAGGCCAACCTACTGCGACGCAGCAACAGACGAGTCCCCTCGCGCGGATTCTTCGCGGGTGCGGAAGGTATGGGCCATCACTTCCATTTGCCGGAGAAACTCCAGCTTCTCATGCTCAGGTGCAAAGACGGACCCGTCGAGCAAGTAGACGCGGTCGGTGGCCTGATCGTAAAAGGCATACGTTACAAATGGGCCTCCGCCGCCCACGCCCTGGAACTGATCTGAGTCCTCCGAGGCCGTAACCATGTGCCACAGGCCCTGAGATTCGTATCCGTACCGATCCTTAAACTCGGTCTGTTCTGTCTCGAGGGGGCGCCGGTAGTCAATGCGAGCGAATCCAGAAACGTTGCCCTGGAGATACTGACGCGTCAGCGAGTCGCGGGTCTCATATATCCATTCCGTAGTAATGTCCTCGGGGCTCATGCCATCTTCGTAGTACACGAAGAACTCCCGCCGGGTTTTGGCGAGAATGCGGCGGAGCCAGACAAATCCCGTGGAGGCCGTGGCCGTGTCGACGGCAACCTGAAAGTCGTGCTGTACGTTGACGGCGAAGTCGTGGCGGTTCATCAGGGAGTCTTCGAGCGCATACTGGCGGGCGTCGTCGTACATGTCTCGGTTCATGCGCTCCAGCGTAATCTCCTTGAACGTCGACCGGATGTCGCTTCCCCCCTCGTTGAGGGCGGAGACGAGGTCCTCCGGCGTGGCCGCCGTGACGAAGTATACGCGCTGGCTCCGACGCCACAGGTTGGGCTTGCTCACCACGGCCGTCTGGCCGTCCTTGACGGCTTGTTGGGCCTCCTCGGACAGGCGGCGACGGAGGAAGTCGGCCTCGTTTGTCGAATCGCTGAGGGGAGCGACCACCACCACGTTTTTTAAATCCTGAATGTTGTCGTACACCCGCTCGGTCGACAGTTCGAGGTGCCGAATCTCGAAGAAGCGCTCCGGCTGCGGAAGCGTGTTGACCCACGGCGTGACCGTTTCGCGAAAGGTGTCTCCCACCGGTCCGGTCCAGTGAGAACTGTCCATGACGACGGTCACTTCCCCTTCTTTGCCGGTGGCCCGCGGCCGGTAGTCACCGTCGCACCCGGTCAGGAAAAAAGAAGCGCAGACGCCAACGACAAGGGCGAAAACAGAGGCATTCCGGACAACGCGACTCATAGGCGGCAGAGAGGGAGGACGGACAGGTTTCTAAAGGGCAAACACCAACGGACGCAGAATGCTCCCAAGGGGACTGTCCTAAGCGGTTGCGGGGGCGCCCTGTTTCAGTTGCCGAACGAATGCCTCCACCGCGTCGAGCCGGTCCGTCGTGGAGCGTGGGGCATCGTCCCACAGTTCGGCCACGTGGTTAATGAGGGCGGAGCCGACGATAAATCCGTCGGTGTGGCGGCTCAGGCGCATGGCATCCGCGTGGCTCTTGATGCCAAAGCCCACGAGGAGGGGATTCTGCTGAATGAGGCCGCGGGCGCGCTTGAGATAGTCCTGCACGGTTGGGGCGTCGTCCAGGTCGCTCCCAGTGAGGCCGGTCACGCTCACGGCGTAAACGAAGCCGCTCGCCTGCTTGTCGACCGCCCGGATGCGTTCGTCCGACGAGTTGGGGGCAATGAGAAACACGGTGTCCAGGCCCTTATCGGCGGCGGCGTCCCGGAGCACAGCTCCCTCCTCGGGTGGCAGGTCGGGGAGGATGAGGCCGTCGACCCCCGCCGCGGCGGCGTCGTGGCAGAAGGCTTTGACGCCGTACTTGAGCACCGGGTTCACGTACCCCATGAGCAGGAGCGGGGTATCGCTCTTCTGCCGGAAGGCCTCGGCGCGTCGGAACGTGTCGGCCATCGTGACGCCGTGGGAGAGGGCGCGGGCACTGGCTTTTTGGATGGGGCGTCCCTCCGCCAGCGGGTCGCTAAAGGGCATGCCGAGTTCGATGAAATCGACGCCGCCGCGGTCGAGGGCGTGGAGGAGGGGCACGGTGGCGTCAGGTTCTGGGAAGCCGTCCGTAAGAAAAAGCCCCATGGCCTTTTCGTTGCGGACCCGCAGGGCCTCAAAGGTGTCGTCGAGTCGGGACATGCCGTAGGGTGAATGTCTGTGGGGTGAGGAGAAAAGAGCAGCATGGGGCGGTGACGCACATCCTCGCACCACGACCAGGCTCCCGTCCGCAGTCAGACGTGCTTGGCGATGGTTTCCATGTCCTTGTCGCCCCGGCCGGAGCAGTTGAAGACCAGGACGGCATCGTCGCCGCGGTCTTCGGCGAGGCTGCGGGCCAGGTCCGGGAGGAGGGCGACGGCGTGGGCCGTTTCGAGGGCGGGGATGATGCCCTCCGTTTCGGAAAGAAGCTTGACGCCCTCCAGGGCCTCGTCGTCGGTTACGGAGTGGTAGGAGACGCGGCCCGTGTCGCGGAGGTGGGCGTGTTCGGGGCCCACGCCCGGGTAGTCGAGGCCGGCGGAAAGGGAGTGGGCGAGCTCAATCTGTCCCTCTTCGTCTTGCAGCAGGTAGCTCATGGCGCCGTGGAGCACGCCGGGCGAGCCCTTCGACAGGGTCGCAGCGTGGCGGCCGTTGAGGCCCTCGCCGGCGGCCTCCGCACCGTGGAGCTGCACGGCTGCGTCGTCGAGGAAGGGA
Organism: Salinivenus sp.; assembly: GCA_046540815.1. GTDB lineage: Bacteria > Bacteroidota > Rhodothermia > Rhodothermales > Salinibacteraceae > Salinibacter. The sequence goes on from JBKHEM010000021.1 coordinate 25,252, forward strand.
TGGAAGATGCCGATTGCGTTCGAGCCGCCGCCCACGCAGGCGGCAATGGCGTCGGGCGCCTCCCGCCCCTCCGCGTCACGCAGCTGCTCGCGCGTCTCTGTGCCAATGATGCGGTGGAAATTGCGCACCATCATGGGATACGGGTGCGGCCCAACGACCGAGCCGATGATGTAGAACGTATCGTCGGGGTTCGAGACCCAGTCCCGGATCGCCTCGCTCGTGGCCTCTTTCAGCGTCCGGCTGCCGGTGGTCACGGGGCGCACCTCGGCGCCGAGCAGTTCCATCCGCTCCACATTCAGCCGCTGGCGCTCAATGTCCTCGGCCCCCATGTAGATGATACAGTCCACCCCGAACTTGGCGCAGACCGTGGCCGTGGCCACGCCGTGCTGGCCGGCGCCCGTCTCGGCAATGATCCGGTCCTTGCCCATCCGGGTGGCCAGCATAATCTGGCCGATCGTGTTGTTGATCTTGTGCGCGCCGGTATGGCAGAGGTCTTCCCGCTTGGCGTAGATACGCGCCCCGCCGATCTGTTCGGTCAGGCGGTCGCAGTACGTGAGCGGAGTGGGACGGCCGGTGTACTCGCGCGACAGGCGACGGAATTCAGCCTGGAAATCCGGGTCATCCTTGTAGGTTTGATAGGCTGCCCGGACGTCGTCGAGCACCGGTTTCAGGATTTCGGGGACGAACGCGCCGCCGTACGAACCAAAGTGGCCGGTGGCGTCGGGGGCGGAGTACGCCGTCTGTGTCTCTGTTGAAGTAGACATTTCTCGCGTGGTTCTGATGGGGAACAGGGTGGGCAGGGACAGACGGCTATGCCGTCTCCTCGGCCAGGTCATTCTTTACGGCCCGGAACGCGTCCATGAAGGCGTCGATTTTGGCGAAGCTCTTCTGGCCGGGCGCGTCTTCGAGGCTGCTGGAGAGGTCGATGGCGTAGGGCTGCATTGTCTCCACGGCCCGGCGCACGTTGTCGGCGGTGATGCCGCCGGCGAGGAAGAGCGGGTAGTCGTCCGATAGTTCGCGGGCGAGGCGCCAGTTGAACGACTCGCCGGTGCCGCCCCACACGCTGGAGTTGTGCGTGTCGAGCAGGAAGTAGTCGGCCTCGGCTTCGTACCGTTCAAACAGGGTGCGCAGTTGCTCCGGGGCCGCGTCGTTGCGAACGTGGATCGCCTTGATCACCGGGCAGTCCACGGCGTCGACCACGTAGGGGGGTTCCTGGCCGTGCAGTTGGACCAGTTCAAACCCGGCCTCCTCCACGGCTGCGTTAATCGTCTTGGCGTCGTCGTTGACAAAGACGCCGACCGGGGCGGGGCCGTGGACCCATTCAATGATGTCGCTCGCCAGCGCGGGGGGGGCGTAGCGGGGGCTGTCCTCGTGCTGGATGAACCCGAGGTAGTCCGCACCCGCCCCTGCCAGGTAGCGGGCGTCTTCCAGTTCCGTAATGCCGCAGACTTTCAGTTTTAGATCCATGAGATTGTACGGAGGAGAGGATTGGGATTGGATCAAAAGCGGCGGTGCGTCCACCCGTTCACGGCTTCATGCGTCCATCCTTAGCGTGCTTGCTGCAGGGCGATCTCTTTGGCCTGGCTCCGCAGGTCGGCGAGGGCCCGGCCCGGGTCGTCGGCCCGCATGAAGTGCTCGCCGATGAGGACACCGTTGACCCCGGCCTGTCGGAGGCGCACCAGCGTCTCGGGGGTACTCAGCCCGCTCTCGGCCACGCGGCCCACGCTGCGCGGCACCTGCTCAAAGATGCGGAGCGAGTTCTCGATGTCGACCTCGAACGTCGTGAGGTCCCGGTTGTTGACGCCCAGGAGCTGCACCTGCTCCCAATCGATTTTTTCCAGGTCCGCCTCGCTGTATACTTCGACGAGGCAGGAGAGGCCCAGTTCGGTGGCCTGGGCGTGCAGGTCGGCCAGCAGTCCGGGGGCCAGGGCCGTGGCGATAAGGAGCACGGCGTCGGCCCCGTAGGCTTTTGCCTCTACCAGCTGATAGGGGTCGACGATAAAGTCTTTTCGGAGCAGCGGCGTGTCCTCGACGTGGGCCCGAATCCAGGAGAGCGTTTCGAGGGAACCCTCGAAGCGGGTCGGTTCGGTGAGGACGCTGATTGCGTGGGCGTCGTTGGCGGCGTAGGCCTGCGCGATCTGGGCGGGATGGAAGGGCTCGCGAATCACGCCCTTCGACGGAGACGCCTTTTTTACTTCGGCGATAAACGACATGCCGCGCTGCTGGAGGGCATCGACCAGTGACAGTGGCTCGTGGTCGCCATAGAGGGGGCGGTCCCGAAGTTCGGCGGCGGGGGTGTCCCGCTTGCGTTGCGCCACCAGCTCTTCGGTGTCCGCAATGATGTCGTCGAGAATGTTGCT
>JBKHEM010000022.1:0-26589 GCA_046540815.1 Salinivenus sp.
CACGAACGATTCGCCCACCTCCAGCCGGTCGAACGCCGCGAGGACCGTCGCCGACTTGCGTCGCGGCGGCAGCGGTCGAATGTCGAGCGCGTTGGGAGCTGATGTCGACATGGGAGAGAGATGCTGAGAGGCGCACGGGGTGGAAACAAGCACGGGGGCGACGTTAGAACGCGCTCGGCCCCTTCTTTTTATACCCTCTTCCAATGGTCTCCAGAGGGGACAGCGTTGCTCGGTTAAGTTTCGTTTCTTTCTCTGCTCCAGTATAATGGGATACGCTCAGCCCAGTCCTGCCCCGGCTTCTCCTCCTCAACACGTTGGCTCCATGGCCCTCTCCCGCAGCGACATCGAATCGGTGATGGCGGAGCACTCGTTTTTTGGGGGCCTGACCGCCGATGAACGGTCGCGCCTGCTTGATCGGGGATGTGCGCGGACGGTCCCCAAAGGCACGATTTTGTTTCAGCATGGCGATGCCTATCAGGGGTTTTACCTGGTGGTGGAAGGGGCCGTTCATGTCTATCGGCTGAGTCCGGAAGGGCGAATGCTGGTTCTGCATGTGATGCGGCCGGGGGAGTCGTTTGCGGAGGTTCCTTTGTTTGAGGAGCGGAACGGGGATACGTATCCGGCCACCGCCGAGACGCTGGAGGACAGCGCGTTTCTGTTTTTTCCGAAGGACGCGTTTCTCTCATTCGTTGACGCCAATCCCCGAACGGCCCTCCACATGCTGGGCCAGATGGCCCGGCGCCTTCGCAATGCCGTTCGCCAGCTCGACGCCGTCTCGCTCCACGACGTGCAGGAGCGCTTGGCTCGTCACCTCGTGGAGCAGGTCCCCGCCGCCCCCGACGACCCCGACACGCCCCCCACCGTGGAGCTCGACATCCCCAAGTCGGTGCTGGCGGCCGAGCTCGGCACCGTGCCCGAGACGCTCTCGCGGGCCCTGCGGGCCCTGGAAGAGCAAGACCTCATTCGAAGCAAAACGTCAGAGATCGCGCTGACGGACGTCCGGGGGCTGCGGCGCCTCGTGCGGCGCAACTGATCCTAGATTCGCCTCTTCACAGGTCGAGCCGTCGGAGGCGCCGGCAGGCCAGCGCCAGGAGCCCGACGGTCCACGCCACCGTGAGCACGGCCACCCAGGCCGGAAGCCACGCCAGCAGGTCCGTCAGCCACGCCGCGTCGCCCGGCACCGAGAACGGCACGTTTTCGAGGCCGAAGAGGCCCGCCAGCCGCACCGCATCCACGGGGTTCAGAAGAAGCGCACCTACCCACAGGGCCGGCCACCCCTGCACAATATCGATTCCCGAGCCGACCAGGGCGAGGGCGTCGTAGAGCGCAAAGGCCCCAAACCACAGCACGAGCACGGCCATCAGGCCCCGCGCATGCCCTGTCGTGTACTGCCCCACCGTGACGCCCGCGCTTACACTGATAAGCACCAGCGCTACGCCCAGTCCCCACAGGAGCGCCAGGGGCCCCGCCGCCGTACCGGCCACCGCGCCCGCCACCAGGGCCCCCAGCAGAACCACTGATAGCGCCACGACGAGCGTCGCCGTTTTGCCCAGGACAAACGCGGCTCGTGGCACCGGCTGGCTCCAGAGGAATGGCCGCTCGTCGTGCTCCTCGTGGGCCGCGCTCACGCCGATGAGGAGGCCGAAGAGGGGGACCACGTAGAGCAGCAGGAGCAGAAGCCCAAACGGCACCGCCTCGGGCCGGCCGCTGAGCGCCGCCACGGCGATGCTTCCCGCCCACACGAGAAGTGCAAAAATCTGGACGAACCGGTTGTGCAGCGTCGTCGTGACCTCGCGGCGCACGATGGCCGTGTAGACCGACGCGGGCAACGTGAAGACAGACATCAAGTGCGGATCTGGTCGGGGAAGGAAAAAGCGCAGAACGGTACATCGGCTACGACACCTGCGGCCGGGCTGGCGAGGACTCGGACGGAGCTGCCTCGGACGGGCGGATCGTTCCGTCGGCGCAGCGCAGCACACGGTCTGTCAGGGGTCGCCACACCTCAAGCAGGTGCGTGGCCAGAAGGACGGTGGCCCCGGCCGCCACGCGGGCCTGCAGGTGCTCCATAAGGAAGGTGCGCCACTCCGGATCGAGGCTCAGGGCCGGCTCGTCGAGCAGGAGCACCGGGGCATCGGCCAGGTCCAGCAGGGCGAGGCCCAGGCGCTGTCGCATGCCGCCAGACAGCGTGCGGCACGGGTTGTCGGCGGCATCGGTGAGGGCCACCCGTGACAAGAGGGTGTCGATGCGGTCCGGGAGCGCGTCGCGGAGCCCGGCGTAGAAGCGGAGCACCTGCCGGGGCGTGAGGGCGTCGTGGAACCGCACGTCCTGCGGCAAAAAGGCGAGACGCTCCTGCGCAGCCGCCCGGTCGGTCGTCACGTCGTGCCCGTCGACCCGAGCCGTCCCGGCATCCGGCGTCGTGAGGCCGGCCAGCACGTGGAGCGTCGTCGTCTTGCCCGACCCGTTCGGGCCCACCAGGGCCGCGATGCTGCCCGACTCCACGGCAAACGAAGCCCCGCGGAGCACCGCCGTATCGCCAAATGATTTGTGCAGGTCCGAAACGTCGATCATGTCGAGTGCCTCCGTAGTACAGTCCAGCCAACGGTGAGGAGTGCCAGGCCCAGTGCAAGGAGCGGAACGACGCCGCCTCCCCCGGCGCGCTTCAGCGGGGTCGGCGGCTGCAAGAGCGCATGCGAGTCGGTAATTTTGGGCACACCGGTTCCCGCCACCCGCCCGAGCGCCTCGGCCAGCAGCGCCAGGCCCGGACTGCCCGCCAGTAGGTCGACGTACGGGAAGGCCGACCGCCGCTCGCCGAACAGGTCCACCGTATGGTGAGGCAATTCGCTCACCCCGTCGGCATTCGCATCGAGCAGTCCCCGAGGGCCCCAGTAGTTGCCCCGCCCGTCAAGGTGCCACGCGTTGGTCGCGCTCGCCCCCGACACGGTTGCCGTGTTCAGGTTTCCCCGAATAAGGTTGCGCCCAAATCGGTTGTCCATGGAGCTGCCCGTGAACCGAAGCCCGCGATAGTTAGACGCCACTTCGTTCTCCGCAAAGGCGTTGCCGGTGCTATTTTCGAGGTAGACCCCGGTCCCGTTCTGGATCAGACGGTTGTTGGCAAAGCGGCTTCCCTCCACCGATTGCAGGAGCAGGCCGTAGCCGCGCTGCGACCGGTTGTTGCGGAACACATTGTCCCGTACGGTGAGCGCCTCAGAATACATGAGCGCCGAACCGGAGGCGTTGTCGGAGAACGCATTCTGCTCGAAGGTATTGTCGTCCGAGTACATGTAGTGCAGCCCGTAGCGCACGTCGTGGATTGTGTTGTGGGCCGCGTAGGCGTGATCGCTGTGTGAGAAGTAGATGCCATCTCGCGTGTGGCGCACGGTGTTGTGTGTGATTGTACTGTGGAGCGAATTCCACAGGTGAATCCCATTTCCGCGTTGTGCAAGCGGGAGGGGCACCTCGCAGTCGCCGCCCGTCGGAGACACCGAGCATCCGTGGGACACGGCGTCGGCGGGCGACACGCGGCGCGTAACCGTCGGCGGCCCGTCGACTCGATTCTCAGTCAGAACGGCACGGTTGCCGCCCTTCACATATACACCATGCAGAACGTCGGATAGATGGTTGTCGCGAAGTGTCACGCGGGAGGCCTCCACCATGACCCCGGCGTGGTCCTGATTCAGATCTTTGCCGGAGTCCGTAATGCGGAAGCCTTCGATGGTCACGTCGGAGGCACTGACGATGACGACGTGGGTCTCCTCGTCGCCCCGCAGGTGCGGGCGGTTTTGTCCCACCAGGACGAGCGATGTGTCGACGACGAGGGGGCCGTTGTGCACGCCGCCCTCGACCACGAGCGTGTCGCCGGGGGCGGCCCGGTCGATGCGGGCCTGCAGCGACTGTCCGCCCCCCGCGTTCGGCCCGGCGCCGAGCAAAAGACCGCAAGTGAGAATCCAGAAGAGCGTTCGCATGGGTCCTCCGTACGGGAGCAGTTGGGGTGCGTCCATGCCTCCGGAACGAGGCAGGCCATTACGCAGAGGCCCCTTCCCTCACGAGGCGTCTGCTTCCTCCGCGTCCTGTTTGGACCGGAGGCCGACCCAGATGGCGCCGGCAAAGCACACGACGGCCAGAAGGAGCAAGGCCGACCCCTCGCGCGGGTAACTGTACTGATCAAAGTTGGCAATCTCTTTCTTGCCGATCAGCGTGGGCGTAAACGGATCGATGTCCATCGGCGCCCGGGGGTCCAGGTTGTGGGCGTAGGTGTACAGCTGGTAGTAGAACCGCCACATCGAAAACAGCCCGAAGTACACGAACAGCACCAGCGTGTCGATAACGGCGCTGACCTTGGCAAAAAAGGCCGCCCGCAGCGCCAAGAGCGCAAAGCCCCCGAGGAGGAACGGGATAAATGTCATCTCCGCAAAATCCTCCTCCTCAATCGGCTGCATGCCGATGTAGTGGTTCAGGTTGTTGATCTCCTTGAGGTCCTGCCCCTCATTTCCCGCTTCCAGCTTGTGACTGTGGATATAGAGGTCCAGTCCCTCCTGATACTGCGGGGCCACCAGGTGAATCTGCCACAGCGGCAGAAAGATCGACACCGCAAGCAGCACGGCCCCCGCCACGAGCAGCAGCCGTCCACTCCCGGGCACCCGTCGGTCCGTCAGTTCGGGGATGCGGTCGAGGAAGTCGAACATCGGTCGGGATGGATGTGTGGATGGATGGGCGGATGGACGACGTGTGGAAACCGCGTGGAGGAGAGGATGATGCCCCCTCCTCTTCCTCCACACGCCCACACCTCCAAACGTCCACACCAGACCCTAGCTCGGCTGCACTTCCAGGTACCCCTGCATTTCCTGGTGGAGGGCCGAGCAGAAGTTGGTGCAGTAGAACGGGAAGACCCCGGTCTTGTCGGCGGTAAACGTGAAGGTCTTCGTCTCGCCGGGGGCCACGACCCCGTTCATGTTGTGCTCAGCGATGCCGAAGCCGTGGATCATATCCGATACCTGCTCAACGTTCGTCAGGTGAATGGTCACCTCATCGCCCTGCTGCACTTCAATCTTGTCCGGGAAGTACTGGCTGCGCTGCGACACCATGTGGACCTCCACCTCATTGCCGTCGCGCGTGACGCCTGTCTCATCCTGCTCCCAGGTCGCTTCCGGATGATCATTGTCGTCCTGCTTGTAAACCTCGATCGGATCGACCACGTCCGCCGGGACCGCCTGGGCGAAGTGGGGTTCGGGCCGGGTGTAGTCTTCTTCGATCATCTCCATCTCCTCGCCCGAGATGTCGATGAGCTGGCTTGTCTCCGGCATTTCAGGACCCACCGACAGGCCACGGTCCTTCTTGAGTTTATTCATCGCCACCAGCCAGTCGCCGTACGGCTCCTGGGAATCACTGCCGGGGATGAGGAGGTGACCGATGTTGTAGTGGACATCGATCTTGTCCGTCACGGCCTGGCTCAGGTCCTCCTGCGTGGCGTCGTCCCAGGGCGGGAGCTCCCACTTGGCAACGGCCGATTCGATAAAGAGCGACGTGTAGGCGTTGCCCTCCCCATCGTACTGCGTGTGGAGCGGACCCTGCCCCACCGGCACCTCGCCCTCCACGACGCTGTCGTAGTTGAGAACGGGCACGCCGCGGAATTCGCCCTGAAAGTCTTCTTCTTCGATGGCCGTCTGCACCTGCTCGAAGTCAAAGACCGTGGTGCTGGGCTGCAACTTGCCGGAGGCCACGATCCATCGCCCCGAGGGATCTGCATCAATGCCGTGCGGCGACTTGCTGACCGGCACGTAATACATCACACCCTCGTGCTCGGCGGGATCGATAAGCGGGACGCCATTGCGGGTGTCGATGTCGTTTTTCTCGACCACCTCTTCGGCGCGCTCCCAGTTGACGAACGCGGCGTAGTCGCGGTCGCGCTGGCTGGCGTTGATCTCCAGCGAATCGTGCGCCATCTCAGTGTTGTAGGAGGTCCAGAACGCCCAGCCGTCGCTCGGGCCCTTGCCTGTGGAGCCAAGGTCCCAGTTGAACGGCGGCGTCAGCACCTGCCAGCCGACCTCCATCTCCCCGGTCGTCGAGTCTACGTCCACCCCGCTCACGATGCCGTTGAATTCTTCCTCGTAGTCCTCCACGTCGGCGTGGCGGCCCTTGGGAAGGGGCACCGAGAAGCGGGTCGCCACCAGCAGGTACTCGGTGTTGGGCGTTACGAAGGAGGAGCCGTGGTTCCCCATCGAGTTGGGAATGGGACCCAGGATCTGTTTCGTCTTGAAGTCCCGGAGACTGATGCGAGCCACGCGGTTGTTGGCGTTGTCATTCACGAAAAGCCAGCGGCCATCGTAGACGCCGTCGGTCTTCGAGAGGCCGGGGTGGTGCACATCGCCCCAGTTGTACTCGCCCATCATTTCTTTGGTCTCCTCATCGAAGCCGTAGCCGTGGCCGGGCGAGGGCGTAAACACCGGGATCTCTTGAATCTCACGAAGCGACGGCAGGCCGGCCGCGAAGACCTGACCGGAGTGGCCGCCGGAGTAGAACAGATAGTAGTCGTCGTCCTCGCCGGGCGGGACGTAGGAGGCGGGCGCGCCGTCGTTCGAGTCCGACGAGGACGACCCGCCACAGCCCACGAGGCCCAGGGCCAGGACGAAGATCAAAAGGGTAGAAATACGTCTCATGGCAAAACGGTACGTTGAATGAGTAGGGGACGAGAGGACACTCCCCATTCAGGCCTCCTCGCGGCTCTGCCTCCTCACAAAGCCTAGGAGGAGCCCAAACGAGCTGCAAAGCAGGTTAGCTGCGCACCTTCATCGTGCCCTGCATGGTGGCCCAGTGCCCCGGATAGGTGCAGACGTAGCCGTAGTCGCCCGTCTCTTCAGGGGCCGTGAACGTCACCTCTACGGTTTCGCCAGGCTGCGCCACCGGGGTGTTTTCGAAAACCGCGTCGTCTTCAGGAATGTAATCGTTGCTGGATCCTGCCTTCGAGCCTGCTTCCCCGACACGTTCAAAAACGTCGTCCTCGGTCGAGTTAATAATCACGACGTTGTGGACCATCGACGGGGACGAGGCGACGTTTTCAAAGACGAGCCGCACCGTTTCGCCCGGGGCAACGGTAAACTCCGTCTGCTTGTACTTCATCTGGTTCCCCTGCGGCTGCAGGGTGACCGTCTGGTCAACCTCTTCAGAGCTGGCCGCCTGTTCGGTGTCTGTCTCGCCTTCGGATTCGGAGGCCGTTGTCTCGGACGACGAGTCGGAGCCGCCGCACGCCGCCAGGCTCAGGGCCAAGAACAGGATGAAGGGAAGGGTGCGCATAGGAATTGGGAGTGGTCATTCGACATCGGATGTGCTCCCAATCTATGCGTACCCCCTGGGGGTGTCTTTGACTTACGTCAAGCCCACGCATCCTTCATGCCTACTTAACGAATGATGGCCTAAAACCCGTGCAGCGTGTCCCCTTTCGCACGGGTCGGGCCGCCCCGCGTCCGCCACGGTCTGGTTCAGACCAGTAGGGCGAGGCGACGGGCCGGGCGCGTAACGGCCACGTAGAGGAGGGCCTGGCGCTCGTCGCCCCGGCACGCCTGCAGGTCGCGGTGGTCCACAAAGACGGTATCGAACGTGGAGCCCTGGGCCTTGTGCACGGTGGAGGCGTAGGCGTAATCGACCCGGGCAAAGCGCTCTCGCAACTCAAAAAATCGGCTCCACTTCGACCCGTCCTGTTTGGCCTGTTCCCGGCGACGCGCCAGGGCCTCCTCGTACCGTTCATGCTCGTCTTCGTGCAGCACGTAGACGGTCCGCGTGAGGCCTCGTCCCGGCGTGCGCACCTTGAGCTTCCAGGTGGTCCACTCGCTCTGGTCGTCGGCCTCGAACGTGTCCACTGTGGCCGTCTTTACCCGCACCTCCTCGCTGTTGGTCAGGCGGGGCACGCCCTCGTGAAACCAGGTTTCGGTGGCCACAAGCCATTCCCCCTCCACAAACCGGTCGGCGTCGGGGCCGTAGCGGGACGCCCGAATCGTACGGTTGTAGCGGCGGACCGTCTTGTTGCGATAGGCGAGCACGCGGGCGTGGGTGGCATCCTCGGCAAAGGCCTCGGTTTCAAAGGCGCGGAGCACACTCTCTAAGAAGTCCCCGCGGGCGTCTGTGATGGCGACGCCCTGGCCGTCCTCGAACGTTCCTTCGAACCGCTCATCCGTACGCGTTCGGATTTGCGTCGCGAGCTCCAGGATGGGATTGTCGGCGGCCTGGCGGTGGATCGTTTCCAGGGTGGGCCCCGGTACGTCGAGCGCCGGCGACGGGTCTTCGTTCACGGGAGGAAGCTGAGCGGGGTCTCCCACGAAAAGCCACTGCACCCAGAACGGCGCCTCCTGGATGTGGCGCCACTCCTCGCGCCCCACCATCGACGCCTCATCGACGATGACGATGCCCTCGGTAAAATCGCGCGCCTCGTCGGCCACCAGTTCGTACTCGCCCTCATCCGTTGGCTGGAGGCGAAGGCCCAGGAAGGAGTGAAGGGTTTGCATCTGCACGGGCACCTCGCCGAGCTCTTCGCTCATCACCTGCACGGCCTTGTGGGTGGGGGCGCACACCGTTACGGTGCAGTCCTCCTCCACCAGCTGCTCGACGAGGCGGCTCACCAGAAAGGTTTTTCCTGTGCCCGCGTAGCCGCGCAGGCCGGTGAACCGCTCGCCCCGGGCCAGGCGGTCGTACACCTCATCGTAGGCGGCCGCCTGCTCGTCGGTAAGGGCAGCGTCTACAGCCGTAGGCATGGCCGGTCCTCGGGCGGGTTATTCGATGGTGCGCGGTTCGGTGGAGGAGGCCACGGGGGGCTGCAGGGCCGTCTGCTCGTCCGACAGGCGCGCCAAGTGGCGTCGGAAGCGATGCATGACGAGAAGATGGACGAGGGCCTGGGTACCATTATAGACGGACCACGGGAGCCGCGGGGAAAAGTCATGCACGGCGGCGAGCACCGTGCGGTCGTCAAGGGCCTGCCGAAATTCGAGACGGCCGGTGCGCGGTCCGCCCTCATCGACGAGCAGTCCTCCGGTTACGTAGAAGGCCTGCCGCCCCTGGGGGCTGCGATCCTCGGCGAACCGGAGGGTGAGGAGCGTGTGCCCCGTGGGACGGATCTGGAAGCGGGCCACGCGTCGCTGCGAGACGCGGACGCGGAGCAGGGGCCAGCCCAGGCGGGGCAGCCACCGAAGATACTCCAGGGCTACGTCACGGGCGTCGTAACCGGGCGGACACGGCATCCGCTGCACCGAGCGCGCAACGCTTTGAGCCCGGATCTCGGCGTCATCGCGATCTCGGAGGTCATCGCGAGGATTCGGCAGGGGCCAGCCCCGTTCGTCCACCGACGCGGCGAGGGCGTCCTCGTACGGAATGGCATCAGCTACGAGCGCCTCCTGCAAGGGATTGGGCTGCACTTTGGCCTGGTACCGGAGGCTGTCGACGATGGGGCTGACGAGGGCCCAGGGCACCCCGCCAAACACGTACACCCACAGCTTCGAGAGCTCCGGCGCGTCGAACGGCACCGTGGCCATTGGGCGTCGCAGTCCCAGCACCTCGGCCGTGCGGGCCAGGAGTTCGCGGTAGGTCATGCGTTCCGGGCCGCCCACGTCGTAGGTGCGTCCGTATGTCTCCGGCGTCCCCAGGCAGTGCGTAAGGCCCCGCACGATGTCGTCGAGCGCGATGGGCTGGGTGGTGGCCCGGGTCCAGGCCGGCAGCAGCATCACCGGCAGGCGATGAACCAGATTGAGAAGGAGGCGAAGCCACGTGCCCCCCGGCCCCACGATAAATCCTGTGCGAAGCGTGGTGACCGGCACCCCGGCGGCCCCAAGGGCCAGCTCAATCTCTCGCCGGCTCCGGAGGCGGGGCGGCAGGTCCGTCGTATCGTCTGGAACCAGCGCACCGAGGTATAGGATCTGCTCTACGCCCTCCGCCGCGGCCGCTCGCGCAAAATTGTCGGCCTGCAGCAGATCGAGGTCCGCCACCTGGGCCTGCGTGAGGCGCGAGGTCGGATGCATCGAATGGACGAGGTAGATTGCGACATCGGCCCCGTCGAGCCCCGCCCGCACCGCGTAGGGATCGAAGAGATCGCAGTGCCGCCACGTCTCATTCTCGTGGCGGTCGGCGTTGGCTCGAGCACGCACGGGCGAGCGGGTGAGCCCCACGATGTGGACGTCTCCCCGAAGCGCCCGTCGTACGGCCGTGCCAATGAATCCAGTGGCTCCTGCAATTGCGACCGTCGGGCAATCGGGAGAAGACACGGCCATCTGACGACCCGTCGTGAGTGAGCGATGGGGCGGCACTCCGCAATCGAGCGCCGAAACAGAAAAGGCCCGTCCCGAACGACATCGGGACCGGCCCAGCGGCGGAGAGGGGGGGATTCGAACCCCCGAAACGGGTATGAGCCCGTTTACTCCCTTAGCAGGGGAGCGCCTTCGACCGCTCGGCCACCTCTCCGTACGCTCTGTAAGTATGACGCTCAGCCGACAGTGTTGCGTGGAGCTATCCGGATTCGTCGAGCGCCTCGGCCCCGCTGGCAATGTCGAGCAGCTCCATTGTAATGGCGTTCTGCCGCGCCCGGTTGTATTCCAGCGTCAAGTCTTCGATCAGTTCCTCGGCGTTCTCGGTGGCATTGTCCATGGCCACCATGCGCGCGCCCTGCTCGGCGGCGTTGGACTCCAGGAGGGCCCGCCACACCTGGTAGTACAGAAAGCGCGGCACCAACTCATCCAGCAGCGTGCGGGCATCCGGCTCAAAGAGGTAGTCAATGGCCCGCCCGTTCTGGGACAGTTCAAACCGATTTGCCTCTTCCTCCATCACTGGCGTCTGAAACCCATCCTCCGGAATGGGAAGCAGCGGCTCCGCAATCTGGTTCTGCGTAATCGTGTTCTTGAACTCGTTGTAGACGACTCGCACGTGGCCCCAAATTCCGCGTTCGAACCCCTCCACGGCGTCCTCAACAATCTGCTTGGCCACGCCGAAGACAAGGTTGTCGAAGACGCCCTCGTAGTCTCCCACCAGACGATACTCGCTCTTCTGGAAGTGGCGTTTTCCTTTCTCTCCTACGCAGAGCAGGAACAGCTCGTCGCTCGTTCGGCCTGCCCTCTTCTCCTCTTCAAGAACACGCTCGGCCTTGCTGATCACATTGCTGTTGAATGCCCCACACAGCCCGCGGTCCGCGGTAACGACCACAACAAGGGTGCCCGTGGCCTCGTCCGGGGCGCTAAAGAACGGATGCACCGTCGGGTCAAGCTCGTCCTTTAGGTGTTCCAGCAACTCTCGGATCTTGTAGGCGTAGGGCCGGGTCTCGAAAATGCGCTCTTGGGCCCGCCGCAGCTTGGCCGCCGCCACCATCTTCATGGCGCGGGTAACCTGCTTCGTATTTTCGACCGAGTCGATCCGGTTGCGGATGTCACGAAGGTTCGCCATGGATCGGGCGGGACAGGGAAAGGAACGTTAGGAGAGGACACGAGCGTTCGGTCGATGCGGAGCGCTACGCCGGTGCGGCTTCGCCATCTTCCGCGAGCACGTCCTCGCTCTCTTCGTCTTTCTCCTCGCCGTACACGTCGGCGAGATCCGCAGCGACTTGCTCAAAGATCTCCGTGGCCTCGTCGCTCAACTCTCTGGTCTCGCGGATCCTCTGGAGCACTCCTTCGTGACGGAGGCGGAGGCGCTCGATGAACTCTTCCTCGAAGTCCTCAATGTCGTCCACTGGAATCGGATCGAGGTACCCGTTAATGGCCGCATAAATGATGGCGACCTGCTCCTCGACCGACACCGGCGAGAACTGATCCTGCTTCAGGATCTCGACTAGGCGCTCGCCTCGGTTCAGCTGGCGCTGCGTGGAGGCATCAAGGTCGGAGCCAAACTTGGCGAAGGCCTCCAGCTCGCGGTACTGCGACAGGTCGATGCGCAGGGTCCCGGCCACTTCCTTCATGGCTCCAATCTGGGCCGAGCCCCCAACGCGCGAGACCGAGTTTCCGACGTCAATGGCCGGACGAATCCCGGAGTTGAAGAGGTCGGTCTCCAGATAAATCTGTCCGTCGGTAATCGAAATTACGTTCGTCGGGATGTAGGCGGACACGTCGCCGGCCTGCGTTTCGATGACCGGCAGGGCCGTGAGCGATCCCCCGCCCTTCACCTTGTCCTGCAGCGGTTCGGGCAGGTTGTTCATCTGGGACGCCACCTTCGGGTCGTCAATAATCTTAGCGGCGCGCTCCAGGAGGCGGCTGTGAAGGTAGAATACATCGCCCGGGTACGCCTCGCGTCCCGGCGGGCGGCGCAGCAGGAGCGAGAGCTCGCGGTAGGCCACGGCCTGCTTCGAGAGGTCGTCGAAGCAGACGAGCGAGTGGCGTCCTGTGTCGCGGAAGTACTCTCCGATGCAAGCGCCCGCAAACGGCGCAATGTACTGCAGGGGCGTCGGCATCGAGGCCGAGGCGTTGACGATGACGGTGTGGTCCATCGCCCCGTTGCGCTCCAGGTCGCGCTTGACCTGCGCCACGGTCGAGTCCTTCTGTCCCACCGCCACGTAGATGCAGTAGAGCGGATCGCCGCTCTGGGCCTCCTCGTCGTGCGTCTTCTTCTGATTGATGATCGTGTCGATGAGGACGGCCGTCTTTCCGGTCTGGCGGTCTCCAATGACGAGTTCACGCTGGCCCCGCCCAATCGGGATCATCGAGTCGATGGCCTTGATGCCGGTCTGCACCGGTTCCTCGACCGGCTGGCGGTAGATCACGCCCGGCGCCTTTCGCTCAAGGGGAAGCGTCATCTTATCCCCTTCGATCGGGCCTTCGCCGTCGAGCGGGCGGCCCAGCGGGTCGATGACGCGACCCAGCATGTTCTCGTTGACGCCAACCGACGCAATCTGCCCGGTGCGGCGGGCCTCGTCCCCTTCACTGACGGCGTCGACATCCCCAAACAGAATGACTCCCACGTTGTCTTCTTCGAGGTTGAGGACCATGCCCTCCACCTCCTGCTCGGGAAACTCGACAAGCTCGCCGGCCTGCACGTTGCTCAGGCCGTACAGCGTGGCAATACCGTCACCGGCCTGCAACACCGTGCCAGCCTCATACGCTTCGGCCTCCGCTTCGAACCCGCCCAACTCGCGGCGGAGAACATCGGTCACTTCGTCAGGTCGGATTGTGCCGTTGGACATAAGCGGTAGGGGAAATCTAAGGTCGAGAACATACAGAAAGGAAAGCGCAGCGGCGCACACGCATCACGCGGGTTCGGCCACGGCCCCGTCGCCGCCTCGGGAGCCCGAGAGGGGGGACCCGCGCATTCGGTCGCGCAGGGTAGACAGTTTATTGCGCACGCTGCCGTCGAACACCTGATCGCCAATCCGAATGATGATGCCGCCCAGGAGGTCTGGGCTTTCGCGAACATGAAGCCGGATGGAGGCGCCGGTGCGGGCCTCCAAGGCCTCCACAAGCGCCTCCCGATCGTCGTCATTGAGGGGACGGGCCA
This sequence comes from Salinivenus sp., assembly GCA_046540815.1. Classification (GTDB taxonomy): domain Bacteria; phylum Bacteroidota; class Rhodothermia; order Rhodothermales; family Salinibacteraceae; genus Salinibacter. Next base: position 13,444 of record JBKHEM010000022.1, read on the forward strand.
CCTGCACGTGCGCATCGACAATGCCGCGCTGCTCATCGCGAAGGGCCTGGTACTGATCAAGCACCGCCTTCGTCAACGTTTCCCGATCTTTTTGGATCAGCAGCCGGAGGAAGCCAAGCGTCAGTTCGTGGACCCGGTCGGAGAGGAGCGACTCGATCACCGCCACCTTCTTCTCCTTTGGAATCACCGGGCTTTCGAAGAACCGGGCGAGCGGGCCGTTGTCTTCGATGCTCGTTCGCAGCATCATCACATTTTCGTCCACTGTTTCCTGGATGCCGGAGGCACGAGCCTCTTCGGCGAGGGCGGAGGCGTAGCGTCGGGCAACCGTGCGCTGGCTCATGAGGGGAGGAGCGTTGTCTCTACGAAGCGCAGAGAATCAACGGTCAGTTTTTCGGAAGGCTGTCGATGAAGTCGTGCACGAGCTTGCGCTGGCGGTCGTCGTCCAGGTCGTCTTTTACGACCTTGCTGGCCGCCTCGATCGCCAGGTCGGCCACCTCGTCGCGCAGTTCCTGGAGGGCCGCCTGCTTCTCCCGTTCGATTTCGGCCTGGGCCTGTTCCTGCATCTGCTGGATGCGCTTGCGCGTCTCAGCAATCTCCTCTTCCCGAAGCGCCTCGGCCGACTCGCGCGCCTCCCGAAGGATGCGCTGCGCTTCGCGCTCGGCCTCGCGACGGGCCTTCTTGTTTTCGGCTTGAACTTCCTTCGCCTCCGCGAGGGCTTCCTCAGCACGCTGGATGGAGCTTTCGATCTCCTCCTCCCGGGTCTCCATGGCCTCGGTTATCGGCCCCCATCCGTACCGGTACAGGATGAACAGGAAGATGAGGAAGGCGATCGTTTTCCAAAAAATGAGCCCGACGTCGGGCTGGACGAGGCTTTGAGCAATGACCTCAGTCATAGCGGGAGAAGATAAGCTTTCGCAAAGGGGCAACGTCGGCACGACTCGCCACCGGCACCGGACGGCCGTGGCCTGGGGCCCCACGCCCGGTTGCTACCCACCGGGGCGAGGGCTGCCGGACACTCTGGTCGCCGAGTCATACGAGCAGGACGAGCAGGAGGCAAATGATGAGGGCGAACAGCGCCACACCCTCAATCAGCCCGGCGGATACAATCATGAGGCCTCGGATGTCGCCGGCGGCCTCGGGCTGGCGCGCAGCGCCATCCATCGACGAACTAGCGAGTCGGCCAATGCCGATGCCAGCGGCCAACGAAGCAATTCCGGCGCCAAGGCCTGCAGCGAGATATGCAAGAGCAGCGGGGTCCATAGTAGCCTGTGTCTTAAGTACGGTAGATTCGCAGTTTCGATTCGGGGTCGTGCAATCGTTGGGGGGAGCCGTCTAGGCCGGGGCCGCATCCGCGACCTCCTCCACCGCGTCGTCCACGGCGTCAAGGCGGTCGGAGAAGGCCCCGTCCGTCTGGCTTGCGGGCGCCTCGGCGTGCGCATCGTCCTCATGCCCCTCGTGGCCATGCTCCTCGACGGAGATGCCAATAAAGAGCGCCGAGAGAATAGTAAATACGTACGCCTGAATGAAGGCAACCAGCAGCTTCAGCAGCAAGATGAAGACAGTGAATCCTATGCTAATGATGCTGGTGCCGAAGGCCATCGCCTCCCCAAAGAGCACGTTCATGATAAATACGAGCCCAATGAGGCTAAAGATGATGAGCGAGCCGCCCATCATGTTGGCAAACAGACGGATGGCAAGTGCCAGGTGTCGCATCACGGTGCCGATCAGCTCGATCGGCACGAGGATGACGCGAATGGGCCACGGCGCATCCGGCGGGCCCAAAAACATGTGTTTGTAGTGGTCCTTCGACCCGTAGAGCAGACCGATGGCGAAGGTCATGACGGCCAGCACGCCGGTGACGGCAATGTTGGAGGTTGCCGCTCCGGCGTAGGGGACAAGGCCCAGAATGTTGGCCATCAGGATGAAGAAGAAGGCGCTCAGAAGATATGGCAGGAACGTGCGCCACTTCTCCCCCTGGATGTTGGGCTTGGCGATTTCGTCGCGGATGAAGACCACCATGATCTCCATCATGTTCTGAAGGACCCCTTGAGGGGCCTCCGTTCGCCCCACTCCGCGCTTGTACCGCTGAGCAAGAACGACGAAGATTCCCAGCACGATGCCCATCGCCAACAGGCCAAAGAGGAGGTGCCGGGTGATCGAGAGGTCAGCGACGACGTGTCCGCTAGTGCGCACGACATCCCCGTGAAGGTGCGCCTTGCTGGCAAACGCCTCTTCAAGGGCCGCCGTCTCGGTGATGACCTCCTCGTGAGTGCTGTCCTCCCCCCCGTGTTGAGAAAGCCCGTAGGGTCCACTTTTGAGAAGCCCCTTCGTACTTCCGTACACATCGAGCGTCAAGGCCCCGTCCGCGGTGCGCGCCACCATGATACGGGGAAGCTCGACAGTGGCGAAGGGGTCAAAGTTGAGGTAATTCCCATCCTCGGCGTGCCCCACGATCACGTTGTTCACGATCGCGTCAAGGGTAAGCTCCCCATCGTCCGCAGCCTGGGCGGTGGGGCCCGAGACGAAGGGCCCTGCCCCCAACAAGGCCAACACCACCACAATCACACGCAGACGGCATCCGGCAACGAGCGACGACAGGGGAGTAGAGACAAGAGGCGACACGTTCGAAACGTCGTTACGCATGAGATGAATCATCGAAGCGGTGGCGGGCGACGAGGACAACCTCGGCGGCGATACTCAGCAACAGAAAGCCAACCAGCGCGACCACGAATGGCTCCGCGGGCACGGGCACGAACAAAAGCACGAGGGCAGTCAGCACGAGCACAGCGAGCATTCTCACCCCCAGCCCGACCAACTCCGCTTTCAGGGCAGTGTGTGTTCGCTCTACGCCCCGAGCCCACCAGCGCGTGTAGAGGCGAATGCCGACGTGAACGGCCACGATGCCGATTCCGACTCCCGCCGCCACCCACCAGGACGTTGGCATCATGCGCGCTCCATCGCGGCTCGTCGCTTCGCAGCCATTGACTTCCACAGTGCAGATACGAAGCTACGAGGAGAGGTTGTGGAGGTCGTATGAGAAGCGGTGAATTGTAAATGAAAGAATGCCGGAGGAAATACGTTCCCAACTTGTTGGCTACTGCGAGGGACGGGTAAACTCATCGTTGAGTCGGACCAGTTGAAGGGTGGCCCCCACGAGCCCGATGCCGCCCCCGACAAGAAGCCCCCAGGGGTCGGTCCCCATTCCCGCGTCCACGGCAAAGCCAATCACGGGCGGCCCGGCCGCAGCGGCCATCAAGCGCCAGCCCAGGTCGATGTAGGGCGTGATGTCGCGGAGCGTGGCCGTCCAGGCCGACCAGTCGGTGGAGCGGGGGGCGTCGTCCTCAGGGGGCTCCGTCCCGGAGCGGTTCTCCGCGTTTTCGGACCGAGACTCCCTGGGGTCCGTCATGACAGAAGGCTGTCAGATCGGGCAATCGCGAGGCCGGGACGTCCCCTCAGAAAGCACAAGAGGCTCCGCGGAGGCCGTCGCCTACGACGAAGACTTCTCTTCGTCTCCAGCCAGCGGCTCCGTGGCGTCTCGATCCGGCGCCTCCGCAGCCGCATCGTCTGCCCCGAATGTCGGCCGGGAGCGAGGCGACGCCCCGCTGTCGAGCGCGTCGTCGTCGATCGACACGGATCCGTCCATCTTGCATTCCCCCGTGAACTGGGCCCCCTCCTCCACGACCAAGCGGTCGGTTTCGATGCGGCCGTCCACCCTGGCGCTGCTTTTTAAGACGAGTCGCTCCTCGACGTGGACCTCCCCCTCCACGTGACCGGCGATGTCTGCATTCGTGGCGTAGATCTCCCCTTCTACAGCTCCCCCCTCTGCGACGATTGCTTTGCCCTTCACGCGCAGCGTGCCGATGATGCGGCCACTGGTGCGCACGTCGCTCTCTGCACGAAGGGTGCCCTCGAGGACCGTTCCCTCCCCGACGAGATTTACTTGATCTTGCGTGGCGCTCGATTGATTGGCCATGGATGTCGAATCAGTCTCGTTGGATGATGTGCCGAAAAGGCCCATAAGGTGCAACTGTCGTTCAAGAATGCGGGGCGCTGCCGGAGTGGCCGCAGCCGAACCCGGCGGGCCGGTTCCCCCGGGCGCTACCACCCGGTGATGACGGAACGGGGATCTTGTGCGAGCCCGTTCCGCCACAGCTCAAAATGCACGTGCGGACCACTCGTGATCTCCCCCGTATTTCCGCTCACCGCAACTGCCTCCTGGGCCTGCACGCGGTCGCCCGTCTGCTTCAGCAGTTGCTCGTTGTGCTTGTATACCGAAAGATAGCCCTCCGCGTGCTGGACAGCAATTGTGTGGCCGCCTGCCTCGGTCCAATCCGCCAGAACAACGACCCCCGGGCCGATGGCCCGGACGCGGGTGCCCTCTGCCACCGCAATATCGGTGCCGTAGTGCGCGCCCTGAACCTCGAGGCGGCGGGTGGGAAAGCCCCCTTCGACCGGCGGACGCGCCGGAAGATCGAGTGACGGAACGGCACGGGTGGGCCCCGTGGCGGGCACTTGCCCCGACGGATTGCCCCCGTCGGCCTCCGACCCGGCGGCGGGCCGCGCCGCGCTGTCCGGTCCGTCTCCTCCCTCGTCCGCAGACGGTCCAAGCGCCAGACGAGACGATTCATCGCCGGGGTCCTGCGCCACCGAATCGATCCGTCCCGTCAGTAACTGTTGAAGACGCTCGATGTACCGGCGCTGCACCGCCACGGAATCCTGCAGTGCAGACACCCGAACGGCGGTACGTTGCGCATTTTGTCGAAGCTCCTCGGTACCGTAGCCCGGAATCAAAGTCCGAACCGGAGTAAACGCCACCAACGCCGCCGTCACGAGGGCCACCAGGAGCAGGGTGCCCCCCCAGGCAAACAGCAGTCGTTTAGGCGTTACCGTATACTGGCGCGGGGCCCCCGTTCCCGACTCGTCCATGACCACCACCGTCCGTGGCGCGTCGGGCGTCCGAATCAGGTCGGCCAAGAAGGACCACATAGGCAACAGTGCGTAGAACGACGGCGATCCGGAAACACAGCTGTCTCCCTCCATGAAGCCCCGGGCTTTCGCCAACCAGGCAGAGGCATTTCCCGCGGAAGGAGCCGAACGGAGGCGCTCGCTCTCGGTTTCTATATTTCAGATTTCAATGCACCCTCGTCCACTTTTCTCCCTTCCGCCCCGAGGACGTGGGAACCATTGGTCAGTTTCGGTCCTACCTCCAACGGGAAATATGTACCGGATGTCTGAACTTTCCGGGATCTCCCATCACATGTGCCTACGTTCTCCCGCTCCCAACACCCAAACTCCCTATGCCGCAGCACAAGTCCGCTGAAAAACGAATGCGCCAGAACGCAAAGCGGCGCGAGCACAACAAGTCCCGAAAAAGCCGCGTCCGTTCGAAAATCCGCACCTTGAAATCCATAGACGACCCCGCAGAGGCTCAGGACCTACTGAACGACGTCAAGGGCGAACTCGACCGGCTCGCCGCCAAAGGCCTCATTCACAAGAACAAGGCCGCAAACAAGAAGAGCGCCCTGGAAAAACACGTCAACAGCCTCGGAGACGAATAGCCCGTGTGATGGGGAGGGGTCACTCACCTGAGCCCGTTCGATCGGCTGTCGGCTCTCCACCCACGAGGCGGGCGCTCCCGGTGTTCGTGTGATTTTTGCCGCGAATACGGCTGCTCGGTCTCCTAGGCTTTTGCTTCCTACGCATTTGCACCATATCCTCTGTAAGACTGAAACAATGTCCCTCTACCGGGGATTCCGACTTTCAATAGACGGGGTCCTTTCCTGGCCTTCCCCGACGGAGTCCGTCTGTTCCATAATCGGACGGCCATTTTGCAGCGGCACCTTCTCCGAATGACGTTCGTTGGAATTGCATAGTCGGTGCTCGTTTCTTTCTCTTGCAGGCCGAAAGGCCGCTCTACACAATCGTGGCGACACTCACCCTGCTTTCGGTCTTCGCTCCTTCTGACGCAGCGCAACCCTCTGATACCATGAATACCTTAACACATTCCTCTTTTCGTGCACTCTGGCTTCCGTTTCTCATCGCCGGGGGGCTTCTGCTTTCCGGCTGTGGGTCGACGGCTCCCATTGTCGGCTCCGTCAGCGGGCCCGATACCCTGGAGGCCAACGAGACGGGCTCCTTTGAAGCAGAAATCGACAATGAGGACGACGCCGACACCCCTGTAACCTACGAGTGGGCCTTCGGCGACGGGGAGTCGGCCTCGGGCCTGTCGGCCACGCACGCGTACGGCTCCAGCGGCGAGTACACTGTGCGCTTTAGCGCCAGCAACGAGGGCGGTGCCGACACCTCCAGCACCTCGGTAACGGTGGTTCCGGAGCCCGTGCCCGCCAGCATCGCCTCGCTTAATGCGGATCCGAATCCTGTCGACGAAGGCGAAACGGTGCGCTTCAGCGCCAACGTCGAAGGCGACAGCCCTCTTTCTTACGACTGGTCCTTCGGCGACGGGTCGTCGGCCTCTAGCGAGTCCCCCACCCACACCTACGACGAACCCGGCGAGTACACCGTGCGCCTCAATGCGTCCAATGACGAAGGCGAGGACAGCCGCTCGGTCACCGTCGAAGTCGAGCGGGACCTCCCGGAGGTCTGCATGTCCGTCAGCGAGATGAACGCGGCCTTCTTTGACCGCAACTCCAGCACGCTCACCGACGAAGCCGAAGAGGAACTGGAAGAAAACGCGGAGATCCTCTCGGACTGCCCGAACGTGTCGGTGCGCATCGAAGGCTTTGCCGCCCCGGGCGAGCGCGACGCGGAGTCGCTTTCGGAGGACCGGGCCGACGCGGTGGCCGCCTACTACGAGGACAACGACGTACCCAGCGACCGCATCACCACCAGTGGCGAAGGCCAGGTCGAGGACGTGACCAGCAAGAAGGACGGCACGCAGGAGTACCGCCGCGCCGACTCGATCCCGGAGCGTGAGGACGACGACATGTAGTCGTCTTCGCCCACACGGGCAAGACATCTGAATGAACGAAAGGGCGGACCGGCCATCACGGCGGGTCCGCCCTTTTTATTTTCCCGGTCTCGAGACACAGACTGAACGTTCGGCTCCAGTTGCTCACTGGGGGTGGAACGCGGATTTCGGAAACGGGCGTCTAGAAGACAGGGGGGCGCGACTGTCTCCTCTGTCCCACATTTCACGCCGCACGGGGCCTCCGAACTCAATTCGGAAGGCCCGGCTCCACCATCACCACGTCTTCGCGGTCCACCCGTACAACGCCCGGATTGGCCCCCTTGGGACTCGTCACGTACTTCCGCTCAGTCACCATCACGGGCACGAGGCCGCTGCCGCGCGCCTTGCTGTAGTGAGCAGCAATGGCCGCAGCAGTGTGAATGCGCCGCCGCCCCGGCTCGGCGTCGCGGTTGGGCAGGTGCAACACGGTGTGCGCGCCGGGCACCTCCCGGGCATGCATCCAGAGGTCGTACTTCTGCGCGGCGTGAAAGGTGAGTTCGTGGTTCTGGCGCGCATTTTTTCCGACCCACACCTCAAAGCCGTTCCCGAGGTCAAATCGCCGGTACGGGAACCGGTCAACCTCCGCGTCCTCCCGGTCAACGAACGGCGCAAACTCCTCCTCCCGTTCACTCCGGAATTGCTTAATGCCATCGAGCGTGTCGATATCGCGAAGGGCGTCGAGGAGCGCCTCGGCCCGTTGGGCGCGCTCGATCGTGTCCTGCAGCCGCGCCTCCGCCTCTTCCCGCGACCGCCGCGTGCGTCGCGCCCGGTCGTAGTAGTGCTCTGCATTCTCGACAGGGGACTTGGCGGGATCGAGTGGAATCGTGACGGGCGCTCCGTCTTCGAAGAGATCGGGGAGCTTCACCTCCTCCGCCCCCTCCGGCACCTGGTCCTGTTGGGCCATGAGCAGGTGCCCCCAGCGCTCATAGCGCCCCGCGCGGCTTTCACTCTCGAGCTCGTCGGCCATGCGCTCGGCGCTGGTGCGATGGTGCTCGGCGGCCTGTTCGAGTGCGGCCTCCAGCGGGTCATACAGGCGGTGGAAATGGGCCTCTGCGAGGTTGCGCTGTACGTAGCTGCGCACCGCGGCGTCTACTGTGCTGAACGACTCGGCCGGCGTGCCGGCGCGGTGGCGGAGCGGCACGAGCGCGAACGCATCCGGAAACTGCCCGTCGCCGTACACGACCGGATCGGGATCCTCAAGGGCCTCGCGAAGCGCCAGGGACGCCTCGAAGAGGGCCTGGCGTTCCTCCTTTGTGCAATCCGCAGGAGCCGTCGTGGTGATGCCGGCCCGGTGCAACGTTTCGCGGGCCAGATCGGCTCCAAAGAGCGACACAGCCGACTGGACGGCCTGCCGCGTCTTGTTCCGGTTGAGGGTCCACCGCGCCTCAAACTCATCAAACGTCTCGGGCATCGGGGCGGGGTACGGCTCGGGGGCCTCTGTCCCTCTCAACTTATCGTGACGCTGAAAGGCGGCGACGATCGTGTCGTCGGGGGCCACGTAAAAGGCATTGGCCCGCGCTCCGAACATCTGCCACAGGAGTCGCGAGCCGTCGGCTAGCTCGAGAGAGAGGAGGCGATCCCGTTCGGCAATGCGAAGCCCCGTTACCGTCTGCCCAATGGCGCCCTCAAAAAGGGTCGCCACGTTGCGACGGGCCTTGTGGTAGCCGTCTACGCGGAAGATGTGGAGGTGCGGCCGCTGGACCGAGGCCCGCAGGGTATGGGCCTGGGTCGGCCCCACGAGCGCCACGCTCAGCTCATTTTTGACCTGCGAGAACACGTCCTCCACCGTGCCCCCGGAGAGGTCTGCGTCCCACTCCTGGACGAGGGCCCGGAGGGTGTAGTAGTTGTTGACCACAACGGTCTCGTTCGCTGACGAAGCTACCGATTTGTTGAGCCCGGAACGCCCGGCGGTCCGATCGCGCCCCATCAACGGCGGGCGGCCCCCTCAGCGTTCCCTGCCGTGCCCGGAGCGCCGCCGACAAGCGCCACCGGATCGACTACGCCCGCGCCACGGGCAGTTCGTCCCAGCGCGTGGTGTAGCGCTTCGAGCGATGGTCGCGCGTCATTGTCCAGTCGCGAGTGTCGGGCCGTCCGGCGGCCGCCACCCCTACAGTGCCCCGCCCCATCGTGCTATTCAGACGGTCAACCGCGTCCATCAACGCCTCGTCCTCTTCTGTCGACCGCCCAAACAGACTCTCCTGGTGGGGCCGTCGCGGACGCAGGCCGTGGAGCCGCACGCCGGCCTTTTTGTAGGCCGGGCCCTTCCGATAGATGGTGTCCAGAAGCCGGCGCGTGGCCTGTACGAAGGGGGCCGTGGCCGCCGTGTGCTCGGCCAGCGTGGCGGCGGCCTCGTTGGCGTAGTGGGGCGGCGGTCCGTGCGTCTTGGTCGTGATAAAGACGCCGATGCCGCGGGCGACCAATTGCTCCTCCCGCAGCTTCTCGGCGGCGCGCTGGGCGTGTGTGGCGAGGGCCTGCCGGAGGGCCGCCTGCGTCTGTACCCGCCGGCCAAACGAACGGGACCGGATGAGCGACTTTCGTTCGGGCCGCACCAGTTCCAGCGGCAGGCATTGGGTCCCCCACAGCTCACGCGCAAGGCGGAGGCCCACCACGGACAGCGCCGACCGAATCCAGGCGTTTGGCAGGGCCCGAAACTCGGCCGCCGTCGTGATGCCGTGTTCGTGGAGGGTGTCCTCGCGGCTGGGCCCAATGCCCCACAGATCCCCCACGTCGGTGCGGTGGAGTACGGCGTCGCGGTCCGGCTCGTCCGGACACACGTAGACGCCCGTGCCGCGCCCCGCACGCTTGCCGGCCTTCGCCCACGTATCGGCCACCTTGGCGAGCGTCTTCGTGGGACCGATCGACACGCGCACCGGCAGGCCCACTCGCCGGCGCACCCGACGCCGAATCGCCTCGCCAATTTCGTGCAGGCGCCAACGCGCCTGAGCCGGCAGCGTCAGAAAACACTCGTCGATAGAGTACCGCTCCAGATCGACGCACACCTCCTCAAGCACGGCGGTGACGCGACGACTCATGTCCGCGTAGAGCGCGTAGTTGCTGGAGCGAACGGCCGCGTCCAGTTCTTCAAGGGTGTCGCGCCACTGGAAGACGGGTGCCCCCATCGGCACGCCCGCCTCGACCACCGCCGCCGACCGCGCGACGATGCAGCCGTCGTTGTTTGAGAGAACCACAGTGGGCCGGTCGCGCAGGGACGGGTCGAAGACGCGTTCGCAATGCACGTAGAAGGCCTGGCAGTCGACAAGGGCGATGACGGTTTCCATGGCACAGGTACGGTGGAACGAAGCAGGACGAGCTCACCGACGGGGCGCTACGACACCTCGTGGATGGCGTGCTGCACAACCCCCCAGACCACAAGATCTTGCTGCTCGCCAATTGGGATGGGCTCGTGCTCCGCATTCTCGGGAGCGAGGACCGCCCGGCCGTCGCACACGCGGAGGCGCTTTACGGTGAGTTCGCCGTCGAGCGCCGCCACCACCACGTGCCCGTCCGCCGGCTCCACGGCCCGGTCCACCACCAGGAGGTCGCCATCATGGATGCCGGCCTCCCGCATCGAGGAGCCCGACACGCGCAGGAAGTAGGTGGCCGCCTCGTGGTCAATCAGATGGTCGTCGAGCGCGAGGCACGTCTCGACGTAGTCGGATGCGGGCGACGGAAACCCGGCCTCCACACGTGTCAAGAAGACGGGACGCCGCCGGCCGGGGCCGCCCCGGGCCCGGCGCACGGCCGTCACAACAACGGATTCGGAGGCAGCCTTGACTCGGGACGCCGGGGACGAGCCACGGGGAGACGCGGGGCGCGGGGTGGACATGGAGAACGGGACGTATGTTCGATGCTGTGCTGGCGGACTTCCACAATACAAACCAGCACACATATTTCAAACATACCCCGTCGCGCACTCCTGATTTTCTGCCTCAACTCTTTGCGTTCTCTGATTTCCGCTCTTCTCCAACAAGCACGGTTTCCTCCGCGGGATTGCGCAGGTTGTACTCGTTGCTCATGCTCGCGCCGTAGGCCCCCGTCGTGGCGATGAGCAGCGTGTCGCCCGGCTCCGTGGGCGGCAGGCGGCGGCCATGGCCCAGTACGTCGCCGGTCTCGCAGATGGGCCCCACCACGGTGGCCGTCATGGACGGCGGCGTGTCAAGGCGGCTCAGGTTGACGATGCCGTGGTACGCGCCGTAGAGGGCGGGACGGAGAAGACTATTCATGCCGGTATTGAGTCCTACGTAGCGCACCGGCCCTTTGTCTTTCGTCTGAGTAACGGTTGCCAGGAGCACGCCCGCCTCGGCCACGAGGTAGCGGCCCGGCTCCATCCAAAGGTCGTAGTGGGGGTGCCGCTCGGCAAAGGTGGCGAGGCGATCGTCGAGGGCGTCCAGGTCGAGGGGCGTGTGGGAGGGGCGCTGCGGCACGCCGAGCCCGCCGCCCAGATTGAGCGTCGTGACGTCCGGCAGGTCGGCGGCCAGCGCGTCGAGGAAGGCGGCAATGTCGGGCCACGTCTCCTCGGTGGTGATCCCGCTCCCCACGTGCACGTGAAGGCCTTCGATGGTGGCCCCAGCCCGCTCCGCGGCGGTGTGAAGGCGCCCCAGTTCCTCGGGGACCACGCCGAACTTCGACTGCGCCCCGGCGGTGCGCACCTTGCGGTGATGGCCGTGCCCCTGCCCCGGGTCGACTCGCACGAAAAGCGAGGCGCCGGCAAACACATCCGGGTGCTCGGCGAGGGGCTGTACGTTGTCGAGCGTTACGTGCACGCCGCGGTGGAGGGCGGCGGCGTACTCGTCGAGGGCCGCAAAGTTGGGCTGGAAGAGCACGCGGTCGGGGTTCAGGTCGGGCAGCACCTCAAAGACGCGATTGATCTCGCCGGGCGATACGCACTCGAAGCCCAGGCCCTCGTCGGCCAGGATGCGAAGCACCTCGGGGTGGGGATTCGCCTTCACGGCGTAGAAGGTGCGATCGGGGCCGCGCAGGCGCTGCATCCGGCGGGCGGCCTGGCGGAGGGTGCCCTCGTGGTAGACGTAGCGGGGCGACTCGTCGTCGGCCAGAGCCAGCAGATCGTTGCGGCGATCGCGCCACCACGTGTCGGGCTGGGGCGGCTCGGGGGCGGCCTCGGCCAGTTCCTGCCACCGCGGCCCCACGATGGCACTCGGGGTCTCGCCCTCGAAAAACTGGGCGTGAAGGTCGCGCACGAGGCGGGGGGCCTGGTCCTCGTCCACCACGAAGCTAAAGTTGAGGTCGCTGGCCGCCTGCGAGACGAGGTGCACCTGCTGCTCGTCGAACACCTCGAAGGCCGGCCCCAGCTCGCCCAAGAGCGACCGGATGCGCTGCCCCACGAGGCTCACCACGGCACACGGGCGGATGACCCGCGCGTCGCAGTACTGATTGAGATCGTGCAACAGGCGGTCGAGGGCCTCGGGGTCGAGCGCGTTCGCGTCGGCGTCGAGCGTGACGGTGACGTTGGCCTCGGAGGTCGCCACGAGGTCGACCGACAGGCCGTTGTGCTTAAAAATCTGGAAGACGTCGGCCAGGAAGCCGACTTCCTGCCACATCCCGAGCGTTTCCATGACGACGGCCACGACGCCCGTTTTGGCGGAGACGGCCTTCACCTGCGGCCCTACGTCCGCCCCGTCGGCAGAGACGACGGTGCCGTCCATCTCGGGCGCCTCGGTGCTGCGGACGTGGAGGGGAATCTGGTGACGCCGGACGGGGTCGAGGCAGCGGGGGTGGAGCACACGCGCACCCATCGTCGCCAGCTCCTGGGCCTCGTCGTAGTCGAGACGCCGCAGCAGGCGCGCGGACGGCACCTCGCGCGGGTTCGCCGTGAAGAGCCCCGGCACGTCGGTCCAGATCTCCAGCCGCTCGGCCTCCAGCTTGGCGGCGAAGTGGGCGGCGGAGGTGTCCGACCCGCCCCGGCCCAGCAGTACCGTCTCGCCGAGGGCGTTGCTGGCGATAAAGCCCTGCGTCAGATACACCGCGTTGGGCGCCTGCGCGAGGTGATTTTGCAGGACGGGGTCGGGGTGCGAGGTGCAGGCGGCCGAGAGGTACTGCCGGCGAGGCGGCACGTGGGGGTCGTCCTGCGCTCGAAGAAACTCACGAGCGTCGAGCCAGCGCACCTCCAGGCCCTGAGCTGACAGGTAGGCAGCGCCAAGGCGGGTGGAGAGCAGTTCGCC
>JBKHEM010000023.1:0-26060 GCA_046540815.1 Salinivenus sp.
TTGCACAGCCGCGCACGAAATCGACGCACACGGACCTGCTGTGCGTTAGACGCATCTGGTCCGAAAGACTTTCCCGCCGCTCCTCGATTCTTCTCTGCTTTGGCGGCTTTATTACACGGACCGTCCCCCCTCGTCCGCCACCGGTTGTCGCGTATGCGACGGCGTATCTCCGTTGGTCGTAAACTCGGGGTACGCCTCCACGTCGTGCTCGTGGCGGTCGAGCCCCCTCTGCTCCGTCGCGTCCTCAATGCGGAGGCCCAACGTGGCGTCCAGTACGGAGAAGAGCACGTAGCTCACGGGGAAGGTCCAAAGGAACGCCGCGGCGATCCCGAGCGCCTGCACGCCCACCTGGCCCAGGCTCGTCCCGTCCGCGTGGAACAGCCCCGCCGCGAGGGTCCCCCACGCCCCACAAACGCCATGTACTGCAATCGCCCCCACCGGATCATCGACGACCATTTCGAGCGCCCGCGTGGCGTACACTACGATCGCACCCGCTACGGCGCCCGTGAGGATGGCAAAGGGCGGCGTGAGGGCGGCGCAGCCCGCCGTGATGCCCACGAGGCCGCCCAGCACCCCGTTCAGCGTCATCGTCGCGTCCGGCGTGCCGCCGTCGATCCAGGTGACGGCCATGGCCGTGGCCGCCCCGGCTCCGGCCGCCACAAATGTGTTCAGCGCAATCTTGGCAATGTCCGTGCTGCCGGCGGTCGTGGAGCCAGCGTTGAAGCCAAACCAGCCGAGCCACAGAATGAACACCCCAAGGGCCGCGAGCGGAAGGCTATGCCCCGGAATCGTGCGCGGCGTGCCGTCGTCCGCGTACTTTCCGACGCGGGGGCCGACGACCAGCGCCCCGGCGAGGGCCGCCCAGCCGCCCACGCTGTGAACGACCGTCGAGCCCGCAAAGTCGATGAAGCCCAGGCTCTCCAGCCACCCACCACCATTGAAGAGGCCGCCCCAGGCCCACGCCCCGAAGACCGGATAGATGACAGCGGTAATTGCGATCGAAAAGACGAGGTAGCCGCTAAACTTGATGCGCTCGGCCACCGCTCCAGACACAATTGTCGCCGCCGTGGCCGCAAAGACCGCCTGGAAGAAGTAGAACGCATAGGTCCAGGTCTCCGGTTGGTCCCCCGTCCCGGTCAGGAAGAAGCCGTCGGTGCCAACGATGCCCCCCCACGACGTGCCGAACATCACTCCGAACCCCACGGCGAAGAACGCAAGCCCCCCCGCCGAGGCGTCCATCACGTTCTTCATGATGATGTTGACCGCGTTCTTCGCTCGTGAAAACCCGGCCTCCAGCAGCGCAAACCCCGCCTGCATAAAGAAGACCAGCGCGGCCGCTAGAATCGTCCAGACGTAATCGAGATTGGTCTGCGTCGCCTCAGCGGATTGAGCTGCCGCCCCCTCCACCCCGACGACCGAAAAGAGCAGTCCAAGCAAAAACAGGATCCCAGTTGCGCGAAGCATCATTGCCAGTATGCAGAATGCCGTGAGAAACGAAGACGAAATGGATCCGGCCTCTTATTGGCCTGTTTTCACGGTACCTGCCGGTACGCACTCAGGCAAATGATTCGCTATCGGAATCGCTTTTACGCCAAATAATAATGCATTTGGCTCTACTGACAGAAATTTATTTTTTAAATGAGCGGTAAAGGAGAACGATACCCCAATCTTTGGGGGCGTTTCTCTCCTGCCGCTATCCCCGCTCAGTCAACTGTCGGGATGTGCGTATGAATTTGCGACAAACCAGATACGCGCGATCCGGCGTCCGGCTTCGTTACACCAGCCGACGGCTGCGAAGGCAACGCTGGAGCCACCGCTTTTTTCGCTTCAGGAGCTCCAGGCTCATGTCGGACTGCGCTTTGTGAAAGCGGTCCTTGGCCTTGGCGTGCACGTCGCGCATGTGAACGTCCATCCCGCGGTTTTGGAGCGCGTACGCGACCTGCGTGGCCAGTTCCGAGCACTCTTGTCGGAGCTCCTCCTCCCGCGCCGACACGTCCAGCGTCTCCGGATCGGGCTCCTCGAACGGCTGGCGCTTCACCTGTAGGTTGGCGTTGCTTCGCCCGTTTTCCAGCTCCAGCCGGTGCGTCTCAATCTCGCCCTCGTTGACCCCCGTCAGTGCCCATTCGGAGCCGTCGTCGTCCTGCTCGGCCTTTTCCGGCGAGGTGCCGTCTTCTTTGCGGCGGCGGAGGCCCTCCTGCACCTCGCGCGTCATCCAGTCGAGCGTCTCGGAGAGGCCCAGGTCGCCGGACGTGAACACGTCGCATACGTTCGCTTCCTCGTCCCACCCGTCGTAGTAGCGCATGCCCCGGAAGATCTGCTGCAGCGTCTTGGATCGGGCGCTTACGAGGTCGAGCTTGGCAATAACGCTGATCGTCTTGATGTCGGTGCCCTCCCCGATCATGTCGACCTGCACCATGATGTCGACATCGCCGTCCCGGTAGGCTTCCAGGCGCGCCTCCCGCTCGTCGCGCGGCACGTCCTGCCCGATGCGGGTGGTGGTGAGCCAGCCGTAGCGCCGCTCCATGAAGTCGAGCACGTCCGCGGCGTGGCGGTTGCTCATGCAGGTGACGAGCATCTGGTGGTTGCGTCCGCTGCCGGACCCGATGTGGCGGGCTCGCTTTTCCTGGAGGCGCCCCACGGCCGGGCCCAGCAGGGTGTCGAGGTAGACGTCGTGGAAGCGGAGGCTGCGCCGGGCGAAGTAGCGATCGAGGTGCGCGGTGTTTCGGCCCACTTCGTTCTTTAGTTCGGCGAGGCTCACCTCCACCTCGTCGCCGGTGTCCTCCTCCACCATCGTAATGGTGTAGTCGATCACGTGCGCCTCGATGCGCTTCAGGATCTGGCCTTCGGCGTGAGCGTCGCGCAGGCTCACCTCGTGGAGGGCGCGGTAGTGGAGCTGCTCCTGCCCATCGTCGGTCGTCTCCACGTCGTGCGGCACGCCGAAGAGGGGCTGGCCGTCGCTGCGGAGGGGCGTGCCCGAGAGGCCGATGAGCGAGTCATACGGCAGGCGCCCGACAGCCTGCGACCAGGTGCCCTCCTCCGGCAGGTGGTGAATCTCGTCGAGCACGAACAACGGCGATCCCTGATTGCAGTAGCGCTGCAGGTCACGGTTGCCCGACGGCCCGCAGGCGTACTGGTAGGTGGCGATGACGATAGGGATCTCGGGATTCTTAACGAACACGCGGTCCGAATCCGCGACGCAGAACGGCATGCGGGGGGCACCAATCCAGCGGAGCATGCGCGCCATCTCGTCGGCGTCGGCGTACTGCTCTTGCAGATTGCTGCGCGGCACGAACACCACCAGTTTGTCGCACACGCCCATCGCACGGGCGACGGCGAAGGAGGCGAGCGCCGTCAGCGTCTTGCCGTATCCGGGAACAAAGACGCCCAGGTGATCGGTGCGCCCTTCCTGATAGGCCTTCGTGAGCTTGGCGAGAAAGGCAAGTTGGCCGTCGCGAAACGAGAAGTCGGCGGCGGGATCGAGGCCGGGAAGATCGGCGGCAGAGACGGACGAAGCGGACATACGGGGACTGCGAGACAACAGATGCTGCGGAGCGGTGGCCGGGGCGGGACGCCTCCGGCACCAATACCGGATTCAACGTAGGGGCCAGGCCCGAGAGGGAAAAGGCGTTCAGCCGAACTTAGTAATGCCACGGCACCTCACTCCAGTCCGGGTCGCGGCCTTCGAGGAACGCGTCGCGGCCCTCCTGCGCCTCATCGGTCATGTACGCCAGGCGCGTAGCCTCCCCGGCGAACACCTGCTGCCCCACCATCCCGTCGTCCACCATGTTGAAGGCGTACTTGAGCATCCGGATGGCCGTGGGGCTCTTTCCATTGATGGTTTCGGCCCAGTCCAGTGCCGTCGCTTCGAGTTCGTCGTGCGGCACCGCCTCGTTCGCCATCCCCATCTCCACCGCCTCCTCCGCGGAGTAATTTTTGCCAAGAAAGAAGATCTCGCGGGCCTTCTTCTGCCCCACCTGCCGCGCCAGAAGCGCCGACCCAAAGCCGCCGTCGAAGCTGGCCACATCGGGATCCGTCTGCTTGAACGTGGCGTGCTCGCGGCTGGCGAGCGTCAGGTCGCACACCACGTGCAGGCTGTGCCCGCCGCCCACGGCCCAGCCCGGCACCACGGCGATCACGACCTTCGGCATGAACCGAATCAGACGCTGCACCTCCAGGATGTGCAGGCGGCCCGGTCGGTCGTCATCGGGCGCGCCCTCCTCGTCCTCGTACTGGTACCCGTCTGTGCCGCGGATCCGCTGGTCGCCTCCCGAGGAGAACGCCCACTTGCCGTGCTTCTTGGACGGGCCGTTTCCGGTTAACAGGACACATCCGACGTCCGCACTTTGGCGAGCATGGTCGAGGGCCCGGTAGAGCTCGTCGACGGTCGGCGGGCGGAAGGCGTTCAGCACTTCAGGCCGGTCGAACGCGATGCGGACCGTGCCGTGGGCGGTGGCGCGGTGGTACGTAATGTCGTCAAAGTCGAAGCCGTCGACGGGCGTCCAGGCGTCGGGATTGAAGAGCTCAGAAACCGTACCCATTGTGGATCGGGGGTTTTGGATTGGGGATTTTGCAGGCGGGGAGCAGGACGTGCCAACCGGGGGCTCTCGTTCACACGCCGGCCCGTCTTCTCATGGTGCGGGCAAACGCGGACGGCGGACATCACCTCGACTCCCCCGTCGCCTCCGTGAACCCCCGGCGGAGGACCCGCTCGGCGGGCTTGCCCTGCGGCGTAAAGCCGGTCGGGTGCTCGATCTCGGCGGCGGGGTGCCACTTCCACGCGATGGCGCCGGCCAGCCAGGGGGCCTGGCCCGCCGTTGAGAAGAAGGCACGGTAGCAGCGGGCCTGTAGGCTCGTGTCAACGGCCACTTCGTCCTCCTCTTCGGGCCAGCGCCAGGGGGCCTCGGCGGCGGTGGGGGCGCTCCGGTAGCCGAGTTCGGTCAGCAGGACGGGCCGGTCGGTGCGCCGGTGTACCGCGGCGAGGGCGTCTTTGTGGCGTTGCCACCCGGCCCGGAGGGTGTCGAGGGGCGGGTCGTCGGCATCGCTGAGGGGAAAGTACGCCTGTACGCCCACATAGTCGAGCGCGTCCCAGAAACTGATTTGATCGTAGCTGTTGTGCCAGTTGGCGGCGTAGGTCAACTCGCCCTCGTACACAGTCCGGGCCGTATCGGCCAGGGCGCGCCAGAAGGCGGGGCGTTCGCGGGCGGCACGGGTGAGCTCGGTGCCCAGCACCAGAAGGTCCGCATCGACCGCCGCGGCGAGGCGCGCGTACGTCATCAAAAAGCGGCGGTACTCGTTCTCCCAGTTTCGCCACTCGGCGTCGGTCTCGAAGCCGATGTCGCTCCGGTCCTGCGCCTCGTCGTACCCGCCCACCCAGAGGTGCGGCTTCAGGATGACGTCCATGCCCAGCGTGTCGGCCCGGCGGGCGAGGGCGCGGATGCCGCGGTGCGACTCGCTGTACCAGCCGTCCGTCGTGTCCACGCGCACCTGCGGGTCATCGGCCGCCCGCTGCCACCCGAACGGGACGAGGGTGAGGTGCGTGACGCCCAGGTTGCGCAGGTGGGAGAGCAGGCCCGGCTCGGGCGGGTTGCGAGCATCCAGCGTGACCGATCGGATGTCCAATGCGGGATCGGCCGAAAACGTCCTCGACTCCGCTGCCGAGTCGGACCCATCGCCCAGCTCCGCACACCCGAAAAGGACCCCCGCCACAACAAGGGCAACCCCGAGCGCACCGGTAGAGCATCGAGAGGGCATGAGACGGAGACGGAAGCACAAGAGAACGAGTGCTTAACTCCCAGTGCCCCGGGGTGTTGCCTGATAATCCCGCGCCGGGAACGGACCCGTGGGTGCCGTCGATTCATACATTCGTCTCGATTCCGCGCTCTTGTTCCACACCGCGCTCCCCCATGCCGTCCTACGACGTTGCGATCATCGGCGGTGGCATTGTCGGCCTCGCCACGGCGTACCGCCTCACCGAGACGTATCCGGGTCTCTCCGTCGCCGTCCTGGAAAAAGAGGACAAAGTGGCCGCCCACCAAACAAGCCACAATTCCGGCGTCATCCATTCCGGCGTCTTCTACGAGCCCGGCTCGCTGAAGGCGAAAAACTGCCGCGAGGGCAAGCGGGCGCTCATCGACTTTTGTGAGCGTGAGGGCGTCGACTACGAGATGTGCGGAAAGGTCGTGGTGGCGACCGACGAGCGGGAGATCCCTGAACTCATCCACATTCAGGAGAAGGGCCGCGCCAACGACGTGGAGTGCACCCGAATTGGGCCCGACCGCCTCCACGAGATTGAGCCGCACGTCCGCGGCGTGGCGGCCCTGCAGGTGCCGGGCGCCGGGATCGTCGACTATCCCGGCGTAGCCCAGGCCCTGGCCGATCGCCTTCGCGAGCGCGGTCACGAGATTCGCACCGGGGCCGAGGTGCTCGACGTGCGTACCGAGCCCGAGCACGTACGCGTCGTGAGCACGGCCGGCGACGTGACCGCCCGGCACGCCGTCAACTGCGCCGGCCTCTACGCCGACCGCATCGCCCAGATGAGTGGGCAGGAGGGCCTCGACGTGCAGATCGTGCCCTTCCGCGGCGAGTACTACGAACTGGTGCCCGAGCGCCGCGGCCTCTGCCGCAACCTCATCTACCCGGTCCCCGACCCGAACTTTCCCTTCCTCGGCGTCCACTTCACCCGCATGGTCGACGGCCGCGTGGAATGCGGGCCGAGCGCCGTCCTGTCGTTTGCCCGGGAGGGCTACCAACTGACGGACATAAACTGGGGCGAGCTATGGGAAATTCTCACGTACCCCGGCTTCCAGAAATTGTCGGCTCGTCACTGGCGGAAAGGGCTCCGCGAACTGTTGCAGTCGATGAG
Organism: Salinivenus sp.; assembly: GCA_046540815.1. Classification (GTDB taxonomy): domain Bacteria; phylum Bacteroidota; class Rhodothermia; order Rhodothermales; family Salinibacteraceae; genus Salinibacter. Next base: position 6,863 of record JBKHEM010000023.1, read on the forward strand.
CAAGCGCGTCTACCTGAAGGCCGCCCGCCACCTTATCCCCGAGGTGCAGATGGACGATTTCGTGGCCTCACGGGCCGGAGTGCGGGCCCAGGCCCTCCACCCCGACGGCTCGCTGGAGGACGACTTCCTGATCATGGAAACCGACCGGGTGGTGAACGTCATCAACGCGGCCTCCCCTGCCGCCACGTCCGCCCTCAACATCGGCCAGTTCATCACGAAAAATCACCTCGCCGACCGATTGGACCGCGTACAGGTCGCCACCCTGTCGTAACAAATCCTGTCGTAACAAAACGCAGTCGTTCGCGCCGAAATGGGTCCGGCGGACCGACATACCCGCCGCCTTTTTTCTTCCCCCGCCTCTCTCTACCGTCCACTCTCCACCCGACCATGGCCTGGATCGACACCATTGCCGACGACGACGCCGACGGCCCCCTCGCCGAGATCTACGACGACATTGCCGAGGCCCGCGGCGGCGTCGCCAACGTCCTGCAGGTTCACAGCCTGAACCCCGACGCCCTTCGCGACCACATGCGACTATACCAGACGCTCCTCTTTGGGCGCTCCAATCTGCGGCGGGCGGAGCGGGAAGCCCTCGCTGTCGTCGTCTCCGCCGTCAACGACTGCGAATACTGCGTGCGACACCACGCCGAGGCCCTGGCCGCGTATTGGGACGAGTCGCGCGTAGAACAACTGGCCTCCGACCACACCGCCCTGGCCGACCTCTCCCCCAAGCTGCGGACCGCGTGCGAGTTCGCCGTCGCCCTCACCACCGACCCCGGCGACGCGACGGAGGCCGACGTGGAACGCCTGCGGGACGCCGGATGGACCGACCGCGACGTGCTCGACATCGCCCTCATCACCAGCTACTTCAACTTCGTCAACCGCCTCGCCACCGGGCTGGGCGTCGAGGTTACCGCGGCCGAAGCCACCGGCTACGACTATTGACCCGCCCTCGCACACCAAAGGCCCCGGGTCGGGATTCGCCCGGCCCGAGGCCCCTGGACGCAGCGCAAAGAAACAGTACGAGGCTCTCAGGACCGGACAGTTTCGATTCAAACGGTCGGGCACCGAAAAATCCTCGGGCGAGCCCGCTGTTTTTCCTTCGGAGTCGTCATTTACGAGCACGTCTGCCGCAAACTGCACTCACGATTTCCAGATTTTCTCCCGTCACTCCAGACTTTGATCTGGAGTCTATCCTATCAAACGGCAGATAGACTCCAGCTCTGGGGCTGGAGTGACGACTGAGGAGGATTTTCGGTGCCCTTAAAAAATTTGGCAAAGTGTCCGGTAGTGAGACGAGACTACCGATTCTCCGACGGCGCCACCGACGCGTTGCCGACCACAAGGAAGTAGAGGGCAATCAGCAGAAGGACGACCTGGAATTCCATGCCGCGGCCCATGTTGCCCGAGCCCATGTTCACGGAGTTCCAGCCGTGCTGCAGGTGCACCATGAAGATGGCCCCCAGCATGATGGGCGCAATCAGCAGTCCGCCCAGGCGTGTCAACCAGTCCCAGCCCACCCCTCCAACGAGCACGAACACCGCGCCAATGGTCTCCGCTGCTGCCAGCATACCGACCATAAAGACGGGCATGCCCATCATTTCGGCCAGCCCTCCAAGGGCCGGGAATTTCGTGAGGCCGTGATAGAGAAACACGCTGGCAAGGGCGACGCGAAGCAGCCAGTGGGCGTGGGGCGAGAGCGTACGAAGCGTAGTCATGGCAGTAGGGCTCTTGAACGAGGAATTGGGGGATGAGTCGCTGGACCGGATGCCGGACCGTTCCACTCGCGGATTCGCCCCCTGTGTGTTTCTCCCTGGACCGGTGTTACGATGCCGTCACACAGGCGCGCCGTAACGCAACCTCGTCTCGTGTCTCTAACGACTCCTCCGGACTCGTTCCGGAAGTGCTTCGCCGGATGCTTTTCGTTCTCAGGTGGATCCCATGCTTCCCACTTCGTTCCGCACGTTACCCGCGCTCGCCCTGGTTGCAGGCGTTGTCGGCCTTGCCGGTTCTTCTACGCTGGCTCAGTCCCTTCCCGAGGGCGCCCCGAAGGCGCTTCAGCAATTCGACACGGACTGGAGCCAACACACCATCGACCCTTCCACCCTCAAGGACGGGGGCCCGTCGAAGGACCAAATTCCGGCAATCGATAACCCGTCGTTCGTGTCGATTGACGCGGCGCGCGATTGGATCGACCCGCAGGAGCCGGTCATTGCGATCGAGCACAACGGCGACGCCCGGGCTTACCCCCTCCAGATCCTCACCTGGCACGAAATCGTGAACGACCGGCTGGGCGGCACGCCCGTGGCCGTTACCTTCTGTCCCCTCTGCTACAGCGCCCTCGTCTTCGACCGGCGGGTGGACGGCGAGACGCTGTCGTTCGGCGTGTCGGGCCTGCTCCGTCACTCCGACCTCGTGATGTACGACCGCGCGACCGAAACGCTGTGGCAGCAATTCACCGGCGAGGCCATCGTTGGGGATCGGGCGGGCGACGCGCTTACCAAAATTCCGTCCCAGATCCTGTCGTTCGAGCAGTTCGCCGCGGCCCACCCCGAGGCCGAGGTGCTCTCTCGGGACACCGGGCACCAGCGCCCGTACGGCCGCAACCCCTACGCCGGCTACGACGACGTGGAGACCCAGCCCTTTATGATCGACGGCCCCACCGACGGGCGCCTCCCCCCGATGGAAAAGGTGGTGGCCGTCACCGTGGGCGACACGCACAAGGCCTACCGGCGCGCCACGACCCAGGAGCAAAACGTGGTCCACGACACCGTCGCCGGGCGGCCCCTGGTCGTCTTCCACGTCCCCGGCACCGTCTCCGCGCTCGATGCCCGCACCATCAACCAGTCCAAAGACATCGGCGCCACCGGTGTGTTTGACCGGCAGGTCGACGGCCGCACGCTCACCTTTCAGTATGATGGGGACGGGGCATTTTTGGACGAGGAAACCGGCAGCACCTGGACCGTCACAGGGCGCGCCACGAGCGGTCCCCTGGAGGGTACCCAATTGGAGCGGATTGACCACGGCGACTACTTCGCCTTTGCCTGGTTCGCGTTTCGGCCCGACGGGGAGCTCTACACCGCAGACGGCTCGTAACTACCTTTGCTTGAAGACAAAAGGAGTGCGGTCACACCTCAATGTTGGAGTGTCGCTCCGGCCACGGCTTCTTCAGAATCCGAAGAGTCGGAATCGACCCAGTCATCAAAACGAGTCGCAAACCGGGAAATGTGGCTCTGGCGAGGAGACTGGGAAAATTGGTCGTGTCTTTCGACAGTTGATGCGGTCGCAGCCTGATGAAAAAAGAAGCCTGCGTCTACGTGCGACGCGAGAGGAAGTCGCCGGTCAGAGATGGTCTGCTCCCGCGTCTGCGCTTTACCTTCTCCGTGTGCTTGCTCTGCCCCATCTTCCGGGGACGCATTGCGCCCCCAATCCGCCTCACCTGACCTCACCTGAACTCTTTTAACACGAGGTTGCTTCGCTGAATCCCGTGCTGGCAAAGGACCCTTCTGTTCGCTATTGTGATAGGAAGACGTTCTTCAGAAGGTGTCTCGTGCCATGGCTTCCCATCGCCCTCACGACCGCCCCCCGTCTGCTTCGCCTCCTGTCGGAAAGGGACCGCCCGTCCCCTCGCCTGCTTCCGTCTCCGGGCCCGCCCAGCCGTCGCGTTCCGCTGGCAGCCTGTGCCTCGCCCTGCTGTGCAGCGCCCTGCTGATTGTGGGCTGCGACACGTCGGTGCAAGCGATTGCCCCTTCGGAGGATCGCCACTACTCGATGTTCGGCGTGCTCAACCCAGCACAGGACACGCAGTGGGTGCGCGTCGAGCCTCTTGCAGAGCCGACCAGCGATGGGGCTCCCCAAGACCTCAGCGTGACAGTGACGCTGCGCAACCAGAACACCGGGCAGACCTGGACCCTCCGCGATTCGCTGATGGAGGTCTTTCGGGACGAGTACCAGCACAACTTCTGGACCACGGCCCCCATCACACCGAGCACAAGCTACCGGGTCACGGTTCGCAACGACGAGGGCGACTCGACATGGGCCACGACCGCCACGCCGGCCGTCCCGCCCGACATCCTCATCGAATCCAACATCCTGCTGCCGTGCCTTCAGACCGATGCCGCGAACGTGTTCGACGTGCGCCTGGAGAATGTAGAGGAAATGGCGGCCCTCCAAATCCGCTATTTCCAAACCTTCCAGGGCTCCAACTTTACATTTGACTTCGACTCGTACGACGACGCCGAGCAGGTTCAGGGCGGGTACACCGCTGAAGTAAACTACTTGGACGACCTGGAGACCACCAATCGAACCCGCGACCGGCGGTGCCTTGTCGACTCGGCCAAAGTGATCGCGGCCACCGGTGGTCCCGATTGGCCGGAGTGGGCTCGCTACAACGACGCCACCGTGTCGGAAATCGCCCGTCCGGACTCGTTCACCAACGTAGAGGGGGGGCACGGACTGGTCTCCGGCGTCTATACCGACACGGCCAGCGTCCCTGTCGTGCCTCGCGATCAGCAGTGACGTGCTGCTGTGTCCTTCCCATCTGCTTTCAGACGAACGTTCGGGCGCCCCATGCGAACCGCTACGTCTCTTCCCTCCCTTCGCTGTCTCGTGCTTCTTCTCGCCGGCGGACTCTTCGCGAGTATCCCCGCGGCCTCGTCACACGCTCAGGAGACGGAGCCAGCAACCATCCGTGGATTTGTGACGGACCGGGCCGACGGGGCCCCTCTCGCGCAGGCCAACGTCATTCTGCGCGACTCCGCCCGGATCGTCCAGGCCGCCGCCACCGATAGCGATGGCTTCTACCAACTTACCGACGTTCCGCCCGGATCATACGAGTTTGCCGTTCGCTTTCTCGGGTTTGAGACGTATCGCGACACGCTCCGCCTCCGTCCCGGCACGCGCACCCTCTCTGTTGCCCTCCAACCGTCGACCCAACAACTCGAGGAAGTCACCGTCGAAGCACGCGAAGACGAGGTGGAAGACGCACAGGCCGGTCTTGAGCGTATCCGATCCGCCGATATCGAGACCCTCCCCACCCCTGGCCCCGGCTCCGACCTCGCCACGTACCTCCGGAGCCTTCCAAGCGTGACCTCGGTCGGCGACCGCGGCGGGCGCCTGTTCGTGCGGGGCGGCACCCCCTCCCAAAACCTGATCCTGGTTGATGGAACGCCGATCAAGAAACCCTTCCACATTATTGGATTCTACTCGGCGTTCCCCTCGGACATCATCTCGAATGCGAACTTCTACGCCGGGGGATTTGGGGCGCAGTATCTCGGCCGCCTTTCCTCAGTCCTTGACGTCAACCTCCGCCCTGGCAACCTCAAAGAGTATCAGGGGCGCGCCGAGGTGGGGCCCTTCATGACTTCGCTCCAGGCTGAAGGCCCCCTCGACCACGGGAATAAGTCCCTCCTGGTCAACTACCGACAGTCGGTCATTGAATGGACTGGCCCGGAACTGCTGGGCCAATCCACTCCCTACCGGTTCTACGATCTCATGACCCGGCTTCACACGCAGGGCGACAAGTCCCAGTGCGGGTTTACCGGCCTGCGCACCTACGATCGCGGGCGCATCGACCCGGACCGCCCCTCCAGCTACCGATGGACCAACACATCGGTGGGGGGCAAATGCCTCGCCTTTGGGAGCGGCTCATCGCAGCGGGTCTACGTCAGCTTTGGCACCTCACACTTCTCGAACTCTGTTCGCACGCCCGATCAGGACGCCCGATCCTCGAGCACATGGGACACCCACGCCACCCTGCGCGTCGAACAGCCCTATTCCTGGGGCCGTGTCCGCGGCGGGTTTTGGGGACGAAGCATGCAGTTCGATTACGACTTCCAGGGCACCTTTCTCGGCGTACAGGCCGATGAAACCTTTGACATCGCGGCGGGGGCCTTCCTGGGGGCCGAGTGGACAATGGGCCCCGCTGTCACCGTCTCTCCCAGCATCGGGACCCAGTTCCCCATCTTCTGGGGTTCGAATACCATAGAGCCCCGCCTTCGCCTTTCCTGGGAGCCCACCTGGGCCGAGCGCACCAAAATTACCGCAGCCGGCGGACTCTATCGCCAGTTGACCGACGCGGTGACCGACGAGCGCGATGCCGGCTCTCCTTTTATCGCGTGGCTCCAGACCCCACAGGAGAAGGCCCTCCAGTCCACACACGCCATCATCGGCCTGGACCATCAGCTCACCCCAAGCACGCGCCTCTCGCTGGAAGGGTACCACAAGACCTTTCGGGACCTTCCCGTCTCGGAATGGTCCACCCTTGCTGTCTTTAATACCGACCTTGCCCTCGCGGACGGCACGGCCTTCGGCGGCAGCGCAAGCCTCCAATTTCAGACGGACCGGCTCGACCTCCGTGCGAACTATGGACTGGGATGGGTCGCGTACGAATCGGACCGCGACGACCTTAACGCCTGGGTTGACGAGTCGTCTGTCGCCTACGATCCCCCTCACGACCAGCGCCACAAAGTAGGCCTCACCGCAGCCCTCGACCTGAACCTGTTCTCCGTCAGCGCCCGGTGGCAATACAGTTCGGGGCGTCCCTTTACCCAGGGCTACGGCACTGACAACTTCCTCGAAATCCGCGGCTTGCGCGGCCGTCCCCGCTCCGAGCGCGGCAACAACCGCCTCTTGTACGATCGGCAGTACAACGCCCGGCTCCCCAGCTATCACCGCCTGGACGTGTCGGTCAAGCGGGAGTTCACCCTCTCCCCCGCCCTGACCCTAACAACCGAAGGCGGCGCCATCAACGCGTACGACCGGAAGAACCTCTTCTACCTCGACCTGCTGACACGAGAGCGGGTGGACCAGCTTCCCATCATTCCTTTTATCGGCTTCACCCTCGATATTGAGTAATTCCGTCCGCGGATGTCGCCCAGCTAGGTCCGCGCTGTCCCCCGAACGGGCGGGTTGGCGTTCTACAGTTTTCGCCGATCTGCATTCCTGCACCGACGGCTCCGTCAGCACAATGAACCGGACAGCGAAACCTGCTCAGGCCGCCGCAGATTATTGCCCTTAAATTGTTAAGGTATTGCGAATTCAAAGGTGAAACGGGCAACTCAGTTCGTGACTTCGGGGAGTGCCCGTTACAATCACAGCGTAGTTGGGAGCCAATTTCCTCCTGTCTTCACGCTTCCCCACAGGTGCTTCGGTGCATGGATTCACAGATACAGCCTCTCTCAATACAGGGCCTGGGGCCGTTTTTTCACTGGCCGCCCCGTCGTTGATGGATGGGGCCGCTGCGGAGGAGCCCCTCGGTTTTAACCTGTCCGTTGGACGCTGTGTCTGTGAGTGAAGGGTGTCGGCTGGGAATGCACTATCCTCCGGTCCATCCAAAAGCATCTGTTGAGTACTCGACCCACACGAGACAACACGACTTTGTCATGCTACGAAAAACCTTCTCTCTTGCGCTTCTTGCGCTATTTTTGCTCGTCCCCGTCCTGGGAACAGCCTTCGCGCAAACCGGCACAATCGAAGGGACGGTCGTTGATAGCCTCTCTTCAGAAACACTGCCCGGCGTGAACGTCGTCGTTGAAGAGCTCGGGCAAGGCGACGCTACTGACTCGGACGGCACCTTCCGCATCGACGACCTTCCGGCGGACTCTTACACCTTACGCATCTCTTTTGTGGGCTACCGGGAGAAAACGGTGCCCGTAGAAGTTGAGGCCGGCGAGACCACCACGTTAGAGGTCGAACTGGTCTCCTCTGAGGTCCAGCTCGAAGACGTGGTTGTGACCGCGCTGGGTGTCGAGCGGGAGCAGGAATCGGTTGGGTCCTCCATTCAACAGGTCGAGGGGCAGGACCTGGATCAGGCGGGCGAGTCAAACTTCGTCAGCTCGCTGACAGGACGGGTGTCTGGCGCACAGATTCAGAACTCGAATGCGATGGGGGGCTCCTCCCGCATTACGCTTCGCGGCCCCGGGTCGCTGAGCGGATCGGGGCAGCCCCTGGTCGTCGTCGATGGCGTCCCCATCGACAACTCAAACTTTAATGACCTTGGCCAAAACACCGGGAGTGGCGGCTACGACTACGGTAATGCCGCCAGCATGATTAACCCCTCGGACATCGAGTCGGTCTCCGTGCTGAAGGGAGCGAGCGCCGCGGCCCTTTACGGATCGCGCGCCGCGGACGGCGTCATTGAGATCACGACGAAGAGCGGACGCGACGAGGGCGGAATTGGCGTGAACGTTCAGACTGGAGTGGAAATCAGTGATCTCTACGGCTTCCCTGACTACCAGAACAAGTACGGGGGCGGGGCTTCGCCCAACTTCTCTGAGAATGATGAGGGCCAGCTCGTTGCCGACTATGGCACGGACCAGTCCTGGGGCCCGCGCCTTGACGGACGGCAGGTCCGCGAGTGGCACAGCTACGACGATGTCAGTGGAGCTCCCGTCGGGGAAACCTCTTCATGGGACGCCCACCCGAACAATGTCGAGAACTTCTACAACACAGGGGCCACCTGGAACACCAACGTGGCCTTCTCGCAGAGCGATGAGGATTACAATTACCGCCTCAGCCTGAAGAATGAGATGCAGCGCGGGAACTCGGTCGAGAGTGACATGGAGCAGCGAAATCTTGGCTTTAACGGCTCGCTGAACCTGACCGAGAACCTGACCGCATCGGCTTCGGCCAACTACGTGGACGAGGAAGCTCGTGGGCGTCCTGGCAGCGGCTACACCAACGCCAACGGCCCGTGGCTCCAGTTCAACCACTTCGGCCAGCGGCAGGTGGACCTCTCCGACGACGCCCCGATGCGAGACATCGTGCGGCCGGACGGCACGCAGCGCTCCTGGAATTGGGCCAACAGCACCACCGCGCCGGAAACGGGAGACATTATTTACGCCAACAATCCCTTCTGGATACGCGAGCGCAACTACCAGAACGACGACTCCGATCGCCTCTACGGCAAGGTCGAACTGTCGTACGACCTCATGGATAACCTGACGGTGACGGCCGACGCCCGAACCGACTACTACACCACGCGCCAGGAGGAGCGAATCGCGATTGGATCGGTTGAGCAGTCGCAGTACGAGGAGGATGTCCGTGAAGTGCAGGAAAGCCACGTGGGTGGTACAATCGACTACACGGGCCAACTGACCGAGACTGTGAGCGTGGAGGCCCTGGGCGGGGTCGATTACCGCTACAATTCCTTGAGCCGCAATCAGGGCGTAACGCAGGGCGGCCTGAGCACACGGGGCGTCTTTACTCTTGAGAACTCGGTCTCGCGCCCGAGTCTCGACGACTACTTCCAGGAGCAGGCCCTCATCGGGGCCTACGGGGATGTGACCTTTGGGTACGAAGACTTGGCCTACGTCGGCGGAACGCTTCGCAACGACTGGGCCTCCACCCTTCCTGAAGACAACAACAGTTACCTGTATCCATCGGTCAACGGAAGCTTCGTCTTCTCCAACCTGGCGGCCCTGTCCGAATCGGACCTCCTATCGTACGGGAAGATTCGGCTGAACTGGTCGCAGGTCGGTCGAGACACGGACCCCTACCGGCTGTCCTTCACGTACCCGATTCAGTCTTCCTTCCGGGGCACAATTGGGCAGGCGCTTCCCTCTTCCGTCCCGAACTTCAACCTGGAGCCTGAAATCAAGAGTGAGTGGGAGATTGGCACAGAGCTCCAGTTCTTCGAAAACCGACTGGGACTCGACGCAACCTACTACAGCGCCGAGATTGAAAACCAGATTATCCAGGTGGAGGGCTCTCGGGCGAGCGGATACGAGTCCCGTGTACTCAACGCCGGCACCATCGCGAACAAGGGTGTGGAGCTTTCTCTGAATGCGACGGCCGCTGAGACGGAGTCCTTCTCCTGGGACTGGACCGTCAACTGGTCCAAAAACGTTGAGGAAGTGGTTAGCCTTGCAGAAGGGGTTTCCCGGGTTCCCCTCAACAACGCCGCGTCCGCCCCGCCCTTTGGCCCGTCTCTCACGGCCAGTGAAGGCGGCGAATTCGGCGTATTCTACGGCCCCGGGTTTGCACGCACCGACGAAGGCGACAAGATCGTAAGTGGCAACGGCTTCTACCAGGACACGGGCTCGCAGGAGCTGGGCAGCTACCTTCCAGACTGGCAGGGCGGCGTGTCCACGACGCTCTCCTATGAAGGCTTCAGGGCGTCCATCCTGGTCGACGGACAGAAGGGCGGCAACATCTGGTCGCTTTCCAACCTCTTTGGCCTCTACAGCGGCATGTTTTCGGAGAGCGCCGCCAACAACATCCGCCAGCTTGGGGCTCGCCCCGACGCGGTTCTGGAAGATGGAAGCCCCTTTTACGGCGTCGGGGGCACGGAGGACAATCCCACGACCGCGGCCGGCAACGCATCAGCGAAGAACGTACTCCAGTTGCTCTTCGGCAATCATGAAGCGCACCTGTACGACGCGTCGTACATCAAACTGCGTGAGGTGACGCTCAGCTACTCCCTTCCGCAGCAGTGGTTTTCCGGCACGCAGGTCCAGAACATGACGGCGTCGCTGTACGGTCGAAATCTCGCTACGCTGCTCAAGTACACCCCGAATTTCGACCCGACGGCCGTCGTGCGGGGATCCAGCAACCTTCAGGGCATTGAGGCCGGGCAGATGCCGCCGCGGCGCACCATTGGCTTCCGACTGAGTCTCAACTTCTAACGGCGCCGCCTCCTCCGGCCTCCTCACTGACTGACGTTAAGCACTCCGTAGACTTATGAGAACGCTTTTCAAGACCCTTACCTTCGCCGGCCTCGCTGCGCTGATCGTTTCACTTGGGGGATGTGATATCACCTCCCTGAACGACAACCCAAATCAACCCACGGACGCCGAGCCTCCGAAGCTTCTCTCAAACACCCAGGCAGAGCTTGCCGATCAATACTGGCAAGACTATCCTGGTGGCTTTTGGGTGCGCTACGCACAATACTGGACGACGAACCAGTACACCGATGCGGACCGTTACGAGTACGCTTCGAGCCGTCCGGGAAGCCTGAACTCCCTTTGGGGAAACTTTTATCTGAACCTGAACAACCTGCAGGAGATCATTCGCATTAACCGGGAGTCTCCGGATCAGGCCCAGGCCTTTGGCCCGAACGACAACCAGATCGCCGTTGCGAAAATCATGCAGGCCTGGACCCTGAAAACCATGACGGACATGTTCGGGCCCATTCCTCTCAGCGACGCACTGGACGGCCGGTCGGACAGTGACGCCTTTACACCTGAGTATGACGGCCAGGAAGCGGTCTACGATTCTCTGCTCACCATGCTCACCGACGCCAGTCAGCGCATCGACACGGGGACTAGCGCTCTCAGCTCCGGGGACAAAATGTACGACGGCGACATGAGTAAGTGGAAGAAATTCGCCAACGCCCTGAAGATGCGCGTCGCGATTACGATGGCGGATAAAGAGCCGGACGTTGCCGAAGAGGCCCTTGAGGAGGCGATTGACGCGGGCGCGTTTGAGAGCAACGACGATAACGCCACGATGGCGTTCGATTCCGAGTCGCCCTTCCAAAATCCATTTTACGAGAACCGTGAGGTCTCGGGTCGGCAGGACTGGGCGGCAACCGAGTCGATGCTCGACCCGATGAATGAAACCAACGACCCCCGCCGATCGGCCTACTACACGGAGGAGGACGGAGAATTTATCGGGTTCCCCTACGGCCTGTCGCAGGGCGACGCTCAGAGCCTCTTCACCTCGGCCTCGTTCTCGATTCCTAGCGAGAGGGTGGCTTCGGATCCGGAGGCACCGGCGATCTTCATGCTTTACGACGAGGTGCTCTTTATTAAAGCCGAGGCGGCCCTGCGATCGGACCTGGACGTGCCGAACATTAGCATGTCGGGACAGGAGCTCTACGAGGACGCCATCGAGGCCTCCATGCAGTACTGGGGCGCCAGCGACGCCGAGATTAGCGACTACTTTGATCAGAGCGGCGTGCCCGCCCAGGTCAACTCAAGCAACTACGAACAGGTGCTGGGGACGCAGAAGTGGATTGCTCAGTACCTCCAGGGCGTTCCAGGCTGGACGACGTTTCGGCGCATGGACTTTGAGGGCGTCCTCTCGCCACCGGATGGGGACCCCGGGCAAGAGGAGTTTGGCCGGTCCTTTGCCGTCCGCATGGTATATCCGAACGATGAGTTCTCGCTCAATGAGTCCAACGTGAACACCGCCATTAGTGACCTTCTCGGAGGAGACGGGGCTAGCGAAGACAATCAGGGCGTGCTTCTCTGGTGGGACGTTGATCCGCCCCCGACTCCGTAACCGCAGCAGGGCACCCTCTCACCTGTCCCGACTTTCTCGCTGAGAACAAACCGATTGTCATGGATATTCGAACGTCTCCGCTTTATTTCCTTCTCGCTGGCGTTTTGGCTCTTTCGCTTACGGCGTGTGACCAGAGTTCGCAAAACGTGGACCTGGAGCCGGGCTCGAACCTCACAATTCTCGGGCCAGAAAGCCTGACCATCCCGAATTATGACTCGTCGGCCACCGACGAATATCAGATCCGGGCCTTTACGATCGACCAGGAGTACGAGTGGTCGACATCCGGTGCCGTTACGGAAGAAGGTACTCGTCGAGACGGAGAGTTTCTTGAGGTGTCCTCCACCGAACCGGGTCCGTTCAGCGTCTCGGTGACTACCACGATTGATGGGGAGGAGTACTCCGGCGAGGTCGCTGGAGAAGCCGACTATCCAACCGTCGGTGAGCAGGCCACGAAATATAATGCACTCACCACGTTTGGGTCTCTTCTCCTGGACACGGGGCTTGAAGAAGCGCTGGCCTCGGACTCCCCCGAGAGCGCGATCAACGGATGGACGGCCTTTGCCCCCTCCAATGAGGCTTTCTTGAATGCACTTGACGCCAACGGAAACGGGGAGATTGACGACGCAGAGCTCCCGGCCCCCGGCGTATTGGCAAAGGTGCTCCAGTACCACGTCGCGGTCGACTCTCTTACGTCTAGCGAGGTGGACGGTGCGACCCCCAGCACCCTCCTCCACCCCGAAGAAACCCTCTCGTTGACGGCCTCTGAAGTCGAGGGGACCAATGGATCCTCCACCCTGGAAACGGTGGACATCGCCACCAACGACGGCGTCGTTCACCAAATTGACGGTGTGCTTCTCCCCGCTTCGGTGGTTTCCATCAATGACCAAACCGTCGTGCGTGATACGGTGAATGACGTAGACTCGGTGGCTGTGGAGGGAACGTATGTAGAGGACGGAAGCTTTGTCGCCCTTCACGAAGGTGACCCATCCGGTGATATTATTGGTGTGTCGGACTACCTCGACGAGGGCTTCCACGGCAATGAGTCGGCCATCGGGATAGAGCTCGACGACCAGCTAAGCGATACGACGACCGTGGTTGCGATGCCACACAGGGACAACGGCGACCAGGTGTTCGACCCCGCGTTTGACGACCCGTACACGCGTGGCAGCAGTAACACTCCGGTCGTCGATTCCGCGAGCGTGGCTGTCCCGTAGCCCCCGGATGTCTCCCCCAACCATTCTGGAGTCGACGAGGGCCGGCTGCCCCTGCAGTCGGCCCTTTTTTCTTCTCCCCTTGATTTGTAGTTTGCGTGAACTTCCCCTCCGAAGCCCTGTACACATGAGGGGAGGTTGAGAAATGCCATATCTAGCCCGGAGCGGACACGCTTCCCGGTCCGCCTTCAAGGGCCTTTTGGGCGCAGAGTTCTCGCCAGCCGAAGGTTTCGCCTGTCCTTCCCGATGCTGCACTTCTCCCAAACGCATCGCACAAGTCTGCCATGATTTATTCGACCCGACGTTTTTCCGCACTTGTCGTGCTGCTTTCCGTTGCGTCCCTCGTGGGCTGTGTCTCCTCCAGCGGCGCATCGGGCGGCAGCGAAAATGTGATCACTCAGGAGGAGATTCAGGAAGTCTCAGGCATCAGCAATGCATACAATCTGGTGCGCCGGCTGCATCCCCAATGGCTGGAGAAGCGGGGCCGAAGCAGTGTCAGCAATCCCGGGGACATTGTGGTGTATATAAACGGCAGCCGACAGGGCGGCCCCAGCACCCTCGAACAGGTGGACGTCATGGATGTCGAGAACATTCGGTACCTGCCGCCCGATGAGGCTACCATGCGACACGGAAGCGGTCACGACAACGGCGCCATCGAAGTCAATTTAAAAGGGGGATGATTCGCCTCCTCAACCACGTTCCCACCCTTACGACTCAGGACCAGTCTACACGGTCCTCCGCAATGGACATCGGGACTCGTGTCCTCTCTCTTCACCCCTCTCCCAGATCCCGGATTGGTCTTCCCTGCCGTGCCCCGGACGCATGGCCCTGTGCGATCCGGCGGTGACCCCGACTCCCCCGAATCCGTCCCGAGGTTGCGGGGATGGATGCGGTTCCCTCCCCCTCTTCTTTCGACGATCATCGACACCCCCATGGAAACCTGGAACGGACTTGACCTCGACACCGAGGGCACCGGCATCTCTAAACCCTTAAGCCGCCAGGTGCACCTGGTGGGAGGGCTACTCGGCCACGCAACCCGCGAGCAGATGGGAGAGGCCCTGTTCGAAGAGGTGGAAGCCCTCCGGGTGCTCTGCAAACGGGCCGACCTCGAAGACAACCCGGCGCTCCGAACCGAGGCCGCCGAGCGCATTTCCAACTTTGACACGGCTACGATTACCCGCCTGCTGCACGTCTACACCACGTTCTTCCACCTGGTCAACCAGGCCGAGCAGCAGGAGATCATTCGGATCAACCGCAAGCGGGCGCGGGGGGCCGGGCCGTCCGACTGGCCGTTTGTGTCTCAGGCTGAGGAGGCCTCGCACGAGGGCACGCCTCGGCCCGAATCCATCGATGCCGCCATCGCGTCGCTCAAGTCGGAGGGCCACTCGATCGACGAAGTGGTTTCCCTGCTGCATCAACTTGACATCCAGCCGACCCTCACCGCACATCCCACCGAGGCGCGGCGTCGATCCGTTCTTCGCAAACAAACCCGCATTGCGGACCTCCTGGGCACGCTCCGAACCCCGGACGCCACGCCGGCCGAGCGGTCCGACGCCGTCGACGCTCTCTACGGCCAAATCAGCTTTCTTCTGGGGACCGACGAGGTGCGGGCCGATCGCCCCACCGTACGCGAAGAAGTGGAGCAGGGACACTATTTTCTGCACGGGCCCATCTGGGACACCCTGCCTGCCATTCACCGCGACGTGCAGCGCGCCCTGCGCCGACACTTCGGCACTACGGCAGATCTCCCGGCCTTCCTCCGGTACCGATCCTGGATCGGGAGCGACCGCGACGGCAATCCCAACGTGACCCCGGAGGTCACCCGGTGGACCTTCGTTCGGCAGCGCCGCACCACCCTCGACCATTACCTCGACGAACTGGCGGCCCTCCGCGACGACCTCAGCCTGTCGAGCCGTCAGGCCCGCGTGCCTACGGCCCTCCAGGACTCTCTTGCTACCGACGTCGAAGACGCATCCCTGAGTCCGGAGACGCGTCATCAGTACCGGCACGAGCCGTATCGATTAAAAATCGCCGCGATGGAGGCCCGGCTCCGAGACCTGCGCGACCGTTTGGGGAAGACGGCCCTGGAGGACCTCCCAACCGATTACACGGCCGACAATCTGCGGGCGGACCTCAACCTGCTCGCATCGTGCCTGGCCGAGCAGGGGGTATCGGACCCCGCCCATACCGGCCGGCTTCATCGCCTGCGCGTCCTCGTGAAAACGTTTGGCTTCCACCTGGCCGCGCTCGACGTCCGCCAGCACAGCGGGGTGCACGAGGCCACCGTTTCCGCCCTCTTGTCGGCAGCCGGCGTGACGGACGATTATGCGTCGCTGTCAGAGCCCGAAAAGCTGACGGTGCTGGAGGCCGAGCTCACGAACCCCCGCCCCCTCGCGTCCGATCCCGACGCCCTGCCCGCCCCGGCCGCCGAAATGATGGCGGTGTTCGACGCCATCCAATCCATCCGCGCCGTCGACCCCGAGGCCGTGGGCAGTTATGTGGTGAGCATGACGCATAGCGTCAGCGACCTCCTGGAGCCCATGCTGTTGGCCAAAGAGGCGGGCCTGGGCCGGATGCAGGACGGGATGTACCGGTGCCCGCTCGACATGGTGCCTCTCTTCGAAACAATCGACGACCTCGACGCGGCCGACGACCGGATGGAGACCCTCTTCACCCATCCGGTGTACGCGGCCCACCTAGAGGGGCGCGATCAGTTTCAGGAAGTCATGCTGGGCTACTCCGACAGCAACAAGGACGGTGGGTACTGGCGGGCCAACTGGTCCCTGCATCGGGCCATTCACGACCTTGGGGTCGTCTGCGATGCGCACGACGTGGACCTTCGGCTCTTCCACGGCCGGGGGGGCACCGTTGGACGGGGTGGCGGCCGCACCTCCCAGGCCATTCGCGCCCTCCCTCCCGTCGTTCATAACGGGCGCATCCGCATGACGGAGCAGGGCGAGATTATTTCGTTCCGCTACGCCCTCCCCGAGATTGCCCGCCGCCACGTCGAGCAGCTCGTGAACGCCACGCTCACCGCCACGGCCCACGCCCGCTCCCCCGACGCCTCCGCCGGACGCGGCCCCGTAATGTCGACCGATTCCGACGCGGCGGCCCTCATGACTCGCCTTGCCCAACACGCGTACGACGCGTATCGCGACCTCATCGACGATCCGGACGGCTGGACGTGGTACACGCAGGTGACCCCCATCGAACACATCAGCCGCCTGCCGATTGCCTCCCGCCCCGTCTCGCGCGGGGGCAACGAGGTGGACTTTGAGGGACTTCGGGCCATTCCATGGGTCTTTGCCTGGACCCAGCCGCGCTACATCGTGCCCGGCTGGTACGGCACGGGGCAGGGACTGGCCCGCCTGCTTGATGAAACCCCCGAGGCCCTCGACCGCCTCCGCACGCTCTACCAGCAATGGCCCTTTTTCCAAGAGGCACTCGACAGCGTCCAGCGCGAAATGGCCCGGGCCCGCCTTCCCATCGCCGCCCAGTACAACGCACTTGGGGATCCGGACCACGCCTTTCACGACACCATCGTCACCGATTACGAACAGGCCAAGGCCGCCATTCTCCAGATCACCGAGCAGGACACGCTGTTTGAGAACAGCCCGGTGCTTAAGCGATCCATTGAGCTTCGGAATCCGTATACGGACGTGCTCAACCTTCTCCAGATCGAACTCTTGCGGCGCGATCGGGCCGCCGAGGAGCGCGCCGACCAGAACGCCCTCGGCGAGGCCCTTCTCCTGAGCCTCAACGGCATCGCTGCCGCCATGCAAAGCACCGGATAGCGCCCTTGTCTTCTCCTCTCCACGCCCCTCCTGCTATGGCCGACTCCCCTTCTTCTTCCTCGTTCGAGTTGCCGCGAACGGTCACGTACGAAACCGACGCGTTTGACGAAGCCCTCCCCGCCGTCATGGGTGCGCGCGACGACCGGACGGGGAACTGCCTCGTGTTTTACGACGGCTCGCGCGAGGAACGGCAACAGGCCCTTGCCCACGTCTCACGCCACGTCACGGGCACCATCCACCAGTTCGAAGTTCCCTCTCTGCTGGCAGAGCGTCGCATGCAAACGCAAAACAGCCTGCGCAAAGCGTTTGACCACGCGGCCGAGGAGGACGCCCTTCTGTACTTTGACCGCGCGGACGCCCTCTTTACCCACCGGCACTCCGACGCCCCAGACGCAGATACGGCCCCGACCACGCTCGAGTACGTGTTTGATCGGATGGAAGCCTTTACGGGCACCATCGTTCTCGGTCTCCAACGCAAGCGCCACGTAGAACGTGCTGGGGACCTCACCCACCTCATCATTCAGTTTGAGTAAGAGGCATCGGTCCCGTCCTCAAGGAGGGGAGCTCTGCAACCCCCGTACCCCACAAACGTTAGGCGTGATCAGTCCGCGTGGCGAACCGGGTCCGTGAATCCATTCTAAGCTCTTTTCTGGTGCTCTATGCGTAGCAAAGGTGTTATTGCCGCCGTCGTGCTCGCGCTGCTCCTCGGCCTGGCGGGGTGCGGGGCCGTCAGCTCCTACAATACTCTTGTGGGAGCCGACGAAGAGGTGAGCACGGCGTGGTCCAACGTGGAGACGCAATACCAGCGCCGGGCGGACCTCATCCCAAACCTGGTGGAGACGGTGCAGGGCGCCGCGGATTTTGAGCAAGAAACCCTCCAGTCCGTCACCGAGGCGCGGGCCAAGGCCACCTCGGTCCAGATCAGCGCCGAGGACCTTGACGATCCGCAACAGTTTCAGCGTTTTCAGGAGGCGCAGTCCGCCCTCGGGCAGTCGCTGGGCCGGCTTCTGGCCGTCTCTGAAAACTACCCGGAGCTGCGGGCCACACAGAACTTCAGCGACCTGCAGGCGCAGCTTGAGGGGACCGAGAACCGGATCGCGGTCGCTCGCCGCGATTACAACAACGCCGTCCGCTCCTACAACACGAACGTGCGCTCTTTCCCCACCATGCTCTTCGCCGGACTCATGGGCTTCGAGCCCAAGGTCCCCTTCGAGGCGGAGGAGGGGGCCGACGAGGCCCCGGACGTGAACTTCAACTGACGCTGCGTCTGCCCGTCTCTCTTGTCCTCCCTCTGCGCCATGCGCACTCACGTGGTTGTCGTTCTGGCCGTTTTCCTCCTGTGGTCGGGCGGGATCGGGGGACACGCGGAGGCCCAGGCCCAGCGCTACGATTTCCCGTCCCGGCCCGCCGGCCCGGTGCTCGACCAGGCGGACCTGCTCTCCCCCTCCGACCAGAAACGCTTAGCCCAGAAGCTGTCGGCGTTCGAGGACACCACCTCCACCGCCGTCGTGGTGGTGACGCTCCCGAGCCTGAACGGGGCGCCGATCTCGGACTATGCCTTCGCCCTTGGCCGTGAGTGGGGCGTCGGGCAGGAGGAGAAAGACAATGGCGTCGTGGTGCTTCTCTCCGAGGGCGATCGGGAGGTCTTTATTGCGACGGGCTACGGCGTGGAGGGCGCGCTTCCAGATGCCATCGCCAACCGGATCGTTGAAACTGTGATGACGCCGGCGTTCCGAAAGGGGGAGTTCTACGCGGGGCTCGACCGCGGCACGGACGCCATTATCCAAGCCACCAAGGGGGAGTTCGACGCGGAAGCCGCACGGGACGGTTCCTCGGAGGACGACGGCATTCCCTACGCCTTGCTCTTTACGCTCTTGATCTTTGGCTACTTCTTTAGCCAATCGTTCTTTCGAGGGGGAGGCGGAAAAAACAGCCAGCGGTCGCGGCGGGGAGGCGGCCCCGTGGTTA
>JBKHEM010000024.1:0-25630 GCA_046540815.1 Salinivenus sp.
CGGCTTTCGAGGGAGGAGAGGGCCGCTCGCCAGTCCTCGGCCTCGTCGGGGGGCAGGGCGCGCACCGCCTCTTTGCGTTCTTGGATACGATGGTAGGCGCTCCGCAGACTGAGCGTGCCCCACGCGAGGTGGGGGCTGAGGCGGGAGCAGCTGCGAAAGGCCGTCTGTGGGCTCGACATCTCGGACGGGTAGTGTCGGCCCCGCCGGTGCAGGAAGGAGCGGAGCGTGCGGTGTGCCGCGGCCTCGCCGCCCGCCTGAAGTGTCTCGACGCCATCGAGCGACAGGTTCAGGTCGGCGTGCGTGGGGAGGGGGCCGGGCCGCACCGGAACAGGAGCCAGGGCCTCGGGTGCCGGCAGCGGATCCGTCTTCATGAAGGCCGTCCACTGTGTGCGCCAGTTGTCGCGGTCGTGCGGGCCCCGCACCACGCCCTGCTGTCGCGGCTCGTGAAACGGAATGTCGTGAGCGTCGGCCCAGGCCCGCACGGCACGATCGCGGTCGAAGGTCAGGCGCGTACCGGTTTCCTGGTGGGCCCACAGCGTGAAGGGACCGGCCGCGTCGTAGAGGCGCTGGAACGTCTCAACGGCCTCCCCCTGGCGTACAACCAGCGGCTGGCCCCGGTCGGCCAGGGCGCTCCGAAGCGCGGTCAGGCATTCCCGAATAAATCGCCAGTGCGCCGCCGAGAAGTCGGGAGCGGCGAGGAGGGACGGCTCGACAATGTAGAGGGGAAGTACGGGGCCGCGCCGGGCGGCTTCCAGGAGGGGGCGGTGATCCCGGACGCGGAGATCCCGCTTGAACCAGACGACCTGCAGATTGCGGATCCGGGGCGTACGAGGCATGGGACGGTAGGATGAGGACAGGCCACGGCACCAACCGATGGACGACCGACAGGTGCGGCCCCACGGGGGAAGGTCACCGTGTCGTCACGATTGGTTTGCCGGGGCGGATCGGGCACGTGCCCCCAAGCAAAACATCGAGGGGACTGGGCAATTGAAAGCAAACACTTTACAAGAACTCTTCCGTAAGGAGCATCACGTACGCGCTCGACTTTTCGCCACCAGGCTTTTGCAGTCTCTCATGGATGAGCCCAGCATGAATGAACCCACGCCGGAATTTATGGCGGCGTCGTACATCGCCCAGATCGCTCCGCTTCTGTTTGACGCGGCCGACAAGGCCAAGGAGATCGGCGGGGCGCCGCAGCACGTGGCCGTGGCGGCGGAGACTGTGAAAGCACACGTGAAGCGTCAGAATTTCGACGTAGAACGGACCGTGGCTACGGTTCAGAGGACGGACGACGGCGTCGAAATTGAGTACCAGGGGCGCACGGCCACGCTGACGTTCGACTGAGTGAAGGAGTGTCGGTGGTGCCCGGTCCCGTGCCGTGGGGCCCGCCGCGTTACGTTTGGGACGCTGTGAGGGCAACCACCTCGCTGAAGTCGAGGGCCACTAGCACCTCGTCCCCACCGGTTTCGTACCGGTACAGCTTGCTCCGGTCGGTCTCGTCGGGGGCCTTGCGGTACGACACAAAATCGGTGGCTATTTTCTTGGCCTGCGGACGGGGCACGGCCTCCAGCGTGCGTTCGTGGAGCGTAGGGCCCGAAGAGGAGGCGTCGTGCGGGGGCGAGCGAAAAGTAATCTCGATGCGCATGGGATCCATTGGGGAAGCACACGGGCTTTGGTGCGCTTTGTCGTGTCAAAAGCAGAGCGTAACGCCGGTGTGGCGAGGATGGTTCGAGGGGCGGGTCAGTGAAAAATGCGGCGGCCTCACTTGACGCAGAGGCATCCGGTTTCGCTTCTTACACTACACCGGCCTTGCGGGCCGGCAAAAAACACGTTCAGGCACCACGAAGAAGAGTCCCGGTCGTGGAAGCGTTTCCGAAGACGTGTATCCTTCTCACTTTTCTACTCACATCTCACGCTAGCCATCATGAGTGCGACCGTATCCGGGATCCATCACGTCACTGCGTACGCCCACGATCCACAGGAAAATATTGACTTCTACACCGGGGTGCTTGGTCTGCGCCTGGTAAAGCAGACGGTGCTTTTTAACAATCCGTCGGAGGTGTTCAGGGGCCCCACGATGTACCATTTCTACTATGCCAACGGCACGGGCACGCCCGGCTCGGTCATTACGTTTAAGCCACACCACAGCATTCAGAAGGGGCAGGTGGGGCGCGGACAGGCCACTGCGACGGCGTTCACCATTCCGGAGGGGGCGGTCGACTACTGGGTCGACCGGCTCGACGCGTCGGAGGCGGCCACGCTGTACCCGGTTACCGAGCGGTTTGGACGCACGGTGATCCCGTTTCGGGACCACGACGGCCAGCCTCTGGAGCTCATCACGGGCGACTCCGACGTGGAGCCCTGGGACGGCGGCCCGGTACCGGCCGAACACGGCCTGCGCGGCTTCCACGGCGTCACCATTCAGGCGCATAACGCGCGCCATACGGCCGAGGTGCTGGAGCGGATGGGGTACGAGCCGGTCGAGTACGAGCCCACGCCGCAGGACGGCGACTGGCAGCGCTACCGCGCGGCCGACGGCGCCGACCACGGCCAGTTCATCGACCTTTACACCGAGCCCAACATGCACGAGGGCCGCTGGGGATACGGCACGGTCCACCACGTGGCGTTCCGCGTGGCGGACGACGACGAGCAGATGGCGCTCCGCGACCAGTTGCAGGACGCAGGACACACGGTCACGTCGATGAAGGACCGCAACTACTTCCACTCCATCTACTTCCGCGAGCCGAACGGCGTCGACTTTGAGATTGCCACCGACCCGCCGGGCTTCTTGCACGACGAGCCGGAGGACGCGCTCGGGCAGAAGCTTATGCTGCCGCCCTTCCTGCAGGACCGCCGCGAGGAGGTGGAGGCGCAGCTTGCGGACATCACGGTGCCGTAGGGAGGGGACAGCAGAGGGGGCCTGCCCGATTTCATGGAGCAAAGCGCGCCCCGTCGGGGGGACCCGAACGTCCCGATAAGAGACTCCACCGGGGACCGTCCCTCCGTCGTCTGTTCCCAATTGCGGCTCCGATATGTCCCGGTCCACTCGTGCGATGAACGCGACCAAGCAGGTGGCCCTCAGGGCCCGCGACACCAAGAAGCCCGACCTCCCGGGCGAGGGCGCGACAGCCTAACGGGTTGCGTGGCGCCTTCGTCCGTTCGCCTCACGTCGTTCGGTGAGGAGAAGCGAGCGAAAAAGATCCGCCTCGCACTACGCCTCTTTCGTCTCCACGGTGCCAATCGTATAGCCTTCAATTTCGCTGGCGCGAAAGCGGAAGACCGAACCGCCCAGGTGAATGGCCTCGGCGCCCGTCATGACCTCCTGCACCGACACGTGGATGAAGGTGTCGTCGTCCGAGTCGCGCACGGCGTCGAGCATGGCGGACATCATGCCGCTGAACGCGTCCACGGCCCCGTCTTCCGCCCCGGCCTGCTCCTGCGCCACCTCCACCATCCGAGAGGTGTCGGCCTCAAACGAGTCGCGGCCGACGACGTGACCGGTGACCATGTTGCCACTTACCACCAGGGTGATGGGGCAGGTGGCGCCGCGCTCGTTGGCGTAGGAACTGAGAACGTCGAGTCCGGGATCGCTCATCACACTGAACGGAACTGGGAAAAAGAAACGGTGCACGCGCCCCCACGACGGGGGCAATGCACCTCCATGGTAGGCAGCGAGAGGGGACGACGGCAAGCCCTGAAGGCAGAAGAAGAGGGAAGAGAAGCCGTCCGGTTGGATCCGGACAAAAAATTCAGTTATGTTCGGGGCGTGATTGCGGACCGTTTGATCCGCCTCTTCGACTCGCCACTTCCGTACTGAGCCCATTTTGTCCGTATGTCTCCTGACTTTCCGATTGCGACGCTGGACCTGGTGATCATCGGCGTGTACTTCCTGGTCGTGTTTGTGATCGGGTACCTCGTGGCGCGGCAAACGGAGAGCGGCAGCGATCTCTTTCTGGCCGGACGAACCCTGGCGTGGGGCACGATCGGCTTCTCGCTCTTCGCCTCCAACATCTCCAGCACCACGCTCATCGGGCTGGCGGGCGACGCCTACCGGATGGGCATTGCGGTGTCGAATTACGAGTGGATGGCCGGCGTCGTGCTCGTCTTTATCGCCATCTTCTTCGTTCCCTTCTTTATCCGTTCGCGGCTGACCACCATTCCGGAGTTCTTGGAAAAGCGCTTCGACGTGCGGTCCCGAAAGTATTTTTCGGGCCTCACCATTTTCACGAGCGTCGTGATCGACACGGCGGGCGGCATCTACGCGGGCACGCTGGTCCTCAAGACCTTCTTCCCCGACCTCATCCCGGGACTCGGGCCGGAGATGGACTTCTACGTGACGTGCTTCATCCTCGCGCTCATTGCCGGGGTGTACACGGCGGCGGGGGGGCTCGCGGCCGTGGTCTACACGGACATTCTGCAGGCCGTTATCCTGCTCATCGGCTCCATGTTCATCGCTGTCATCACGTTCGGGCAGTTCGACTTTTCGTGGGCGCAGGCGACGGCGCAGCTGCCGGAGGGGCACCTCTCGCTCATGCAGCCGATGGACAGTGAGGGGTTGCCGTGGCTAGGGACGCTCATTGGCGTGCCCATCCTGGGCTTCTACTACTGGGGCCTCAACCAGTACATCGTGCAGCGCATCCTGGGGGCGCGCGACCTGAAAAACGCCCGGTGGGGCGCCATCCTGGGCGGGGCGCTGAAGCTACTGCCCCTTTTCATCATGGTGCTGCCGGGGGCCTTTGCCTTTACGCTCTACCCCGACCTGGCCTCGCCCGACATGGTCTTTCCCACACTCGTGACAGACCTGCTCCCCGTGGGCGCTGTGGGCATCGTCATGGCGGGCCTCATCGCCGCCATCATGTCCACCATCGACTCGACGCTGAACTCGGCCTCCACGCTCATCACCATCGACTTTATCAAGCCGAACCGGCCGGACCTGACGCCGAAGCAGGTGGGCACCATCGGGCGGGTTACCACCATCATCCTGATGATCTTTGCGGCGCTCTGGGCCCCGCAGATTCGTGAGTTTCCGGGGCTCTGGAGCTACATCCAGTCGGTGCTCTCGTACCTGGTGCCGCCGGTGGTGGCCATCTTCCTGCTGGGGGTGTTCTGGCCCCGGACCAACGGTGCGGGGGCCTTTGCGACGCTGACGGGCGGGCACGCCCTCTCGATTGCCGTCTTCCTGTTTGCGCAGGACGGGCTTCTGTTTGAGTCGGCCCCCATCGACCTCCACTTCACGATCATTGCGGGCATTCTCACGGCGCTCTGCATCGGGCTGCTCGTCGTCACGTCACTGACGCTCGGGGACGCCCCGGACCCGGAGAAGATCGAGGACCTGACGTGGGCCAACCGGGCCGTGGAGGCGCCGGAGGCGATGGCGTGGTACAAAGACTATCGCATCCAGTCGGCCGCCGTGCTGGGCATTACCGTCGCCATGATTATTGCGTTCTGGTAGGGTCAGGAGGGAAAACACACGACCGCCCCGCCCCGGACGAGCCGGAGCGGGGCGGGACCCGACCGTTGTGTGCGTGGGAAAGGGGCTACGGCGTGGAAGAGGTGCGGGCGGCCTCCGAGCGGGCGGGCGGCACCGGGGCCCGGTCGTCGGGGGACGCGTCGCCGTGAGACGAGGCGGGCCGCATTGGGTCGCGGCCGCACTGCGTGCATCGGTAGTACCCGGTGAGGACGCGGACGACCCACGGGGTCTCCTCGTCGCAGTGCGGGCAGTGGTCCACCACCTTGGTGACGCGGCTAAACGTGCTCGCGGACACCGAGAGGTATGTGTCGTGGAGTCGTTGCAAGAGCTTCATGCAGAGAGGGTGTCTGTGAGGGAAGATCGTCGAACGGGGCCGGCCCTCGGGCCGACCCTGTGTTCGTCGCCTCCAATCCCAGATGAGGGTCCGGGTTCGGCTGCAAGCGCTTCTGGTTGCAGAATGTTAACACAAGCCAAGGCTGCGCGAAGCCACGGTGAGGGTTGCGTCAACACAAAGCGCTTCCTGCACGCGACCGTCACGGTTCGGTGGGGGTCCTCACTGAAAAGCCGCTGCGAATGTCGGGCGCAGCGGTGGTGAGCTCGGAAAGACGCAACGAACATCCGAGCGCGGCGCGGCGTAGGGTTCGGCTACCGCGACATTGAATGCACCCCGGCCCGACGACCCCATGGCGCAATTCGACACGCCCGATCAACTCTCGCTCCCCGACCTTGAAGAGGACGTCCTCGACTGGTGGCAGGACCAGGACATCTTTCAGCGCAGCATTGAGGAGCGGGAGGGGCAGCCCACGTTCACGTTCTATGAGGGCCCGCCCACGGCCAACGGCAAGCCGGGGATTCACCACGTCCTGGCCCGGGCCATCAAGGACATCTTCTGCCGCTACAAGACGATGCAAGGCTACCAGGTGGCCCGCAAGGCCGGCTGGGACACCCATGGCCTGCCCGTCGAGATTGAGGTGGAGGAAGATCTGGGCCTCGAAAGCCGGGCGCAGGTGGAAGACTTCGGCATCGAGAAGTACAACGCCGCCTGCCGCGAGAGCGTCCTGGAGTACAAGGACCTCTGGGACGACCTGACCCAGCGGATGGGCTACTGGGTCGACCTCGACGACCCGTACGTGACCTTCGAGACCGACTACATTGAAACCGTCTGGTGGCTCCTCAAGCAGATTGAGGAGAAGGACCTGCTCTACAAGGGCCACAAGATCCAATGGTACAGCCCGGGCTCACACACGGTACTGTCGTCCCACGAGGTGAGCCTCGGCTACGAAGAGACGCAGGACCCGAGCGTCTACATCCGCTTCCCGGTCGTCGGCGAGGAGAACACCTACTTCCTCGCGTGGACGACCACGCCCTGGACGCTCATCTCCAACACGGCCCTCGCCGTGGGGCCGGACCTCACCTACGCCAAGATCCATCATGAGGACCCGCATCAGGGCGAAGAGCACCTCATCCTGGCCGAGGAGCTGCTCGATGACGTGATCGATGAGGACTACACCGTCGAGGAGACGTTCTCCGGCGAAGACCTGATCGGGACCACGTACGAGCCGCTCTACGACTACTTTACGGACCGCGCCACGCCGGGCACGGATGCATGGTACGTCCTGGGGGCTGACATCGTCTCGACCGAGGAGGGCACCGGCGTCGTGCACATGGCGCCCGCCTTCGGGGAGGAGGACTACGCCGTGGGACAGGAGAAGGGACTGCCCCTCTTCAACCCCATCGACAAGGACGGCGCGTTTACCGCGGAGGCGCCGCTCGTGGAGGGCGAGTGGTTCAAGGACGCGGACAAGACCATCACCGACGACCTGAAGGTCCGCGGGCGGCTCTACAAGCACGAGACCTACCTCCACAACTACCCGCACGACTGGCGCAAGGGCACGCCCCTGATGAGCTACCCGGTCGAGAGCTGGTTCATCGAGACCACCAAGCTCAAAGACCGGATGGTCGAGCTCAACGACACGATCAACTGGCAGCCCGAGGCCATCGGCGAGGGGCGCTTCGGCGAGTGGCTGGAGAACAACGTGGACTGGGCGCTGAGCCGCCGCCGCTACTGGGGCACGCCGCTCCCCGTGTGGGAGAGTGACAAGGAGGGCTCCGACTACTACGAAGTCATCGGCTCGGTGGAGGAGCTGCGCGAGAAGTGCGGCGACCAGCTGCCCGAGGACGACGAGGAGATCGACCTCCACCGCCCGTTCGTCGACGATCTGACGTGGGAGGGGCCGGACGGCGGCACCATGCGCCGCGTCCCCGACCTCATCGACGTATGGTTCGACTCCGGCTCGATGCCGTACGCGCAGTGGCACTATCCCTTTGAGAACGAGGACGACTTCGAGGCCAACTTTCCGGCCGACTTTATCGCCGAGGGCGTCGACCAGACGCGCGGCTGGTTCTACTCGCTACACGCCATCGCCACCCTCGTCTTCGACGACGTGGCGTACGAGAACGTGGTGGTCAACGGCCTCGTGCTCGACGAGGACGGCAACAAGATGTCGAAGTCGAAGGGCAACACCGTCGAGCCCTTCCGCGTCATCGACGACTACGGCGCCGACGTGGTGCGCTGGTTCATGATGAGCAACGCCCCGCCGTGGGAGAGCCTTCGCTTCAGCGAGCGGGGGCTGCGCGACCTGCGGCGCACGTTTTTTGGCACGCTGGAGAACGTCTACCGCTTCTTCGCCACCTACGCCAACATCGACGGCTTTCAGTATCAGAAGGACCGGATGCCGGTCGAGGAGCGGCCGGAGCTCGACCAGTGGATCATCAGCCGCCTGCACACCACCACGCAGACGGTGACGGAGGCGCTGGAGGAGTACGACCCGACCACGGCGGCGCGGGCGGTGGAGGCCTTCGTCGAGGAGCTGTCGAACTGGCACCTGCGCCGCTCGCGCTCCCGCTTCTGGGCGTCGAAGAAGGGGGAGCAGAACGGCCGGGCTGGGGACGGCGGCACGGTCGCCGCAAAGAAGAAGGAGGCCGCGTATCAGACCGTCTACGAGTGCCTGGAGGCCACGGCCAAGCTCATGAGCCCCATCGCCCCCTTCTTTGGCGAGTGGCTCTACCGCACGCTCACCGAGGTGACGGGCGGCGAGGCCGACTCGGTGCACCTCGCGTCCTTTCCGGAGGCGCGCGAGGCCGAGCGCGACGAGGCCCTGGAGCGCCGGATGGGCCTGGCCCGCACGATTGCGTCCACCACCCTTTCGCTCCGCAACCAGGCCGAGATCAACGTGCGCCAGCCGCTGCCACGCCTGCTGGTGGTCACCGGCACCGGCGTGCCCGAGAAGGAGGTCGAGCAGGTGAAGGACATCGTCCTCGACGAGGTCAACGTGAAGGCCATCGAGTACGTGGAGCACACGAGCGACGTGGTGAGCCGGTCGGCAAAGCCCGATTTCAGCCGGCTCGGCCCGCGCCTCGGCGACCTGGTAAAAGACGTCAACCAGAAGGTGCGCCAGCTCGACGACGAGACGATCGACGCGTACGTGCGGACGGGCGAGCTGACGCTGAGCGTCGATGGGCAGGAGGTCGAGCTCGGGCCCGACGACCTCATCATCCAGAGTGAGGGCATTGAGGGCTGGCTCGTGGAGCAGGAGGGCGACGTGACGGTGGCCCTCGACACCGAGATTACGCCCGAGCTGCGGGCCGAAGGGCTCGCTCGCGAGGCTGTCAAGCGCATCCAGAACCTGCGCAAGGACGCGGATTTCGAGGTGACCGACCGCATCGAAATCGCGTATGACGGCACGGAGGCCCTGGCCGACGCCGTGGCACAGCACGCCGAGTGGATCCGGAACGAGACCCTGGCACTGGAGTTGCAGCCGTCCGATGATCCAGCGGGCGATGTCGTCGACACGTTCGACATTCGCGGGGAGCGCGTCACGATTGCCGTTCGGCGCGTGGCCCCGGATGCGGCCGTGCAAAGGTAGGCCCGCTGGCGCTCGTCTTCGCAGTTCATTTCGTTGTGGCTTTCCTTTACGCAATGGCAGATCAGTCCTCACATGCCAACGAGCAGGCCTCGGATGCGACCGAGCGCAAGACCCCCTTCTCCGATGGCGAATTGGAGCACTTCAGGGAGCTGCTTCTTCAGCGCCGCAAGGAGGCGAAGGAGGAGGTGGAGCGGATGCGCAAGCAGATCGAGCAGGGAAAAGAGCAGTCCAAGGACAACACGGCATACGGACTGCACATGGCCGACGCGGGCACCGACGCCATGGAGCGGGAGAAGCTCCACCTCATGATTGCCCGCCAACAGAAGTATATCGGCTACCTGGAGCGGGCCCTGGAGCGCATTGAGAACAAGACCTACGGCATTTGCAGGGTGACCGGCGAGCCCATCTCGAAGGAGCGCCTCGAAGCCGTGCCCCACACCGAAATCTCAATTGAGGCGAAGCGGCAACAGAAGGCCCAGAACGAGTAAGTCTGTAGGGTGGGCGTCTGGAGGCAGGCAACGAACGCTCCTCCACACGGCCCGCCGCCTCCACATCCATCCTTAGCTGTATGCGTGTTCTCTGGCTCACCGCTGCGGTTGTCCTTGCCGATCAGGCCACGAAGGCGGCGGTGGTCCAGCTCATGAACCGCCACCAGTCGATTCCCCTCCTCGGCGACTGGCTCCGGCTGACGTTTACGGAAAATCCAGGAATGGCCTTTGGCCTCACCATTGGCCCCACCGGCACGGTCACTGTGCTTTCACTCGTGGCCACCGTTCTCGTGGCCCTCTACACGTACCGCATTCGCCACGCCTACGCCCCGTACCGATGGAGCCTCGGCCTTATCCTGGGAGGCGCCCTGGGCAACATCATCGACCGCATCTTCTACGGCCTCCTGCTCGACTATGGACCGCTCTTTACCGGCCGGGTCGTCGACTTCATTCACGTAAGTCTCTGGCGCGGATTCATCCCGAACGGCGTCCCGCTCCTCGGCGGCTCCTACCTGGAGCTGTTTCCCATCTGGAACGTGGCCGACATGGCCATTGTGCTGGGGGTGGTGGGGGTGGCCTTCTTCCACGGCCCCTTCCATGAAGAGCAGCACGGCGCCGAGCCGACGGAGGCCCCCCGGGACGCCGAACCGGCCCGAGAGCAACAGAATGGACGCCCCGCGGACCCCGATCCGGCGCAAACGGTGTCCGCAGACCGGTTGTCCCCCGCCTCCGACGGGGCCCGTCGGCTCCGGCCCGCTCCGCTCTCGCTGCCGTCCCCGCCGCGCCGCGACGAATAGTCGTCACGGCTGGGCCGGGCCCGTGCAACGCGAGGCCCCATGGCCCGTTACACGGCGGTGTGATCCTCGGTCGCGTCCGCTCCCGACGAACCAACGCACCGCTGTTCCGCCGGCCCCTTCCCGGCCCCTCGCTGGACGTACACTCGCTGGCCCGTCGTGCCTCATGCCTGACCTGTCGCGGATTCGCAACTTCTGCATTATCGCGCACATCGACCACGGGAAAAGCACCCTGGCCGATCGGCTCCTGGAGCGCACCGGGACCATTACCGAGCGCGACATGAAGGAGCAGACGCTCGACGACATGGACCTGGAGCGCGAGCGCGGCATCACCATCAAGAGCCACGCCGTGCGCATGCGGTACGCGGCAGCCGATGGACAAGAGTACACGCTCAACCTGATCGATACGCCGGGGCACGTCGACTTCACCTACGAGGTGAGCCGGGCGCTCAAGGCCTGCGAAGGGGCCATCCTGCTGGTCGACGCCTCGCAGGGCATCGAGGCCCAGACCATCTCGAACCTGTGGCTGGCCCTGGAGCAAAACCTGGAGATCATTCCTGTCGTCAACAAGGTGGACCTCCCCGTCGCGCAGCCCGACGAGGTGGCGCAGTCGCTGGAGGACCTGATTGGTGAGCCGGCCGAAGACATCCCGCAGATCAGCGCCAAGACGGGGGAGGGCGTCGACGAAATGCTCGACCTGGTCATCAATCGCATCCCGGCGCCCTCCGGCGACCCCGAGGCCCCCCTCCGCGCCCTCATCTTCGACTCCATCTACGACGCGTACCGCGGCTCTGTCGTGTACGCCCGCCTGTTCGACGGCACGCTAGAGAAAGGGGACACGATGCGGTTCATGTCCAATGGCAAGGAGTACGACGCCGAAGAGCTCGGCATCCTGCGCATGGGGCGGCAAAAGGTGGACCGCCTCACGGCCGGGGACGTGGGGTACATCATCGGATCCGTCAAGGACATTCAGGACACGCGCGTCGGCGACACGATTACGCGTGCCGATGATCCGGCCACGGAGCCGATTCCGGGCTTCGAAGAGGTGAAGCCCATGGTCTTCAGCGGCATCTATCCCACCGAGACCGACGACTTTGAGGAGCTGCGGAGCGCCCTGGAAAAGCTCCAGCTCAACGACGCCTCGCTCACCTACGAGCCCGAAAGCTCCACGGCCCTCGGCTTTGGGTTCCGCGTTGGCTTTTTGGGCCTTCTGCACATGGAGATCGTACAGGAGCGGCTGGAGCGGGAGTTTGACCTCGACCTCATCACCACGGTGCCTAACGTGGAATACCACGTCGACGTGGAGGGGGGCGACGGGCCCGAGACCGTGACGGTCGATAAGCCCGAAGACATGCCGCATTACGGCGACATCCGGGCGGTGTACGAGCCGTACGTCGAGGCCGACATCATCACGCCGAGCGACTACATTGGCAATGTCATTGAGCTCTGCGAAAACCGGCGGGGCGAATACGGGAGCCAGCGCTGGCTCGACAGCCAAACCGTAAAGCTGGAATACGAACTCCCGCTCGCCGACATTGTCTTCGACTTCTACGACAAGCTTAAGAGCGTCAGCCGCGGGTACGCCTCGTTCGATTACGAATTCCTGGAGTACCGCGAGAGCGATCTCGTCAAGCTCACCATCCTCATCAATGAGGAGCCGGCCGACCCACTTTCCACCATTGTGCACCGCGATCGGGCCTACGAGGTCGGCCGCAAGCTCTGCAAGAAGCTCAAGGATGTGATCCCCCGTCAGATGTTCGAGGTGCCCATTCAGGCCTCGATCGGCAGCCGCATCGTCGCACGCGAGACCATCAAGGCGCAGCGCAAGGACGTGACGGCCAAGTGCTACGGCGGCGACGTGACGCGGAAGCGCAAGCTTCTGGAGGAACAGAAGAAAGGAAAAAAACGCATGAAGCAGATGGGTGAGATAGACGTTCCGCAAGAGGCCTTCCTCGCCATCCTCTCGATGGACGAGGAGGAATAGCTGGAGTTGGCGTCCCGACGATCCCGATCGTGCAGGGCATGATTGATTGCATTCTTCGCTTGTTGTGTCGGCTCTGTGGCGCGTCCTTCTGGGGACGGACGGCAGGGCTCGTGGCGGTCCTGGGGGGGCTCGCGGGGCTGGGCGGATCGATGCCCGCCGCGGCACAAACGCAGACGGCAGACTCGCTCAACCTCATCGAACGGTACCGCACGGCCCGGGTCCAGACCCTTGCCCGACAGGCCTTGCGGCGCGGCTGGAGGGCCCGCGCCCTGCCCGCCGACTCGATTCCGGTGCGTCGGCCTCCGCTGCTTCGCCGGTCGACCGACTCCGATTCGTCAGACGACGCCCCGGCCGTTGCAATTGAAGAGACGCGTGTGGTAAGCCGCCTGGAACGCGAGTGGTTTACGGCCAAATTTGAATCGACCGAGTGGTCGTTTCTCGGCGCCAACAGCTCCCTTACCGTCTTCGACACCACCTACACTCGCGAGCTTCGGGCCCGCCTCCAGGCCCAATTCGGGGATCCGACCCAGACGCTCGCCGACCTTCCCGACACCAGTCGGAGCGGCGAGGCCCAGTTCGAGTACTGGTTTGTGGTCAACGATTCGATCCCTGTGCGCGTCTCCGACCCCAACGGCCCGCACGACCGCGGCCTTATCGTCGCGACGGAACGACGCCTGCGCGACCGGCTGCCCGAGCTTCGCGCCGCGCTCCTACGCCCGCTTCGCCAGCCCGAGCGCGAGCCCTACGTCGACTACTACTACGAGACGACCGACGACAGCCCCACGCGCTGGTACCGAACCGGCTTCGACGGACAGTCGTATTTTATGGATCGGATTCAGCGCTCCGACATTCTGACCGGCCGGCGGCCCCACGTTGAACCGGCGGTGCCCGACGACTCCACCGAGGCGTCGTCGCCTGACGCCGACCGGTCGCGTCCGTAAGTCTCTCCCTCACCGACCCCCTTCCGCCCATCGTGGCCCGCAACACCTCCTCTTCCGATCGTCACACGGCGCGCTCCGACGATGAGGACGCCGCCAAAAGCGAGCTTCGCCAGTGGGGCGAGGCCCTAATCGTGGCCATTGTCATCGTGGTCATCGTTCGTACCCTGTTTTTTGACCTCTTCCGCATCCCCACGCCGTCGATGGAGGAGAATCTGCTGGTGGGCGACTACCTCTTCGTCTCAAAGCTCCACTACGGCACGCGGATGCCCATGAGCCTCGGAGTGCCCTTCACCTCCATCCACGTGCCCGGGGTGTCCTTCCCGTACACTCGGGTCGGGGGGTTCGCAGAGGTGCAGCGCGGCGATCCCATCGTGTTCAACTACCCGCCCGACGAGGGCCCCATCGACCGCAAAACGCACTACGTGAAGCGCGTCATTGGCCTGCCGGGGGACACGCTCTCGGTCCGGGACAAAATGGTCCACATCAACGAGACCCCTCTTCCGCTGGGGCACGGAATGCAGCAGCACTGGCTCGTGCGGAAGACAGAACCGCGCTATCGCATTCCTCGGAATCGCATGGAGGACATTGGAATAAGCGAGGTGACGCCCACCGAGAGCGCATCTGCGGTGCGGGTCACAGCCACCCCCGATGCCGTGCGCGAACTGAGCCGGTTCTCGTGGGTCGACTCCATCGAACCCTACGTCCTTCCGGCCTCCTCTTTCGACGGGGAATTGTATCCGGAGGGCCGTGGCTACACGCCGGATGACTACGGTCCCCTCCACGTCCCCAAAAAAGGCGAGACCGTCACGCTGACGGCGGGAAACTGGGCCGCCTACCGGCCCATCATTACGGAGCATGAAGGCCGAGACGCCCGCCAAATGACCGACTCCACGTTCGTGATCGATGGGGAGGAAACGACAACCTACACCTTCCAGCAGGATTACTTCTTTGCCATGGGGGACAACCGCGATAACTCGCAGGACAGCCGGTTTTGGGGCGTGGTTCCCATGGACCACGTGGTCGGGAAGGCCGTCCTCACGTACTTCTCATGGGATCACGAGGCCTGGCTGCCACGCCTCGGTCGCATCATGAATCCGATTGAGGACGACGAGGTCTTCCGGGACGAGCCCGTCCTGGAGCAACTCCCGGACTCGGTGACGGCCACCGGTCGAACGCCAGCAAGCCCGTCTCCGTCGTCCGCCAGTCCCGCCCGTCCCGCCCACGCGTCCATTCCGACCTCGACCGACTCTCCGTCCCACCGTCTGCCTCACCATGCCCTCGACTGACTCCGACTGCAACGGCACTCCGGCCCTGGCGGACGCCCTGCCCGACGAGGCCGTCGTGACCCCGACTGTGCAGCTCCTGAAAGGATTTGCGGACAGCACGCGGCTCCGCATCCTGTGCCTGCTGCGCGGCCGGGAGGTCTGCGTGCATGAGATCGTGGACGTGCTGGAGGTGAGCCAGTCGGCCGTGAGCCATCAGCTGCGCGTGCTGCGCAACGCCCGCCTCGTGTCCCACCGTCGCGACGGACGGCACGTGTACTACCGTCTGGCCGATGATCATGTGCGAGACATGCTGGAGAACGCCCTCTCGCACGGCGCAGAAGAGGCATGAGTCCCGGAATCCGGGTCGCGGAACACCCCGCTCCTCGTTGATTCAAAATATGAGTATATGATCATACGTATTAGATCAGCAGTCCGTCTTGGAACGCCCGTCTTGCGCCCTGGCCGAACGTGTACAGCTCGATCTTCCCATTCTCCTGCCTGAGGTCCCCGACGCCAGGGACGCGTGCGTGGAGCGCCTGACGGACAGCCTGCAGGGGCGAGACGGCATCGAAGAGGCACACGTGGCCCCTGCCGAAAAGGAGCACCCGGACCGGCTGTGTATCCACTACGATCCAGAGGCGATGTCGCTGCCGCGCATTCGGCAGATGGCGGCGAGCCTGGGCTCCAAGATCACCGATCGGTACGGGCACCTGGTCTGGGACGTGGCGGCGGTCTCGCGTCCGCGACGGGCGCGCACGATCGCGCGGCGACTGTGTCAACGAGAGGGCGTGGTGGAGGCCGAGGCGAGCGGGACCGGGCGAGTACGCATTGAGTTTGATCGATCGGTAACCAATGAGGAGGCGCTCCGTGAGGCCCTCCGGTCAATGGGCCGGCGCGCCCGGGGAGACGGGAGGACGGGGACGGAGGAGGAACCGTCGGCGACCGACGGGCACGGGGAGGGACACGTTGGGCACGACCACGACGGCGTATTTGGGGAGCGGGCGGAACTGATCGTTGCCCTTCTGGCCGGCGTCTGCGTAGCGGTGGGATTTGGCCTGTCGTTCACGACGGTGTCGCCCTGGGTATCGTGGGGGCTATACGTTGGCGGATACGCCTTGGGCGGGAGTTACACGGCGCGGGAGGTTGTCGACGCGCTGCGGGCAGGGGACTTCGAGGTCGATTTTCTGATGCTGGTGGCCGCGGCAGGAGCGGCGGCGCTCGGCAAGTGGCTCGAAGGCGCGTTTTTGCTGTTTCTCTTCTCGCTCGGCCACGCACTGGAGCACTACGCCATGGGGCGCGCCCGGCACGCCATCGCGTCGCTGGCCGACCTGGCCCCCAACACCGCCCGGGTGCGTCGCAACGGCGAGACACGCGAGGTGCCGGTCGACGACCTGGGGGTGGGCGACACCGTCGTCGTGAAGCCGAACGAGCGCCTCCCGGCCGATGGATTCGTGACCGAGGGGACGAGCGCCGTAAACCAGGCGCCGGTCACTGGCGAGAGCGTGCCGGTCGACAAAGCAGCGGTCGAGGCGCCAGACGCCGTAGAGGCCCCGGCCGAACTGGGCGCCGCCCATCGCGTCTACGCCGGAACGATTAACGGCAGCGGGGCGCTGGAGGTGCGCGTGACCCGACGGGCGGGCGAGTCGACGATCTCGCGGGTCGTGCAAATGATCACGGAGGCGGAGGCCGAAAAGGCGCCCACCGAGCGGTTTGCCGACCACTTCGAGCGCATCTTCGTTCCCGCCGTGCTCGGCCTCGTGGGGCTTCTGCTTTTTGCGTGGATTCCGCTCGATGAGTCGTTTGCCGATAGCTTCTATCGCGCCATGGCGGTGCTCGTGGCGGCCAGTCCGTGTGCCCTGGCCATCGCCACGCCGAGCGCGGTGCTCAGCGGCATTGGACGGGCGGGGCAGGGCGGCGTGCTCGTGAAGGGGGGCGGCCCGCTCGAACAACTGGGCCGCATCGGCGCCGTAGCGTTCGACAAGACGGGGACCCTAACAGAGGGCACGCCCGGCGTGACCGACGTGCGGCCCTGCGACGGGGTTTCGGAGGAGGAACTCCTCCGCACAGCCGTTGCCGTTGAGCAGCGTAGCGATCATCCGCTGGCGGAGGCCATCGTGGCCCACGGCACCAAGGAAATGGACGGCCAAGTGCCCGACGCGGCCCATCGCCTGGAGAGCATTGTGGGGCGGGGCGTGAAGGCCGTTCTGGACGGACGGCCCGTCCACATCGGCAAAGACAAGCTCTTCGAGGGGGAGGGGTCGGCGCTTCCGGATGCCCTCCGCCGCACGGTGCGGGACCTGGAGGCGGGGGGAAAGACGACGATGATCGTTCGGCGGGGGGACGATTACCTCGGGGTGATCGGGCTGGCAGACCGAACGCGCGACGGCGCCGCCGATGTGATTGCACATCTCCGCGACAGTGGCCTCCGCCGCATGGTCATACTTTCGGGCGACAGCCAGCGGGTGGTTGATGCGGTGGCCCACACGCTCGGCATCGATGAGGCCTACGGCGACCTGCTACCCGGCGACAAGGTGGACACCGTCCGCCGCCTCCGCCGGGAGGAGGATGTGGCCATGGTAGGCGACGGCGTGAACGACGCTCCGGCCATGGCGAACGCGTCGGTCGGCATTGCAATGGGTGCGGCCGGGTCGGACGCGGCGCTGGAGACCGCCGACGTGGCCCTGATGGCCGACGACCTGAGTCGCCTGCCGTTTGCGGTTGGGCTCTCGCGCGCCACCCGGCGCGTCATTCGCCAGAACCTGTGGATTGCGCTCGGGATGGTGGCCGTCCTCGTTCCGGCGACCCTCCTGGGGCTGAACATTGGACCCGCCGTCGTGCTGCACGAGGGCTCGACACTGCTGGTGGTGGGCAATGCCCTTCGGCTGCTGGGCTACGCGTCGTAGCCCGACGAGGCAGCTTCCCTGGACGGGGCCGGGGAACGGTAGAGACCAATAAGGGGCAGTCCGTCAGGTGCACAGCGCCGGTGCGCTGCGTCGTTCGATTCCGTCGGCACATTGCGGGCTGCCGACGGGAACGACAGTGCTTCCATCGACCGGGTGTTCGTCAATGGCGCCCCGGGATTTACGGCGGTGCGGGACGGGGCACTCCACGGCGTGCGGTCTCCTCGACCTGGGGGGAGCGATGAGCGCGTCCTACGGCGCGGACTGGGTCTGGGCGCGGAGGCGGTCCCACATCTCCTGCTGGGCCGAGCCCGGCGGCACGGAATACGGGTCGTTGGGAAGCTGAATGCGCTTGAGCACAGGATAGCGGTCCTTGTACGTAAATGGCTTGGGATTGTCTTCCGGCTCGTCGCCCAGCACGAGCACCAGCGAGCCCGGAGCCAGCAGCTGGCCCTGTCCGGACGAGGGGCCCATGTGTCCCTTGGTTGTTTTCCAGGGTTCGGCCCAGTCGTAAATCCATTTTGCATCCGCGTTAACCAGACGCACGCATCCGTGACTCATGGGGCCGCCCGTCGGCATTGAATACTGGTGCACGTGAATGCCGCGTGCGGCGTGAAAATTAACAACCCACCGCATGCGCCACTCTTCGTCCGGCGGGCTCATGGTAGAGACGCGCTCCTCCTCCTTCCAGTTGAAGTTGAATCGGCCGTTCGGGGTGGCCGTCGAGT
Source organism: Salinivenus sp. (assembly GCA_046540815.1). GTDB lineage: Bacteria > Bacteroidota > Rhodothermia > Rhodothermales > Salinibacteraceae > Salinibacter. The sequence continues at coordinate 18,497 of JBKHEM010000024.1, forward strand.
CGGGGTCGCCCGTGTTCACAATGCCCCACCGCGACAGCTTTCCGTACTCGTACGCGGCAAAGGCCTGCACCTCCTTATGGATGATAAACAGCTTGTGAATTGAATGGGCCCCGGGATAGTAGCGGGGGAACGGCGAGTACGCCCGAAAGTCGAGGTCGAACCGTGTGGGCACGACAAGGGTGTCGCCAAGGGCCGTGTGCTCGATGCGCTGACGGTTCAGAAGCTCGATCACTTTGGAGCGTTTGCGTCCGCGCTCCGTGTCGCCGTCCCCGATGCGCTGGTACAGGTTGTTGCGGGCCACCACGTGGTTTTTGCTCTCATCGTCGAGCACCATGTACTCGTAGTAGACCTCAGGAAGGTCGTTCAGGTCGTCGGCTCGCTTGGAGAGCAAGTCCTCAATGGCGCCCTGGTCGAAGTAGCCCTGCGCGGCAGCGGGGGCCGCCCCGAAGGCTGTTGCCAGCAGGAGGCCGGTGCCGAGAAGAAGGGACTGAAGCGACACAGACATGCGACGACACGGCAACGGGTTCGAAAGGATAACGGAACGCCTGTACCCTTGGATAGGGGCTTCAGTTTCCTGACGTGGGGCGTGGGCCCGCCGACGAGAACAAATGTTCTACCGAACACCAGAGAGGGACCGGGTAGGCTATGCCGGGGCCGGGAGGGAAAAGGCACGCGCGTGCCAGGAGGCCCCGGCTGGCTGTTCAAATGCGCCCTCCCGGAGGGCCCCGAGGGTCGAGATGCTGGGGTCGAACACCATCGTGTCCGTCGTCACGGTGCCAGCATCGGCCTCGGCTTGGAACTGCGGCCGGGGCACATCCGCGACAGTGCCGTCGGCAGTCCGGTACAGCACGTGGAGCGACGGAACCCACTGGACGTCCAGGTCGCGGGCCGTCGCCTCGATGGCGTGTGTAGCGTCGTCGATGGCACATCCGGAAGGGGACTGGCCGTCGGCCCGATGCCCGGCCAGCACCACGAAGCGGTCGTGCAGGATCGTGGCGGCCCCGTGCACCTCTTGCTGGTGGGAGGTCCATGTTTCGATAAACGCCTCCAGGCGTTCAAGAAAGGCGTTCTGGGCTGTCTCGGAGAGGGGGGTGGCGGCCGGGTACATCCACACCTGTGCCGCGTCGGGAAGGGAGGAGAAGGCGGCGGGAAGGCGGGGCATGGAGCGGCAAAGAGTCGTCGGACGGCCTGTGGACCCCCTTTTAAGCAGTGGGCGAACAGTTGTTTTCGGGAGGGGCCACCGCGAGGCCGCAGGCTTTTTATTAGAGGGCGCCGTAACGGAGCTGGCGCATATTCCATCAAACGGGCGGAAGAAGAGGCGACACGACGGCGGCGTCGCCTGCGCGCCGTGCGGGGGGATGGTCGCCGGGGGACTCAATACGGGCCTTTCCATTGCCCGTCACCGGGTGGGAACAGAAACGCAACGAGTTCATGATTGGTTCATGTCACGACCATACTTCCTTCGAATACGCAGACTCTGGCTGTTCCCGAACGAGCCGCCAGTCTCATCAGAGTCGATTCCACGCCATGATTGCCTACCGCGACCTCGTCGACTGGATTAAGAATCACCGTGACATTGGGATCGACCTCGTGCGGATGTACCTGGGCATTGGGTTGTTCGTCCGGGGCCTGCTGTTCATCGCCGAGTCGCAGGGCGTGGAGGCGCTTGTCGACCTGTCGGCGTTCTCGGTCACGTCGGCAGCCCTTGCACACTACGTTACCTTCGCGCACCTCTTTGGCGGGTTGCTTCTGGCGGCGGGGCTTCTCACCCGCCTCGCCGCCCTCGCGCAAATCCCGGTGTTGGCCGGGGCCGTCTTTCTCGTGCACCTGGACGAGGGGCTGCTTTCGGCGAACCAGTCGCTGGAGTTTTCGGCGCTCGTGCTCTTTCTTCTGGTGGTCGTCTTCGTGTTTGGGCCGGGGGCGTGGTCGGCCGACCGGTACGTATTTGAGACAGAGCCCGCACAGCAGGACGAGGAGGACCTCGACCTGTGGTGGCGCGACGAGACCCCCGCCCCCCGAGACGCTCCCTCCGGCCCCGAGGAACGAGTTCCCGCAGAGCAGGATGTGGGGGCACCTGTTGCCGTCGAGACGGCGGCCAAACAGGCGGTTCGCACGCAGTCCGACGTGACCACGTGCCCCTGCGGGCACGACCTCAGTCACCCACGCGTGACGGTGGAGCCACGCTACGGGTGGAGTGCAGGCTTTTTCTTCATGCTTGGCATTTCGGCACCGGTAAAGGAGGTGGTCTTCTACTGTGAGAGGTGCGGCACCGTCATGAAGCGCTCTCGGGACCGGGAACTGCTCCAACGGTACCGCTGGCACACCTCTTGATCGGGGAACGTAGGGCTGAGTGGAGGCTGCTGGATTGTTCGTCTCGTCCCGAACTCGCTTGTTCATGAGCCCCCCTGCTTCGTCGGACTCGACATCGCTGGATTCCAGCGACGCCGCCTGCTCCACGGCCCTTGTGCTGGGCGGAGGGGGCGCGCGGGCCGCCTATCAGGCCGGCGTGCTCTGTTACGTCGGAGAAGCGTTTCCGGAGGCCGAGGTGCCCATCATGACGGGGGTGTCGGCCGGCTCGATCAACGCGGCCCACCTCGCGGCTGATTCGGCCCCGTGGCCCGAGCGGACCGCCCGCCTCACGTCCTACTGGGAGGAGCTCAGCACGGAAAAGGTCTTCCGGCCGCGGTCTCTGTGGACGGTGGGCCGGTCGCTCGTGCAGGGCACGCCCAGCAAAGAGCAGACCTTCCTGGACACCGCGCCCCTCCGCGCCTACCTGGACGACTGCCTGCCGACGGATGCCAAGGGTCGATTCACGGGCGTGGCCGAGAACCTGGCGGCGGGACGGCTCGAGGCTCTCGCCATTTCCACCTCCAACTACGCGACCCTCCAGACGGTAACCTGGGTGCAGGGCTGCGCAATCAAGAACTGGAACCGCCCCAATCGGGTGGGGCGCCGTGCGGTCCTGGGGCTCGACCACGTAATGGCCTCCACGGCATTGCCGATGATTTTTCCCGCCGTGCGGCTCAATGGGGCCTGGTACGGAGACGGCGGCCTCCGGATGCTCGACCCGCTCGCCCCTGCCATTCACCTCGGGGCCGACCGTATGTTCGTCATTTCCACGCGCTACGAACGGTCGCGAGACGAAATCAACCACGCCGGTCGCACGGCCGCCTACCCTTCCCTCTTCCAAATGGCGGGCATTCTTGCCAACGTGCTCATGCTGGACGTTCTGGAGCACGACGCCGCGGTGCTGCGCCGCATCAACCGCCTGGTGCGCCGCCTGCGACCGGAGGAGCGAAACGGGCTGCGCCCAATTGACCTCCTCGTCCTTCGGCCGTCGGTCGACCTGGGAACCCTGGCCTACGACTATGAACTGGAGATCGGGGGCGCAATGGGACACCTCCTCTCCGCCATTCAGTGGCAAGACGACCCGCAGCCCGACTGGCTGAGCATGCTGCTCTTTCAGCCGGACTACCTGCAGCGTCTTCTGGAGATCGGCTACAACGACGCACGCCGCGCGCACGATCGTATCGAAGCTTTCTTCGCCCGCAAGCCAAAAGGAGACCCGGCCCCGGACTACTCCGCCTCGTCCTCCACGCGTTCGTAGGTCACGAAGCGAAACCCGTCGTGGGCCTCCTCGGACGTGATCTCGAACACGTCACCGACCAGGGGCTCGAAGGGCGGAAAGTAGGTGTCTCCCTCGTAGCGGCCCTCGACCAGCGTAAGCTCCAGCCGGTCGGCGCGCGGCAGGAACTGCTCGTAGACGGATTCGCCGCCCCCAATGAAGACGGTGTCGGCGTCGGACACGCCCGCCATTGCCGCATCGATCGAGGCGTACGTCTCAACCTCCGGGTAGTCCGCGAACGGGCCCTCCGTGGTGAGTACGATCAGGCGGCGATCGGGGAGTGGACCGCCAAACTGGTGTACGATGGACTCAAACGTCCGGCGGCCCATCACAAGGGGGTGCCCCGTTGTCAGCCGCTTAAAGCGCTTGAGGTCCTCGGGAATGTGCCAGGGCAGGTCTTTGTCTTTGCCGATGACTCGGTTTTTTTCGGCGACGGCGGCAATAAGGACAATCTCGGGCACGGGCAGACGGAACGGTGTCGAAAGGAACGAGGCGCAGCGAACTCCCACGGGCACTCCCATGGTTTGCTTCGCGGAAGATGGGAATCGTGAGGGACAATGTCACGGTCTTCCGCCACCCGATGGTTTGAGGAGAGAACGACGTGGGACGAGACGGCGGAGTGTGAAGGGAAAGAAGAGGATAGAGAGTAGAGGGTAGAGTGGATGTCGTCTTGGCAAGGGGCGTCGGGAGCGCTGCGAGAGCAGTCCCCAGATGAATTCCCAGACAGCATTGGATCTCACCGGATTAACAGTTTCGTAATGTTGGTCGCAACATACCTTCAGGTTCTTCTCCGCCGCTCCTCTCAGATTCCCTTCGGCCTGCATGTCTGTGCTTCGTTTGCTGATTCGTACGCCTCTTGTTTTGTTCGTCGCGCTCGGCGTTGTCGGAGGGGCACACGCGCAATCCGGCGGCTCCGTGGAGATCGGACCGGACGGGGTCCGGCTGATGTCCGCCGAGGAGGCCTTTGAGGTCCGCCTGCGCAATGACATGTACCTTGACGCCCGGGCGCTTTCGGGGACGGACGCTTCCCCTGGGGCCGATCGGTTCTTCCTTCGGCGCGTGCGGCCCCGGCTGCAAGGGCAGATGTACGAGCGGTTTGCGTTTAGCGTGCGGCCCGACTTTGGGATTGGCGGACCGGAGATCGACGACGCGTTTGCAGAGGCCCGGTTTGCTCCGGCGTTGCGGCTGCGGGTGGGGCGGTTCAAGGTGCCGGTCGGCCTGGAGGTTCTTGCCTCGACGGCGGGCCTGATGCACGTGGAGCGCGGGTTTCCGGCGGGCCTCGTGCCGGGACGCGACGTGGGGGTGATGATGGAGGGGACGGTCTGGCAGGACCGGGCCGAGTACGCGGTGGGGCTCTTTAACGGCACGCCGGGCGCCACGGGGCCGGGGGCGGACGTGGACGATGCCAAAGAAGGCGCGGCCCGTCTCCTCGTTACACCCCTGTCGGGTCGCGAAGGCCCCCTTTCAGGACTTGGACTCGGGGTGGCCGGAACGATTGGCGGCGTGACGGGAACGGACGCCGCGCCCGCCCTCACGCGCCTGAGCACGACGGGGCGGCAGACCTTCTTTTCGTACCGGTCGGACGCCCGGGCCGATGGGACGCGCTGGCGAGTGGTCCCGCAGGCTCACGTCTACGCCGGGCCGGTGGAACTATTGGGCGAGTATGCGGTGACGGCCGAAACGGTGCGTTTGGGCATTTCGGAGGAGACGCTCACGCACCGGGCCTGGCAGGCCAGCGCCGCCGTGGTGCTGACGGGCGAAGAGGCCCGCGAAGGCATGGTGACGCCGGACGATCCGTTCGGGACGACACCGGGGATGGGGGCGTTCGAACTCGGGGCCCGGGTGCACGGCGCGACGGTCGACGACGATGCGTTTTCCGTATTTGCCGATCCGGCAGCGGCGGCGTCGGAGGCCACCGCCTGGGGCCTCACCCTGAGCTGGTACCCGAACGCCACGGTGCGCTTCATGATGGGATACGAGCGCACTGCCTTCGAGGCGGCCGGCATTGCCACGCCCCGCGACCCCGAGCACCTGCTCCTGACGCGCATGCAGGTGGCGTTTTAACTCGGGTCGGCTACACGGCGATCGGGGCCTTCAGTGCCGGGTGGTGCTCGTAGTCCTCAATGGTGACGTCGTCCGCCGTGTAGTCGAAGATTGATTCGCGCTCGCGGAGATGGAGCGTCGGCCGGTCGTACGGCTCGCGAGATAGCTGTTCTTCGACCTGCTCGACATGGTTCTGGTAGATGTGGCAGTCCCCCCCACTGAAAATGAGCTCGTGCGGTGTGAGGTCGGCCTGTTGGGCCAGCATGTGCGTGAGCAAGGCGTAGCTGGCGATGTTGAAGGGGAGGCCGAGGAAGGAATCCACCGAGCGCTGTTGCCACATAAGCGAGAGCCGCCCGTCCCCAGGCGCCCCCTCTACGAAACACTGGAAGGCGTAGTGGCAGGGAGGAAGAGCGGCGTCTTCGACCTGCGCAGGATGCCAGGCACTCACGACGTGGCGGCGCGACTGCGGATGCTCCCGAAGACCGTTGACGAGTCGAGCGATCTGGTCGACGCGTCGCTCCGGCCCCTCGAAGTCCCGCCATTGTTTTCCGTAGACAGGGCCGAGGTCGCCCCACTCCGCGGCGAAGGCATCGTCGGTGGCAATGCGCTCCTCAAAGGCGTCCTGGGAGATGTCGGTGCCCGTTTCCTCGCGGTACCGTTCCAGGGGCCAGTCCGTCCAGATGGAGACGCCGGCCTGCACGAGCGACTGAATGTTGGTCTCGCCGCGCAGGAACCAGAGCAGCTCCTCCGTCACGCCCCGCATCCACACCCGTTTGGTGGTGAGGAGGGGAAAGCCCTCGCTCAGATCAAACCGAAGTTGCCGGCCGAACACGCGCCGCGTCCCGGTCCCGGTGCGGTCTGCGTGCCGGGTGCCGTGGTCCAGAATGTCCTGGAGGTAGGCGAGATATTTACGCATGGGAGCAGGGGAGCACGGGAGCGCCGGTGTATTGGGAAAACGTAACGCGTCGATGGGGGACAGGTTGTGGCTCGCAGTAAAGGTCCTTTCAGGAGACCAGATGCCGATTCGGTGTGACCGAGATGGTAGACCTGTTCGACGACGATCGAGGGTCAGGGGCACCTCCCCTTGCGTCCACGCATCGGTGCTCCGACGCACTCGCGCACCCACGCTCTTCACCCCCCACTCTCCACGCTCACGCTCCCATCCTCTCGTTCGCTCCAGCCCGGAACGCGGCAGCAAATTCGGTCGTTGAGCGCATCCGCTTTCTGATCCGCACCGAACCCGCTGTCGCTATGTCCGAGATCGACCCCGACATCCCCGAAAACAAGCACCTCAAGCAGGCCATCAATCACTTGAACCGCATCCTCGACTACGTCCCGATGGTGGCGGAGGGCCGCAGCGCCACGGTTCACCTCACGCCGCAGGACTGGCAGGTGGTGGCCGATGCCCTCTTCAACATGCAGACGCCCGAGAGCGCCCTCCCGGACGCAATCGAGGACTACGGCCT
>JBKHEM010000025.1:0-25495 GCA_046540815.1 Salinivenus sp.
CCCGACGTCGGTCACCACAACCACTAGATCGTACGGCCCCTCCACCATCTGTAGACTGGCCTCGTCTAAAAAATCCGACGGACGACGGGCGTCGTCGCTGGAGAGGCGGGTCCGTTCAGTGACGTGAAATCGCCAGGTTGCACCCGTGGCGCGCCCAAGTTCGTCGCTACTTATGTCTGTGAGGCAACGGATGAAACGGTCCAGCCTCTCTGTGTCTGCGGTCGGTGAGTGCGACACGAGGACTCCCGCATCAATGGCCAGTCCTGCCATAGACAGACCGGTGATGATTCGATCGGTTCGGATGGATTAGGAAAGAATGAGAAGCCGTGACACAGTGGGCGGAGTGGCAAAGCGGCACTCAAATGAGCCCTGTAGCGGGGCCAAGCCGAAGTGAGGTTATGCCTCTGGTGAGCTACCGGGGGAGTGCAGAAGGCATTTTGCACTGGGTGCGCAAGCAGCAGTCGTCACACTCCTGATTCGAAAACCCCCACGGCAGTCACGGCTCCACAGTCGAGGACGCATGCGGCGTTGGACAGAGCAGATGTCCTGTTCACTCTGCAAAATCTCTCCTTTGTCTCCAAAAGCTATGTCGTGCTCTCACGCCCAAATAAGAAGGACACAGCAAAAAGAATCAGAAACACCACAAATAACACCTGCGCAATCCAGGCAGACGTTCCTGCAATCCCCCCAAAGCCAAACACGCCAGCGGCAATTGCTACAATCAGGAATAAGATGGAAAGTTTAAGCATTAGCCCTATAGGTTGAGAGAAAAAATACTGATAGGGCACAAGCCCCACATACCTCTTCCTGCTTGCTCACGTCGTACGGAGCACGCATCCCCCAGCCCAATCCCCGACCTCACCGGTCAGGGATTGGGCTGATACATCCGCTAGAACGTATACTTCGTCTCGCGGGACGCATTATCGATCTTCTTCCGAATCGCTTCTCGGTTCTCCCCTGTTTTTTCCTGAAGGTGCCCCTCAAGCTGTTCCCGATTTCCTTCGAAGCGATCCATGTCGTCGCCTGTCACGTCCCCCCATAGCTCCTGCATTTTTCCCTTAAACTGCTTCCAGTTTCCTTCCGCTTGCTGCTTCTTAGGGCTATCCATCGTATTTGAGTTTTGATTGGTAGAAGAAGTGTGTGCAACCCGAGGCCAACTCGTTCTTGCCTCACCGCTCTTACCAGTTCGTGCCGTCTGTTCTCCCCCATCGTTCGGACATTGTTTGACGTATCACAGGTGAGAAGCCCCCCCTTCGACCATGTAACCATCCTGTCGCCCGACCAGCTCGGGTCTTTGTCACTCGGCGCCTTCGTGGGAACGCAGATCAGCCACCAGCCCAATCGGGACCTGCCTAACAATAGCTTCTCAGTCCGGGCCTATGTGCTCTCCCGGAAGCTGAGACCCAGAGCGTCTTGACTAGACGGGGGACGCGCCTGGTCAAAGAGGTCGCCACCCCATTCGGCACTGATTCGGTGTTTCCCGCTGGTTCGACATGGTGGAAGTGAGCTGCCCCCCGATTTCTGTACCAGGGTGAATGTTCGACTGGTGCTGGAGTGAGAGTGGAATTCTCCACTTGCGTAGGTGAAAATCTGCTGGTAGCGCCGCTGCCTGGCGATCCTCCATTTCTGCACCGAATCGGGTTGGTTTGGACCTGGAGATTGCCCCAACCTTCTTTCGCAGAACGGATATTTCCGCTTTCCACTATGTCCACAGACCTGGACGACTTCAAGAACCTCCCCCGCGACCTCGTCCAGTTTGACCACACGGATCTGGACTTTGCCATCTACCGGGGCCTGAACCAGAAACGGGCCCAGATCGAGGACTTCATCCAGGAGGATCTTATCAAAGAGATCTCTAGCGAGCTGGAGCCCCTGAAGCGGTTGAAGCCCAGGACGTGGAGGAACGTCCAGAACGCCCGCGAGAAGGCCCTCAACACGTTTTCAGAGAATGGCCTGGGCAGGAGATAAGCTCATGGAGTACCAGGAGACGCCCCTGGTGGAAGACTACATCGAAGTCTGGGAGGAATGGAAGCAGGCTCAAGAGCAGTCAGCGAGCAAGGAGCAGATCCGGCGGCAGATCTCCGATCATCTCGACCGTTTTTTCGGCGCTACTACCACGACGGAGACTTTGTGACCAGGCGCCGATTTTCTACTGGAGAGTGGAAGATTCCCAACGAACAAAAGAACGGCGGTTCTCGCTAACCCATTATCAATCCCGCCACCACAAACCCGAGGGCGGCAATTCCGGCCTGCACCAGGGCGTACGGCATCTGGGTGTTGATGTGGTCGACGTGGTCGGAGGCCGACGCCATCGACGCGATGATCGACGTGTCCGAAAGCGGCGAGGCGTGGTCGCCAAAAAGCCCCCCGGACAAGACGGCCCCCAGCAGGAGCGACGCTGGCAATCCGAGTCCCGAGGCCAGGGGCAGCGCCACCGGAATCAAGATTGCGAAGGCGGTCCACGAGGAGCCCAGCGTGAACGACACGAAGCAGGTGGCCCCGAAGACCGTCACCGGCATCCACCAGGCCGGCCCTTCCCCCACGAGGCCCACGACGTACGCGCCCATCTCCAGGGCCTGCGACACTTGCCCCAGCCCAAACGCCAGCACCAGCAGGAACGTGACCGGCACGAGGCCCGACGCCCCCTTCACCACCCAGTCCATCGCGTCCTCCAGCGAAAGCACGGAGGAGCCGCCCCAGAGACGAGGCCCCACGTAGAGCAGAAGCGCCACGCCAACGGCCGTTCCCACCGCCCACAGCACGGCGGTCGCCCCGCTGCCCTCCATCAGCGAGCCGTTGCCCGTCACGTAGAGCCCCACGAAGATCATGGCCACCATCACGCCCACAGGCAGCAGCAGGTGGCGCGCCAGCGGCACCACATCCTCCGGCGGCTCAACGCGAGCGATGTCCTCGGTAATCATGGGCTGGGCCCCCGGCCGCAGGAGTTCACCCCGCTCCCGAGCCCGCTCCTCGGCCCGCTGCATCGGCCCAAACCCCCACCCGGTAAGGGCCACCCCCAGCGAAAAGAGGATGGCGGCGATGGCGAAAAAGTTAAACAGCAGGCCGGCTGCCAAGACCGAAACCGCACTTCCCCCGACGTCCTGCGCACTCACAAGCCCCAGCACGTACGCGCCCCATCCGTTGAACGGAATCATCATGCACACCGGAGCGCACGTGGCGTCGCAGTAGTAGGCCAGCTTTTCGCGGGGCAGGTTCAGTTCGTCGAAAAAGGGCCGGCTCACCGCCCCGACCGTCAGGTTGGAGATGTTGGACTCAACGAACATGACCATGCCCGTCCCCCACGCCAGCAGCTCGGCGCTCCGTGTGCTGGTGCCCCATCCGCGCTTGCGCGCCCACGACACGAAGCCCTGCACCCCGCCGGACGCCTGCACCAGCGCCACCAGGCTGCCCACGAGCAGGCAGAAAATGAGGATGCTCGCGTTGGTCTCGTCCATGAAGACGGCCACCATCTGGTCCGCCAGCTCGCGGAGGCCCCCCACCGGGTTGCCTCCGGCGAGGATGGTGGTGCCCAGCCAGAGCCCCGCGAGGAGCGAGAGGTAAATCTGACGCGTCCACATCGCCAGCCCAATCGCCACCACGGGCGGCAACAATACAATCCAGTCCATACCGGTCGACGACTCGTGGGTGGGACCTCGTGCTCCCCGCCGCCCCAACTAACCAAGAAGGCCGTACAGGGGCAAGCCGCGTTTGCACGGTCGTTCCCGGAAAGGGCGCATCCATTGACACAGCCTCGTGTTCAATCCGTTGGTCATTCGTTCCTCAACATGTTTTGCTCTCTTCTTTCCATGTGCGCCTCCCCTCTCTTCGACTTCACCGCCTCGACAGCCACCCCGTCCGACTGGCAGTCGGTGGACGATCCCGTAATGGGCGGCGTCTCCGAGAGCACCCTCGCGGCCACGAACGCCGGCGCCGCCTTTACGGGCACCGTGTCGCTGGAGCAGGGGGGCGGCTTCTGCTCCGTGCGCGCCCCAGAGGGGCCGTACGACCTGAGCCACGCCGATGGCCTGCGCCTGCGCCTTCGGGGCGACGGGCACCGCTACTGGATCACGGCCTACACCACGTCGGGCGGACCGATCAGCTACCGCACGCCCCGTCGCCCGCCCGAGCGCTGGACCGACGTCGTCGTGCCGTTTGACGACCTTACCCCCTACCGGCGCGGCACGAGGCTCCCGGACGCCCCCCCGTTCACTCCCGCCCGGATCCGCACCGTCGGGGTCCTGATCGCCGACAAGCAAGCCGGCCCGTTTCGCCTGGAGATCAAATGGATCCGAGCCGAGGACACCGTCACGTAGCTTTTTGCACAAAACCCATTCCCGTTCGGCTCGATATCGTCGGTGCCCCCCTGTAGGTTGCAACGAACATTTTTTCGCGCTCCCCACCTCCCACCGCATGCCCGATTCCTCCGACGATGCCCGCACCAAAAAACACGTCGCCATCTCCGGCAACATCGGCGCCGGAAAAAGCTCCCTCACGGAAGTGATGGGGGAGTATTTCGACTGGAAAACCGTCTACGAGCAGGTCGACGAAAATCCGTACCTCACCGACTTTTACAACGACATGCGGCGGTGGTCTTTCAACCTGCAGGTGTTTTTCCTGTCCCGCCGCTTCGAGCAGTTGCAGAAAATTGAGCAGATGGATGCCTCGGTCGTCCAGGACCGCTCGATCTACGAGGACGCCCAAATCTTTGCCCGCAACCTCTACGAAATGGGCCTGATGAGCGGGCGGGACTACCAGAACTACACGTCGCTCTTTTCCATCATGACGTCGTACCTGGCCCCGCCGTCGCTCCTGGTCTACCTCCGCGCCTCGGTTCCTACGCTGGTGAACCACATTCAACAGCGCGGGCGCGAGTACGAGTCGACCCTGCGTATCGACTACCTGGAGCGCCTGCAGGGCCACTACGAGGAGTGGATCGAAACCTACGACCGGGGCCCGAAGCTCATCGTCGACGTCGACGAGCTCGACTTCGTGAACAACCAGGAGGACCGGCGGGCCGTCCTCAACCAAATCGAAAGCCGCCTCTTTGGCCTCTTTCCCGACGAATAGCCGCCCGGCCTCCCCGCGTTGAGAAACGCCCCTCCGCCACGCGGGTACGTTTTGCCGCTCCGGGTCGGGCGTCGTCCCCGGAGTGAAACGGGCGCTTTCGGTTCGTGGTCGCGGTTCATGCTTCTTCGCTTTCCTTCTGAACGGCTTCTCTCCGCCGTGCCCGCTGCTCCCTGTCGGGTGGCCCTGCTCGTATGTGCTGTTCTTGTGGTTGTGGGCCTGCCCGCCGCCCACGGCCAGGCCGACACGACGGCAGTCCCCCCCGACTCGGCCCAGCGCTCCGGCCCCCCCGCAGACACCGCCGGGGCCGACACCTCCCTTGCCCCACGACCGGTCCCGTCTGCGGTCCGGGGGCGCGCGGTGCTTGATTCCCTCCCGGCCCGCTCCATTCGCGTGGGCCTGGAGCACCTGCTGGCCCAGCGGCCCGGCAGCTTCCTGTACGATCTGGGGGCCGTTGGGTGGCCGCACGGGTGGAGCCCGGAGGGGCTTCCTCCCCACTATGCGAGCCTCTGGATTGAGGAGCGCTCCTACACCGACCCCTTCCTCGGCCGCCCGCGCTTCGACCTCCTGCCCCCTGCCTTCCTGGCCCCGCCGCGCGTGGACACGGGCCCGGACGGGACGGCCGTCGGCGTCCACACCACCTGGCGCGCGTACGACCAGGACCGCCCCCTTACCGAGCTGCGCTTCCGGCGCGACAGCAACGGGCTGCAGGGCGTGGAGGTGGGACACTCGCAGAAGCGCCGCCTCTCTCTGGGCGGCACGCCCGGCCTGCTCCAGCTGTCGTTTGGGTTCGGCGGGCGCGCCACGGAGGGGGCCTATGCGGGAAGCGACCTGCGGCGGGAACGGCGCCTCTGGGGGCGCCTCCGGTATCAACAGGACGATTGGGGCGTCTCCGTGAGCGACCTCTCCTCGCGCCATCGCATCGGGGCGCACGGGGGCGTGGAGCCGCCCGGGCAAACGTTCGACACCATCTACCTCCTGCCCCCGGCCGCCGATAATGTGCGAAACGCCGGGGCCCGTCGCCGCACCTTTCGAAACGACCTGACGGCTCGCGCCTGGGGCCCGCTCGTGCCCGGGACCCGCACGCCCACGCTGCTCTCTGGCACCTGGAGCGTCAATACGTTCGACTTTGAACCCGGTGGCGGACAGGGTGCGTTCGGGTCGGGGAGCGACACGACGTGGACCGTCAAAACCACCGGCGGGCACCTCTCGGCCCAGCAGTCCACAACGCTCGGCTCCCACGCCCTCACGGTCTCCGCCCGCGGCCAGTTGTGGCGAACGAGCCGCACCAACGTGCCGCGGGTGCAGGGCACGCGCTGGAGCACCCACCTTACGGCACGCGACTCCGTCCGGCTCGGATCGAACAACGTGGTGCTGGATGCAGGCTGGCACCGTACCGATGCCCAGCAGTACCCCTCGCTCGGCGCTCGTTCCACCCGCCCGATCGGGTCGGCGGAGGTGTCCGCATCGCTTCAACTCACGGGGCGGCGCCCGGGCTGGATGGAGGAGACCGGCTTTGCCGGGCTGGTGGTGCCCGGCGTCCCTTCCGACCGTACCAGCCGCGTCCTGACGGGCACCCTGGGCGCCAGCACCCGCATCGGCCCAGTCGACCTGGACCTCAAGGCCTTCGCCCACCAGATTCAAGACGGCGTCGACCTCTACGCCCCAGCCGAGGCCTCGTCGCGCACCGACACCGTGGCGGCCCGCCCCACCCCGTCGCCCCTTCGGCGCGTTGGCACCACCCTATCGCTGGGCTGGCGCCGCGCGGCCGATCGCGGGCTCTACGCCACCGGAACGGCCACGGCCCAGCACACCCTCAACACGGCCGGGTCCCCCCGCCGGGAGCGGCTGGCCCGCACGCTGCCGTCGGTCTACGGACAGGGCCGAGTGGGGGGCCGCTTCGTCTTCTTTGAGGACCTGATCACCGATCTCTACGTGCAGGCCCGCGGCTGGACCGACATGAACAGCCGCTGGTTTCATCCTCCTACCGGACGGATGGCCGTCCCCCCCCTCGAGGCCCCCATCCCCGACGCCCCTGCCGTCCGCCTCGGCCCCAGCGGCACGGTCGACGCCCACGCCGAAATCACCCTGCGCGGGGCCACTCTGTTTTTCACGTTCGAGAACATTCAGGCCGGGACCGAGCTTCAACCCGGCACGTTTGTGGTCCCCGTGTATCCCCTGCCCGCCCGCCAATTTCGGTTCGGCGTCTTCTGGCCTATTTTTGATTAGGACCGTCGCCCCCCACACGCCTGGATCCGGCCTCCGCCTGTTGTTTTCTTCTCTCGTCGTCTAGGGATCGGCCGTACGCATGTCTACCGGAACCGACCTTTCTCCCCCGTCGAACGCCGCCCTGACGGAAAGCATCGAGTACTACGCGCGGGGCCTGTACCGCGAGCTGTCGTCGAAAAACGTGTTCCTCTGGGCCCAGGCCATCGCCTTTAAGGTCCTCGTCACCATCGTCCCCATCGTGATCCTGGCCACCGGCCTTGTCGGCCAAGTGCTGCAGCGCGAAAATGCCTTTTCCACCGTCGCCCGGTTTATCCGGGAGCTGTTGCCGCCGGACCAGAGCAGCAACCTGATCGCCTTCCTCGAACAGCTCCAAAACGCGAGTGTGACGATCGTTGGGATCGGTGGCATTGGGCTGTTCTTGTCTGCCCTGTCGTTGTTCATCACCCTGCGGATTGCGGTCAGCAATGCCTTCGAGCAGAACTGGCACCGCGAGCGCTCGCTCATCGGCGGGTACCTCTTTGATGCCCGTATGGTGCTGCAGGTCGGCCTGCTCTTTGTTCTGACCGTGGGGCTGTCGGTGGGGCTGCCGCCTGCGATCGAGCAACTGTTCGAGCCGCTGCCGGGCAACGGGGAGGGCCTTCAGTGGGCCTGGCGCCGCCTCCTGCGCCTCACGAGCCTGGTGCTTCCTCCTCTCATCACGATGGCCATGTTTTTTCAGTTGTACTACCTCGTGCCCCTCCCGCACCCGCGCAAGCGGAGCGCACTGGCCGGGGCCGCCATTGCGGCGGTGCTTTGGGAGGCCACCAAGCAGGCGTTCGCATACTATGCTACGTACGTGGGACAGTTTGACCAGTATGGGACGGGGGCGGGCGACCTGAGTGCCCTGGGAAACACCTTCGGACTGATTGTCGCCTTTGTCTTTTGGGTCTACTTCTCGAGCATCGTACTCATGATCGGTGCCGTCGTGGCGTCGCTCTACGAGCACCGCCACGTGACCGCCGGTCACCTCCCCGGGGAGGAACCTCCTCCGGAGGCCCTTCCCATCACCGATCCCTCGGACGTATCGCCGTCGCCCCCCGACACGGCTGAGGAGGACACGTCAGGCGCCGCCTCCGACTCGGCGTCCACACCGCCCGACTCCTCATCGTCTAGCTCGTCGACCTAGTGCGGACTGGACGTTCCCGCCTCCGTTCCCTGTGCGCTGTTTTCCTCATTCGTTTGTGGCTTTGATGTCGGCTCCTCTCTTTCACCGCTGGTTTCGGATTGGACTTTTGATCCTCGGGGTTGCCGTTGCCGGCAGCGCGCTGCCGGTGCAATCGGTCTGGGCACAGGCCCCCCTCTATCTCGTCGATGGCGAGACGTCCGTTCGCGACGTTTCCTTCCGATTCAGCGGCACACAATCGTTCGAGGTAGACCGGTTGCAGCGCCAAATCGCAACGGAGGCGCCTGGCTTTCTGGACCGAGTCTACAATACCCTCTCGTTCGTTCCCGGCCTCCAGCGTCGCGCCTTCCGGTTCGATCCCGTCACGTTGCAGAAGGACGTGGTGCGACTCCGGGACTTTTACCGCCGGAACGGCTTTCCCAATCCAAGCATCGACTATCCCGCCACTCAGCTGGACACCACCGAAAACCGGATCCACGTCATCTTTACCATTAAGGAAGGGGCGCCCCTCACGATCCGGGAGCAAGAATTTCTGACAGCGGACGACCGCGCCCCCCTCGCGTCGCACCTCTCGCCCTCGCTCCAGTCAGAATGGAGGTCGTTCCGGCAGTCCACCCCCGCGCAGCCGGACACGCGGTACACCCAGTTTAAGCGGTCGGAGACCGAGGGGGAGGTGCGCACGTGGTTTCGGAATCAGGGCTACGCGTTCGCAGAGGTTACCTCCGAGGTCGACATCGACTCAACTGCCAACACGGCTACGCTCCAATATCTCGTCGATCCAGGGCCTTTGGGGCGGGTCTCGGAAATCCTGGTTGAAGGCAACGAGTCTGTGCGTCCGAACATCGTGCGGCGTGAACTGCCGTTCGAGATCGGGGACCGGTTCTCCGCCGCTCAAGTCACCGAGGGCCAGCAGCGCCTCTTCGACCTCAACCTCTTTCGCGTGGCGCTGGCCGACGTCCCCGACCAGCCCCGCGACAGCACCGTGACGGTCCGGTACCGGGTGCGTGAATCAAACTTGCGAGCGTACTCGGGCCAGTTTGGCTACGGCACGCAGCCGGGCCTCACGATGGAGGGCAGCTGGCGCCACCGCAACTTTCGGGGAAACGGCCGGAACCTCATCGTCGGACTGACTGCCGATACGGGCTACCCGCAAAACCCACCGTCCTTCCTGCCAAATTTCCTTGCCCAGTCGGCCTCCCGGGATCCCGACCGGCGCTTTCGGGCGTCCGTGACGCTGCGCCAGCCATACCTGTTTGCGGGCAACCTGTCGGGCACCGTCGAACCGTTCGTCCAGGAGCGGATCAATTCCAACATTGGCGCCAACGCCGACCGCTTCCTCGGCCTCAACGAGCGGCAGTTTGGCCTCAACACCACCCTGGTCTATGACCTCCTGCCGTTCCGGTCCATTTCGCTCCGCCACTCGTTCGCCCGCATTCAGCAATTTCGCGGCGGCGGGTCGGTCGATGCCCCTCTGGCCGATGCCGACGACTTGTTTGACAAAAGTGTATTCTCGCTCAGCGGGACGCTGGGCAAAACGGACGATTTCATTAATCCGACCCAGGGCTTCATCGTCCGCCCCTCCATCGAGGCCGGGGGCGTTCCCTTCGAGTCCGGCGTCGAGTTTGTGCGCGCCAGCGCGGAGGTGAGCGCCTACCTCCCCCTGGCCGATCAGGTCGAACTGGCCGGCCGGGTGTCCGGGGGCATGCTGTGGCCGTTCGACGACAGCCGGGACAACCTGACCATCCCGCCGACGGCCTCGGCCCCGCAGCTGCGGCGCAATCGGATCTTTCAGGATCGCTTCTCAGAGTATCTCTTTTACGGCGGGGGCGGAAGCAACGTGAGGGGCTGGCCCTCGCAACTGGGCGGCGGCAAGGTGCTGCAGCGCTCCTCCCTTGCACGCGAATCCTTTGTGTACCGGCCCGTCGGCGCGCAATCCAAGCTTGGCGTGAACCTTGAGGCACGGCTTCCCTTTCCGGGCCTGGGCTCCGACTGGCGCTCGGCCGTCTTCCTCGACGCCGCCTATTTGAGCCCCGGCGACCTGAACCTCGTGCCCCCCCCTAGCGTAACGACTCCGCCCGGGCCGGACGGAGCGCCGGTCGCGACCGATCCGACGAATGTGCTGGTGGGAACAGGCATGGGCCTCCGCTACCAGACGCCGTTTGGGTTTGTGCGACTCGACGCCGCGTACAAGCTGACCCCGGACGCCCTGGACCTTCGCCGCCCCGGCGCGGTGGGCGACGCTGTGACCATCGAGAATCAATCCCTCGACTCCGTGCCCACGCGCACCATCCGGCGCTTTCGCCTTCACTTTGGCATCGGACGGACCTTCTGACGTCGCCGCCCCCGTCCGGTCCTCGTTGCACCCGTTCGTCCTCGTCCGTGTCTGCCTCCCCTGCTTCCCCCGATTCTTCCGACGCGCCCGAAGCGGCCGACGACGCCCCCGCGCCGCGCCGCAGCTGGCTGCGACGGGTCGGCCGTGTCCTCGGACTGGCGGGAGCCGGTCTGCTCCTGCTCCTCGCGGTTGGACTCCTGGTGCTCCAGACGGACTCCGGTGCGACGGCCCTGGCGCGCTACGTGGCCGGCGCCGCGAACCCCCTTCCCGGCACGACCCTCTCGATCGACCGCGCCTCGGGCAGCTGGCTGCGGTCCCTCCGGCTCACCGGGGTGACCCTTACGCGAACGGACTCCACGACGGGCGCCGCCGTGGAGATGGCCCGCGTCGACACCCTGTCGGCCCGCTACCGCCTGCTTCCCCTCCTCCAGGGCCGCCTCCACCTCACCGACGTGTCGGCCGACGGGCCCGCCGTGACGATGCGGCAGGCGGCGGACTCGTCCTGGGATTGGGCCCGCGTCCTGCCGGCCGGGGCGGAGGAGGACACCAGCGCGGGGATGCCCGTCCAGATCGACCGCGTGGCCGTGACCGATGGGGCCGTGCAGTCTCAATTTTATGCCGAGGGGCGCGACTCGACGGCCCACGTCCAGGACCTTCGGGTCCGGGCGCGCGACCTCCACACCGCTCCGTCTGTCACCGGCCGCCTGGACACCCTCGGCCTCCAGGCCCGCCTGCCGACCGACACCACCGACCTGCGCCTGGCCGCGCGGGGCCGCCTGGAGCCTGCTGTGCTCCAGTTGGACACCCTGCAATTCGACTCTCCCCGGAGTCGGGTGCGCGGGGGAGGCCGCCTGGGCATTCCCGCCTCGCCCGACTCCTCGGTGAACGACGTGGATCTTCGATTGCGCACCGACCCATTCGTTCTGGCCGACCTCACCCCGCTCGTGCCGACGCTCGACGTGTCGCCCGAGGAGGCCCTGACCCTCGACCTTCGGGTCACCGGATCCGGCCGCGCCCTGACCGCCACGGCGAACGGATCCGTCAGCACCGGCGGCACCCTGTCCGCTACCGCTACCGCCACTCCCTCCGCCGACAGCACGGGGGACACGCCCCTCCAGTATCGCCTCGACGCCGAGGTCGACCGGCTTACCACCAGCCTCCTCGGCCCCCCGGATTCCTCCCTCAACCGCCTCAGCGCCTCCGCCGAGGCGGACCTGCGCGGCCCGTCCCTCACGGCCCTGGATGGAACGGCCGCCCTCCGCGTGCGCGACACCCGCTGGGGCGACTACACGGTGGCCGATGCCAGCCTCACCTCCACCGTCGAGGAGGGAACCGCGGAGCTGGACGCTCAGAGCACCATCAACGGCGCCACGCTCCAGGCCACCGGGCAGATGCGCCCCTTCGACGCCGCCCCGTCGGCTGCCCTCACGCTGCGCACGCAGGGGTTGGACGTGGCCGCCTTGGCCCCCGACGCCGGCGTGGAGAGCGACCTGTCGGCGACGGCGGAGGTCGAGGGCTCCAACCTCGGCGGGCCCGATATGAGCCTCGACGCACAGCTTGAACTGGCCCCCTCTCGCCTCAACACCCAGCGCCTCACCGGCGGCACCCTGTCGATCGCGCTCCGCCCCGAACAGGCCCGCCTGAATGGGCGCCTCGCCCTCCCCGAGGGACGCCTGGCCACGGCCGGCTCCCTTGAGCGGGACGGCAGCGAAGCGTTTGCCCTCGAGTACCTGCGCATGGAAGAGGTCGACCTGGCCGCCCTGGCGGGGGACACCACCGACAGTCGCATCAACGGCACCCTCCGCGCCAATGGCCGCGGCTTCACTCCTGAGGCCCTTCAACTTGACGCCTCGGCAGACCTTGCCGATGCGCACTACGGAGCGCACCGTCTGTCGACGCTGTCCGCCACCGCTCGGCTGGCCGATGGGGACCTGCGGGCGGAGACGGACTTTGTCCTGAACGAGAGCACGTGGTCCCTGGCCGCCACCGGACAGCCCTTTGCCGATCCCCTCGCCCTGGCGCTCACGGAGGGGCGCTTCCGGAACGTCGACCTGGGCCCCTTCCTGCAAGACTCCACCCAGTCGAGCGATCTGAACGGAACGGTCGAGGGTCGCCTGGCCGGGACGGAGCCGTCGTCCCTCCGCCTCGACGCCGCGATGACCCTGGACTCCTCGCGCGTCAACCGCCAGTCCCTCGACGGGGCCGAGACCCAGGTGCGCCTGCGCGACGGCACCCTGACGAGCGACGGCACGCTCGAGACGCCGCAGGGCCGGGGCGAGTGGGCCGCCACGGCCCGTCCGTTCGACGCAGAGCCGTCCTACGAGTTGACGGAGGGCCAATTTGAAAATCTCAACGCCGGCGCCCTGGCCGGCGTCCCGGGGCTCCGAACCGCTCTTTCCGGTGGCTTGACGCTGGAGGGGCGCGGCGCCGACCCCTCCTCCCTCTCGCTCGACGCCGGGATTGCCCTCAGCGAATCGAGCATTAACGATGCCGTCCTCTCCGAAGGACAGCTTTCGATTGGCGTTGCCGACGGTGGGGCCTCGGCGGACGGCGCATTTTCCCTGGCGGACGGCCACGTTCAGCTGAAGGGGCGCGGCGATAGCCTCGCCACCACACCGACCTACACCGCCCGCGCCGCCGCCGGGGGCCTCGACGTGGCCGCCCTGGCCGGAAACGACTCGCTCACGGCCCGCCTCGACACGCTGCAGTGGACGCTTGACGGGCGCGGCACCGACCCTGACTCCCTCGCGGCCACGACCCAGCTGACGGCCGAGGGCGCCCGGTGGGATCAGTTCCGCGTTCACACCCTGGACGCGGGGGGAACCCTTGAGGACGGACGGCTGGCCCTCGATACGCTCGGCATCGACTCGAACGTCCTCGACGGGCAAGGCCGCGGCGCACTGGCCCTCACCGACACGACCGCCTCTTCCTCCCTTGCGCTCGACGCCACGGTGACGAACCTCCAGCCGCTGCAGCGCCTGGTGGGCGCTCAGCGACTGCGGCTCCAGGAGGCAACCCTCAAGGCCCGCCTCTACGGCACCGCCGTCGATCAGCGGTTCGACGGCGCCCTGGAGCTGGAGGGGCTAACCTACGACGACTTTCAACTGGCCGAGGCGGATGTCGACCTGAATGGCGCACGTGATACCGACCAACTTCAGCAGCTGGAGGTCGACGGCACGCTCGGGTACGCCTCGCTTCCTGCGCTGTCGGTGGAGCGCACCCGCCTGCGCGCCTCGTACGACGGCTCGCAGGCCGACGTCTCGTCCACGTTTCAGCTGGACTCTTCGCACCGGGCCGACCTCCGCGCCTCCGTCACCCCCGAGGCCGACCAGACCACCGTCACGCTCTCGCGCCTCGACCTCCGGATGGGGCCGGACCAGTGGGCACTCGCGCAGGAGGCCACCCTGACGGCCGGGGACCAGTATCGCGTGGAGAACTTCCGTCTCCGCAGCGACGACCAGCGGCTGTCTGCCGACGGGGTCGTGGACACGGGGGGCGACCAGGACCTCTCCGTCACCGCCCAGGACGTCCGCCTCGGAGAGGTCTCGCCCCTGTTTGGGTTTTCGGGGCTGGGCGGCACGCTCTCCGGGGAGATGGACCTTACGGGCCCCGCCACGGCCCCCGTCCTCGACGGCGGCCTGGCACTCGACCTGCGCTCCAACGACGAGCCCGTTGGCACCATGCAGCTCGACGTGGGCTACGACAGCCTCGCCGTCGGCCTCGACGCCACCCTGACGCACACCGACGGCAGCCGCCTGACCGCCACGGGCAGCCTCCCCGCCGACCTTCGCCTCGACGCCACCTCCCCTGTCGATGTCGGCCAGCGCCCCGTGCAACTGGCCCTGTCCACCGACCGCTTCCCCGTCAACTGGGTCGACCCCTTCCTGGACCCCGAAACGGTGCGCGACGTGCGCGGCTCGGTGGCCGCGGACGTGACGGTGGGGGGCACCCTGAACGACCCCGACCTGCAGGGCACCGCGTCGCTCGAAAACGGAGGGGCGTACCTTCCCGCGCTCGGCACCCCATACCGCAACGCGCAGGCCGCCCTCAGCTTCGCGGACGATCAGGTGACCCTGGACCAAGCGGCGGTGCAATCCGGAAACAGCGGCCGTCTGCGGGCCAGCGGTGTCGTCAACTTCCCGCAGCTCACCGTGGGCACGTTCGACCTCGACCTCAACGCATCCAACTTCCTCGCCATCGATACGCGCGCCTACCGCCGCGCCCTCATCGACGGATCGATGGAGCTGCAGGGCACCACCCAGGAGCCCGAGCTCAACGGCACCGTGGAGGTTCAAAGTGCCGACGTGTCGTTTACGGAGGCGACCGCCGCCGGTGAGTCTGCCGCAACCGTCGCCCTCTCGTCGGACGACCAGCTCACCCTCGAAAACCGCTTTGGGATTCGTACGACCGCGTCCGACACCACAACGTACGACGCCTACGACGCCCTCGCCATGGACCTGACGGTCCGCATCCGGCGGGACACCTGGCTCCGCTCCCAGAGCACCCCGGAGATGAACATCCAGTTTACGGGCGACCTCGACCTCAACAAGGCGCCCCGCAAAGACCCCGAGGTGTACGGCACCATCGAGGTGGTCGAGGGCCGAAGCACGCTGCAGCAGTTTGGCCAGGAGTTCCAGATTTCGGAGGGAACCCTCACCTTTAACGGCGATCCCTACACCCCATATCTTAACCTGGCGGCGCTTTACGAGCAGCGCGCCCGGGGCTCCCAGGAGTCGGAGGTGCGCATTACGTTGACCCTAGAGGGACGACCCGACGACCTGACCCCGACCCTTGCGTCCGAGCCACCCATGGACACGCGCAACATCCTCTCGTACCTTGCCACCGGGCGCCCGGCAGACGAGTTGTTCAGCGGCGGAAGCAGTGGCTCTGGGGAGGGCGGCGGGGGCGGCAACCTCGGCACCCAGGTGCTGCTGGGACAGGCCACCAACCTTGTGGAAAACTTGGCCGCCAACGAGCTCGGAATGGACGTGGTGCGCCTCCAAATCCGAACGTCGGGCACCTCCTACCTCACGTTGGGCCGCTACTTCACCCCGCGGTTCTTCGTGTCCATCGAGCAACCGGTGAGCACGTCCAGCCTGAACGGTTCCCAGTCGGCGGCCTACCTGCCCGACCTCACCATGGAATACAACCTAACGGACGCCCTTCTGCTTCGGGCCCTGAGCACCCAGAACTCATTCCAGGTCGACTTTCTCTTCGAGTACGCCTACTGAGACGAACCTGGAGGGCCGCGAACCCGCTCCCGTTTGCGGGTGTTGCAACAGATCGTGTGCTTGGTTTCTCGTTTCCTGCTTCGCCATGCCGTCTTCCTCTGGTCCGTCGACATCGTCCTCGTCGGAGTCGACTCCGTCCGAAGATGCTTCTTCCTCAGGATCCGACACGGCGGGGGTCTCGTCCTCCTCCACCGCCTCGGTGGGCTGGGGCCGAGGCACGGCGTTCGAGACCGTTCTCATTTCGGGAGGCGTGGTGCTCTTCTTGCTGCTGCTCTACGAGATGCACCTGCCGCCCGAGGGCGACCGCTTTCTGAATCCGCCCCTGGTGGCTCTGGCCGGGGTGGTCCTCCTCTGGCCGCTGCGGCGACAAAAAACGGTGCGCGCCCTTCTGCTGTCCGGGGGCCTGCTCCTGTTGCTGTGGGCCATGGATAAGATCAGCGGCGTTCTCATTCCCTTTGCCGCCGTGTACCTGCTGGCCTACCTCCTTAACCCCCTGGTGCGGAACCTCCGGCTGCGGTACCGGGTGCCGCGGTGGCTCTCCTCCCTGTTCGTCAGCGGGGTCGTCGTGGGAAGCGTGGCCTTGTTCATCCTCCTTCTAGCGCCCAGCGTGGTCGATCAGATCGACACGCTTTCGACCCGTGTAGTGGAGGGTATCGGTGGGCTGCGGGCCTGGCTCAGCACGTCCGCCGTGCTCGACACACTGGAGACCATCGGGTTCGTTGAAAAACAGGAAGCGCTCCAGCAACTCCAATCCCTGGCCCGGGAGCAGGCCGGCCGCCTCCCCGAAGCGGCCCAGAACCTGGTGTCCTCCCTCGGGTCTGTGCTCGGCGCAGTGACCCTTGTCGCCCTCGTGCCGGTGCTGCTCTTCTACACGCTGAAGGACTATCCCGACATCCAGGCCGCCCTCATTGACCTCTTCCCGACGGCGGGCGGACGGCGCGACTACGTGGTGGAGGCCGGCAGCATCGTGGGCCAGTACCTCCGGGGGCAGCTCATCATCAGTACCATTGCGACGTTCAACGTGTCGGTGCTGTTGTTCCTGTTCGACGTCCCGTTTTGGCTCCTCATCGGCCTGTTGTCCGGCGTTCTCAACTTCATCCCTCAACTCGGGGCCCTGATCACGCTTTTTGTGGGCGGGCTCGTGGCTCTCGTCTTTTCCGGGTGGGTGAAAGCGCTGATCGTCGTCGCCGTGCTCCTGGGCCAGAGCTTCCTGGAACAGAGCGTCCTGACGCCCAACATTCTTAGCTATCAGGTGGGCATCCACCCGCTCCTTATTCTGTTTTCCCTGTTGGCGTTTGGGGTCTTCTTTGGCATCCTCGGCCTTCTGATCGCCGTGCCCCTCACCGCCATCTTGGTGACGGCCTACCGGGCCTACCGCGAGGAACTCACCCTTGAGCTGAATGAGTATAGCGCGGAGACGGACTCGGCCAAGGCCAGCCCTCTATCGCCGTCCCCCTCCGACTGACGGGCGCACCGAACGGTCCAACCGGGATCGAGTACAGAACGGTGCCGTTCGGCTTCGCGTTGCGGCCGAGGTGCCACACTGCCTTTCACTTCCCACCGCTGCTTGTGACCCGTAGGTTTCGGTCCCCCCGCTGTTACGACCCAAGCCACTCGCTTCTGGGCCGCGCCTTCCGGCGCTGGACCCGCGATCGCCTCCGGGGCGAGGCCCTGTTCCTCGTGGCCCTCACCGCCCTGGCCTTGTTGCTCCTCATGGTGCACTATCTGGGCTGGGCGCTCCTGCACTCGTACTTCGCTGAACAGCCCTCCCGGCAGGCGCTGTTTTGGGTGGGGCAACTGGCAATGGCGGGCGTGTGGGGCGGCGTGGGCCTCCTCGGCTTCCGTCCCGCCGTAACGGCCACGTGCACGGCCAAGGCCCTTCGGCTGGAACAGGGGCACCGCACGCGGACCATCCCGTACGACGCGATTGAGGAAGCCTCCGTGATCCCGGCCCCCCGCTACCACCAGCACTACCGGCGCTACGCGGTCACGTCCATCTTCATTGGCCGCCTCTCGGACGTCGTGCTGCTGCTGCGGACCGAGCGAGGCCCGGTGGTGGTGGGCCTTCCGACGGCCGAAGCGCACCACGAGCTGAAGACACACGTGGAACGGACCCGCACCACCCTGCGCGAGCGTCGGGTCCCCTCCGACGCGTAGCGGCACGCACCTGGAGGGGCCCCGCTACACCAGGCGGGTGCGTTTGTTGAGGTACGCCATCAGGGCCGTATCGTAGGCCGCATTCGTGTCGAGCTCCGCAACATCGATGTCGTGCTCCCGGCAGCGGCGGCGGAACCTCTCGGTAAAGTGCTCGACCGCCTCCTCGTAGTGCTCGCGCATTTGGGCGGGGCGGAGCGACACCTCCTCGCCCGTCTCGACATCGCGAAACAGCATCGGCCGGTCGGGAAAGTCGAACGTCCGCTCCGTCCCGCCTTCGAGCACGTGGAACACGACGACCTCGTGCCCCTGGTGGCGCAGGTGCCGCAGGGCGCGGAGCAGGTCGTCGTGGGCGGCGACGTTCTCAAACAGATCCGTGATGACCACGACCAGGGAGCGGCGCTGGATGCGCTGCGCAACCTCGTCGAGCGCAGCGGCGGCGCTGGTCCGCGTGCCGGTGGCCGTCCGGTCGTTCAGTTGCTCCAGGGTGGCGAGGAGGCGGCGCAGGGATCCGGCCGTGGCCTTCGGCGGCCGCATCGTGTGCACCGACTCGTCGAAGGCAATCAGTCCCGTCGCGTCCCGCTGCTTCACCATCAGGTTGTGGAGGCCGGCGGCCAGGTACGACCCGTACTCCAGCTTTGAAAGCGGCGCGTCGCCCTGATAGTGCATCGAGGGCGAGGTATCCAGCACCACGTAGTTGCGCAGGTTTGTCTCCTCCTCGTACTGCTTCACGTAGAAGCGGTCGGTCTTCGCGTAGACCTTCCAGTCCACGTGCCGCAGCTCGTCGCCCGGGTTGTAGGGCCGATGCTCGGCAAACTCGACGGAAAAGCCGTGATACGGGCTGCGGTGGAGGCCGGTGATAAAGCCCTCCACAATGAGCCGCGCCCGGAGCTCCATGGTCGCCAGCTGTGACACGACAACAGGATCGAGATAGCGAAGGGCAGTCTCCGAGTCGGGCATGCGCAGGAGCAAAAGCGGGGAAAAGAAAGGGGACCCGGTTAGAAAGTTTCCGTCGTCTTCGGTTCCTTGGTCGTGTCGTCCGGTGCCGGACGACGTGCCGTGCGTGTCCGTCCTCCGCCGATCGTTTCCTCGTTCCCATGCCGCCCCCCTTCCCCTCCAAGGCCCAGCTCCTGTCGGCCCGCGACCTGGGGCGCACGCTCGACCGCATGGCTCAGCAGATCCTGGAGCTCGTCGTTCCGGCGTCGGACGACGTCCCGTCCCTCGCCCTCGTGGGCATGCAGACGCGTGGCGTGCACCTGGCCCGCCGCCTGCAGCAGCGGATTGTGCAGCAGGAAGGCATTGACCTGCCGCTCGGACTGCTCGACGTCACCATGTACCGCGACGACGTGCGCCTCCGCTTTGAGCAGCGCCGGATTCGGGAAACGCGGATTCCGTTCGACGTGACGGGCCGCCACCTGGTGCTCGTCGACGACGTGGTGTACACCGGCCGCACGGGCCGCGCCGCGCTCGACGCCCTGATGGACCTGGGCCGCCCCGCCTCCGTCCGCTTCCTCGTCATCATCGACCGGGGCCATCGCGAGCTGCCCATCGCCCCCGACATCGTGGGCCGGACCGTGCCCACCCTGCCCGACGAGTCGGTTCGCGTGGAAGTTGAGGAGGTTGACGATGCCGACGGGGTGTGGCTCGTCGAATCCGAGCCCTCCGGCCCCGACGACACGTCGCGCTGACGACGCCCTCCGCTGCCCCCCTTCACTGCCGCCCCGACCGCCCCGCTTCATGGCCGCCTCCCCCGACGCCTCGACGACCGGCCCTGCCCTCTCCCATCGCCACCTGCTCGACCTGTCCACGTACAGCGCCGCCGAGATCACCCACATCCTGGACACGGCCCAGGAGTTTCGGGCGGTGCTGGACCGTCCGATTCGCCAGGTGCCGACCCTGCAGGGCACCACGGTCGCCAGCCTCTTTTTTGAGCCCTCCACCCGCACGAAGCTCTCGTTCGGGCTGGCCGCCGGGCGCCTCTCGGCCGAGACGGTGAGCCTCTCCACGTCGGGTTCGTCCGTCAAGAAAGGCGAGTCGCTCAAGGACACGGCCCGCAACGTCGAGGCCATGAAGGTGGACGTGGTGGTGCTGCGCCACTCCTCGCCCGGCGCTCCGCACTTCCTCGCCCGCTGCACGGACAGCGTCATCCTGAACGCGGGCGACGGTGCCCACGCCCATCCCACACAGGCGCTCCTCGACGTCCTGACGATGCGAGAACACATCGACTCGTTCGAGGGCCTGCACGTCTCCATCATCGGCGACATCACGCACAGCCGGGTGGCCCGCTCCAACATCCACGCCCTGACCACCCTTGGGGCCACCGTCACGCTCTGCGGTCCGCCCACCATGCTGCCGGTCGGAATGGCGGACGCGATGGGCGTGCGCACGACGACAACCCTCGACGCGGCGCTGGAGGGGTGCGACATTGCCATGGCCCTCCGCATTCAGATGGAGCGGCAGGACGAGGGCCTCTTCCCCAGCGTGCGCGAGTACCACGCCCGGTTCGGCATCACGAGGGAGCACCTGCGTCGCCATCCCGAGCTCCTCATCATGCATCCCGGGCCGGTGAACCGGGGGATTGAGCTCGCTGACGACGTGGTGGACCACGAGCGCTCCATCATCCTGAGTCAGGTCACCAACGGCGTGGCCCTGCGCATGGCGGTGCTCTACCTGCTGGCCCCGGGTCGCGAGGCGCAGCCGACGGAGTAGGACACGCCCCCCGTTGGTCGTTGTAGCGACCGGAGCCGCCCCGGAGGGGCATTGGGGAGACGAGCCCGGAAGCTACGGTTCGTCCGGGTACACCACCCCCCACTCGGCCCGCAGCGCGTCCATCGTGCGGAGCAGGGCGCGGCTTTCGCGAAGCGGCATTACCGGACTCTCGGTCCGGCCGGCGCGCAGGCACTCCATGACGTGCGCCGCCTCAAACTGATAGCCGCTGCCCTCGAACGGGCGGGCGTAGGTCGCCACTTCGTCTCCGTCGGGCGTCGCATGCACCACCGGCGCGCCCTTCCACCACGCCCGCCGGCCGTGCAGCCGTCCCTCCGTGCCCGAGAGGGTGAAGGTGCGCCCTGGATCGACGCGAACCGACGCCTGCCACGTCACCTGCGGCCCGTCGTCGTACTGGAGAAGGCCGACGCACTGCTCGTCGACGCCCGTTTCGCCGATGACGGCATCGCTCGTCATGGCGTCCGGCGGACCAAAGAGGTCGAAGGCCAGGGACAGGGGGTAGATGCCGAGGTCCAGAAGCGCCCCGCCCCCCAGGGCCGGGTCGTAGAGCCGGTGGGCGGGATCGAACGGGTGCACCACCCCGATGTCGGCCTGCAGGAGGTGAAGGTCGCCCAGCGCCTTCTCGCGCACGAGCCGACGCACGTCGTCCATGACCGGCAGGAAGCGGGTCCAGAGCGCCTCCATCAAGAACCGGTCCTCGGCACGGGCCGTCGCGATGACGCGCTCGGCCTGTGCTTCGTTGATGGTGAGGGGCTTTTCGCAGAGCACGTGCTTGCCCGCCTCCAGGGCCCGAAGGGTGTGCTCGGCGTGATACGTGTGGGGCGAGGCCACGTACACCACGTCCACCGCCGGGTCGGCGACGAGGGCCTCGTAGCTCCCGTGGCGATTCGGAATGTCGTATTCGTCGGCGAACGCTTTCGCGCGCGCCTGCGACCGGGAGCCCACGGCCACCCGATCCGCCCGGGGAAGCAGTCCGAGATCCGAGGCAAAGAGGTGCGCGATGCTGCCGGTGCCGAGGATGCCCCAGCCAATGGCCATGAACGAACGTCGAGGTTGTGAGCAAAATCGTAAAAGAGGGTGGGGACGCGAGTCCCAGGCCCTGTCGTTATTTTCGGGGCAGGCGAACGGTGAAGGTGGTGCCCACGCCCACCTCGCTGTCCACCTCCACCGTCCCCCCCATCACCTCCGTCAGGCGCTTTGTGATGGCCAGGCCCAGCCCGCTGCCGTCCCCATCGCCCTCGTGCGGCCCCCGTGCAAACGACTCAAAGAGCATGGGCCGGAACGTCTCCGGAATGCCTGGTCCGGTGTCTTCGACCTCGATGGTGACGGCCTCGTCGGTGCCGCGGGCTCGGAGCGCAACCGTCCCGCCCGCCTCCGTAAACTTGAGGGCGTTGCTGATGAGGTTGTCGAGAATGCGGTGGAGCATGCTCGGGTCCAGCGTGGCCGTGAGAGGTCGCTGCACGTCCGTCCGGAGCGAAAGGCCGTTCTCGTCGGCCTGCGGCTGAAAGATTTCCGCGGTGCCGAGGAGCTCATCCACGAGGTCGACCGGTTCCCAATCGGGCTCCACGGCGCCGGTCTCCAGTTTCGCAAGGTCGAGCACCGAGTCGATGGTGTCGAGCAGGCGGTAGCTGCTGCGCTCGATCAGCTCGATGCGGTGCTGGCACGCCTCCGGGGCTTCCCGTGCGAGAAGCTCCGTGAGGTTAAGGATCGACGAGAGTGGGGTGCGCACGTCGTGGCTCATGTTCGCCAGAAAGGCCGACTTGAGCTGGCTCGCCTGCTCGGCCTCTTCTTTGGCCGCCTTCAGCTTTTGCTCGTACTCGACCTGCTCGGTCACGTCGTCGACTGAAAAGACGACCTGTCGCACCGTGCCGTCGGGGTCGCGGAGGGGCGCTCCGTTGATACGAATGAAGCGTCGCTCGCCGTCGGGCCGTTCCAACACGTATCGTTCGTCCGTGACCGGCGTCCCATTCCGCATAATCTGGGCAAACGGCCATTCGTCCTCCGACACCTCTTCTCCATCGAGCGTGTAGAGCGTACCAACCTTCTTGACGCGGCGACCCTCAAGCGTTCCGGGGTCGATGCCGAGAATTTTGCGCGCCGGCTCGTTGGCAAAGGAGTAGCGTCCCTGCCGGTCGACGGTCAGGAGGGCCGTCACACTGGTGTTCATGATGGCCTCCGTGAGGTTGCGCTCGCGGCGCAGGCTCTCGCGCGCCTCCATGCGGTCGCTCACGTCGTCAAAATAGACCGAGAGCCCCCCCTCGAAGGGGAACGCCTTGACCTCAAACCACCGATTCAGCGGCGGATAGTACTCGACGAACTCGACCGTCGTGCGCTCTTCGATGGCCGCTTCGTACTTTTTCTGGAACGTCGACCCAACCGCCTCCGGAAACGCGTCCCACATCGACTCGCCCAGCAGTTCGTCGCGGGGGCATTCCAGCAGGGCCTCGGCCTGTGCGTTGACGTACGTAAACGTCCAGTTTTCATCGACCGCCACGAAGGCGTCGGTGATGCTTTCCAGGATGCGCCTGCGCTGCTCGCTGGTTTCGCGGTGGGCGCGGCGCGAGGCGTCGAGGTCCGAGGCGTAGTGGCGGAGGTTGAGCTCGTCCATCACGACACCGGCCAGGTCGGCCAGCAGGTTCTCCTGCTCCGCCGACAGGCCCCGCGGGGCGTCGTCGATGAGGCAGAGCGTCCCCAGGCGATAGCCGTTGGGGGCCGTCAGGGGGGCGCCGGCATAGAAGCGGATGTGCGGCTCGCCCGTCACCATCGGATGATCGGCAAAGCGCTCATCCTCGCGGGTGTCTTCGACCACCATCACGCCGTCTTGCCGGATCGTGTAGTTGCAGAACGAGACTTCGCGATCGGTCTGTTCGAGGGCCCACCCCTGGGCCGAGACGCAGTGCTGATGACTCCGGTCGATGACATTGACCAGGGCCACCGGCACGTCGAACAGGGTGGTGGCGAGCCGCGTGATGCGGTCGAGGGCCTCGGTGGGCGGCGCATCGAGCACGTCGTAGTGCTCCAGCGTGCGCAGGCGCCGGTGTTCCGGGGCGTCGGGCGGAGCGGCCGTCGGGCTGTGGTTGGGCTGCGGGCGGTCCATGTCGGCGGACGGGGGAACGAGAAACAGACAGGCGACAGGGGGCCGACGCTCCCGACGCAGGACGGTCCCCTACGCCGGCTCCTCGGTCATGGTTGCCTCCAGGTGGGCGCGGGTCTGGTCGTATCGCTCGCGCAAGGCGTCGCTGAGGACCACCTTATACGGCTCCGGGTCGGCGTCGAGGGCGTGCAGGCGATCAGGCAACTCGTCCATCCGGGCGATGGCGTGCTCACGGAGCGCACGGATGGGGCGCCGCGCACCGGCGTCGGTGCGCTCTCCATCGGCCATGACGCGTTCCAAAAGGGGCGCCCCGGACACCTGTTCGTCCTCGGTCGCAATGACGTCGCGCACCGCCGTGTCGCCCTCGTACTGCCGCACCACTTGCTTGCGCCCCGGCAGGTTCGACTTGTTCTTCGCCAGCTTCATGCGGGGCGTGCCGTCGTAGCCGCACAGCTTGTAGGCCGTGTCGAGGCCCGGCTGATCGGCCACGGTGCCCATCTTGGTTCCCACTCCAAAGCCGTCGATGGGCGCGTCGCGGTCGAGCAGGTCGGCGATCTTGTACTCGTCGAGGCCGCCGCTGGCAAAGATCATCACGTCAGTGAGGCCCGCCTCGTCCAGGAGGCGGCGCGACTCATGGGCCAGCGCCGCGAGGTCGCCCGAGTCGAGCCGAATGCCGCGCACCCGGAAGTCCTCCCCCTTCTCCTTTTTTTCCTCCGCGAGCTCAATCACCTTTCGCACGCCGTTGAGCGTGTCGTAGGTGTCCACGAGCAACACGGTCTCCGGGTACAGCGCCTCAAATTCGCGAAAGGCCTCCATCTCCACGTCGTGGGCCTCGATGTAGCTGTGCGCCATGGTGCCTGTGATGGGCAGGTCGTAGGCCTGGCCCGCGGCCACGTTGGAGGTGGCGTCGGCCCCAGCAATGTAGCAGGCCCGGGCCGTCTTCTGGGCGGCGTCGGTGCCGTGCAGGCGGCGCATTCCAAAGTCGGCCACAACGCGGTCGCCGTCGGCCCCACCGGCGGCGGTGACCACCCGAGCGGCTTTTGAGGCCACGTTCGTCTGGAACGTGATCTGGTTCAGCAGAAAGGTCTCCACGAGTTGTGCTTCCCCGAGCGGCGCGACGACCTCTACGATGGGCTCATCGGGAAAGACCGGCGTGCCCTCCGGCACCGCGTACACGTCGCCGGTAAACTCGAAGTCGGCCAGCCAGTCGAGGAAGTCGTCGCCAAACTGGTCCTGGGCCGCGAGGTAGTCGAGCGCTTCGTCCGAGAACGAGAGGGCTTCGAGGTGATCGAGGACCTGCTCCAGCCCGCAGGCCAGGAAGTAGTTTCGGTTCTTGAGCCGGCGCACGAAGAGGTCAAAGACCGCCGGCGCGTGCATCTCTTCGCGCCAGTACGCCTGGAGCATCGTGAGCTGGTAGAGGTCCGTGTAGAGGGCCGCCGTTTCGGGCCGGTATGCGTCGTCAAAAGCCATGTGTTAAGAAGGAGGATGCTGAACAGGATCTG